>PMYN01000033.1:0-76004 GCA_003171215.1 Gemmatimonadota bacterium | reverse complement strand
ACGCAGTACGCGAACGGCGGGCCGACCACGCGGCACGCCCTCGAGTTCTACTCGAAACTCTGGATGCCGTACGCATTCCCCGTGCTCACGATGGTGGATGGCCCCGAGGGCGGCATGGAATATCCGATGTTCATCATGTCGAGCGTCGGCGCGTCGGACCACGAGACCGGACATCAGTGGTGGCCGATGATGGTCGGCACGAACGAAACGTGGTACGGCTTTATGGACGAGGGATTCAACCAGTACATGAACTCGCTCTCGGGTTTCGACTCGCGGAAGCAGCCCGCGAACCTCGACGGCCCGGGACAGTTCTACGGTCGCACGAGCGGCAATGAGCAGGAGGCGCCGCTCATGTGGGACGCGAACTATGGCGGCCCGATGTACTCGTTTCAGGCATACTCGAAGGCGCCGATGATGCTTTCGATGCTCGGCGGCGTCGTCGGCGACACCGCCGTGTGGAAGGCGATGAGCGACTACGCGAAGACGTGGCGATTCAGGCATCCGTCGCCGTGGGACTACGCCTTCTTCATGAGCAACGCGCTCAAGGACAAACAGAAGGACCTGGGCTGGTTCTGGTACTACTGGCTCTTCACCACTGAATCGGTGGACGGTTCGGTCAGCGGCGTGACGACGGCCGGCGGTAAGACCACCGTCACGGTGCGGCAGGATGGGCAGATGCCGGCACCCGTCGTGTTGAAGGTGCAGTTCGAACCGAAGGGACGCCCGATCCGGCCGATGCCCAACAGCAAGATGATCGACAGCGCGACAGCGATCGTGACCTGGCCGGTGGACGTGTGGTTCAGCGGGAGCAAGACGTTCAAGGCCGAGCTGAACTTCGGCCCGCGAAAGATCGTGCGCGTGAAGCTGGATCCCGGCTGCCGGTTCCCGGATCGAGACACGGCCGACAACGCCTGGCCGCGCGATACCGTCGTTCCGGCGCCTGCCGCCGGACGCGCGGGTGGTGGTGGCGGCGGCCGCGGCGGAAACGCGTGCGCGCCCTGAACGCCCCGAGGCCTAGAACGTTTCGGGATCGCCGAGCGTCGCGCCGCTGAGTTCGTCGGGAAGGAGATCGAGGTTGGCGCGCGGCGTCTGCGTGAGCCGCAGCGGCCAATGCGTGCCGTACACGAATCTCCGCGAGCCGATCGTGCGGAACAGCTTCGCGAGATGGTCCTCCGGCGGCCCCCAGACCCATGAGATGTCCCAAAGAACCCGCTCCTGTTCGACTGGAGTCAGGCCCCAATGAACTTCCTCGATCATCTCACGGCCGGCGGCGGTCACGACGAGTCGCACGCCGCTTCCCGATCGCGCGAGTGAACGGATCGCCGCTGCGGTGAGATCGCCGGCCACATCGAGAGGGTGACGCTGGCGGAGATCCTCGAACTTCACCGTCAGCACGAGCGGCAGTTTCGCCTCGCCGCAGGCGATCGCGAGCTCGGCCATCGCGGCATCGTGCGGGCCGAGTTGCCACTGCGGTGGATACGCGCGCACGGCGGCCGCACCTGAGTCGCGAGCATCCTTCAGCGCCTTCTCCCATCGCGGCCAGTCGGGCCTGATCGCCGGAACGGCTCGCAGGCGCTGGGCGTGCGGTTTCAGGGCGGCGAACAGCTCGGCGTTGCCGGCCGCCGGATCACGATGAAACGCCGAGGGAAGATGTCCGACCCACGCACGCTCGACTTTTTCGCGATCGAGCACGCGCACGAGAACATCGGGAGCCGGATGCGGCACGGCCCGGAACGGGTACGGCCCGACCAGCGCGTTGACGTCGATCATGCCGCGCCATCGAACGAACCGGCACGGAAGATCCGCGCCGCGTTGCGCCAGCGAATGTCCTTCAAGTCATCCGCGCTGAGCAGTCCGGTCGTCTCGAGCGCGCGCAGTTTCGCGAGCCCGGTGCACATCGTAACGTCGCTTCCCCAGAGCAGCCGGCGCGCGCCGACGGCCTTGATCGCGTCATCGAGCATTCCGCGGTCGACACCGCTGCCGGAGAGGTCGGGATGGATGTTCGGCGAATCCCCGAGCGCGTGGAACGTGTGCGCGTAGTCACCGCCGCCGCCGATGTGCGCGAGGATGAAGATCACCGTCGGGTGCCGCGCGGCGAGGCGCGCGAGATCCGCGCCGTCGGAGATCTCCTGATTCGGCCACTCGCGGCGGCGGTGCTGCCAGATATGATGAAGAACCGGCAGGCCGCGCATCGCGGCGAGTGTGCAGACCGGATCGAGCAGCCGGTCGTCGGCGCGGCGGCTCGCGAGCAGCTTCACGCCGATCGCCCCCGCCGCGACGCAGCGCTCGATTTCCTCGAGCGCGTGCCCGGTGTGATTGGGATTCACGGTCACCATCATCCGCACGCGCTTGCCTTCGCTCCTGCACATCGCGAGCATCGCGTCGTTTCCGGCCGTCACGTCATCCGGCGACGGGAAGTACGTCGGCGACATGAAACCGTACGTGCCGAGCATCGACGCCACGTGACAGGTCACGCCGATCTTTTCGCCGGCGCGGAAACGGGCGGCGTTCACATCCTGCCAGTCGCTGCGCCCGCAGAACGCGTGAAGGAAGTGCGCATGACAGTCGATGAGCGGTTCGTTCACCCGTCCTCCTGCTCCTGCCGCATCGCGACGAACGCGTTGCTCGCGGCCGCCTCGATGTCCACGAGCGCGTCTTCGTCGTGTGCGAGCGCGGCGAAGTTGTAGGCGCCGCGCTTGAACAGCGCGCCGTGTTCCGCGGCCAGCGACACGAATCGCTGCTCAGCCTCGGGCGATTCGAACTTCATGAACCACATCGGATCGATCCCGTGCATGCTGATGCCGGCGAGCCCGCTCGCCTTCAGCGCGCCCGAAACGAGCTCGCGCATCTCGCGGCCGATGCGTGCCAGCTCGTCGCTCACTTCGACGTTCTCGTGCCAGTCGAGCACACCCATGGCCGCGGCGAGCGCCGACCCCTCACTCGCGAGCGTCGACGAGACCCATGTGCGCTTGAGGCAGTCCATCAGCTCGGCGCGGCCGCAGACAGCCGCGAGCGGAAAGCCGTTCGCGAGCGCCTTGCCGAACGCCGCAAGATCGGGTGTCACGCCCGAGACTTGCTGATATCCGCCGGTGGCGAGGCGGAACCCCGTCTTCATTTCGTCGAAGATCAGTGCGGCGCCGCTCGCGTCGCACAGCGCTCGTGCCCGCGCGATCCATTCGGGTGACGCCATGCGCTCGACTACGGGTTCGATGGCGATCGCGGCGAGCTGGTCGCCGGCGCCGCGCACCGCGCTCTCCAGCGCCGGGATGTCGTCGAACGGCACCGGGCGATAATCGCGTTTCACGTGCTCGGGAACGCCTGGCTGCGTCGAGCACCAGTCGTGCCAGCCGAAGTAGCCGCTCCCGATGACCACGTCGCGCCCCGTGTACGTGCGTGCGATGCGCACCGCCGCGCTCATCGCCTCGGCGCCCGTCTTCAGGAACTGCACGCGCTCCGCGCACGGCACCACGTTGCAAAACCGCTCTGCGACTTCCACTTCGAGCACGTGCGAGAGACCCGACACCGTTCCCTGCGCGACGGTATCCAGGACGGCGCGTGTGATCTTGGGTTCGCCGTATCCGATCGCGACCGCGCCGAGCGCCATCGTGCAGTCGACGAGTTCGCGGCCGTCGGTGGTCGCGATGCGGCAGCCGGAGGCATGGACGAAGTGCGTCGGGCCTGAGGGCTCTGCGGTTCCATAAACTGCCTCCGGCCGCTTGCTCCCGGTCGAGGCGCCGGTCGGCAGGAGCTCGGCCGCGCGCGCGGCCCATTCGTCTTGTGGCTCCATCGTGCTATCGCCGACTTCCGGTCCAGACGGCGATCACTCCGCACGAGTTGTCCGCTGCCTGCAGGCTCGCCGGCATGGTCGCACCGCGGGCGTACACTTCGATCGCTGCGACGTTGGCGGCGTCGAGGTATTGGTTGATGTCCGGCCCGGGGCTCGCCTTCGCCGTCGCCCCGCGACCAAGCGGAGAGTTGGATGGCAGGGTGCAGCTGAGGGTCGTGTTGCGAAGCACGCTGCCGTCGACCAGCACGGTCATGAAGCACGAGCCGCCGCTGCCCTTCGCGCACATGGCGCCGTCCGACCCGTTCATCATGGACACGCCGTTGACGCCGAAGAGCAGGTCGCTGGTGTGCGTCGGGTGCCGCTTCTCGATCTCCTCCGGCCCGATGAAGATGGCGTTCAGCGCGCCCTTCTGCCGCATGAGCCATCGGTCGTAGAACCCCGTCAGCTGCAGGCGGCGCTTGGCCGCCGCGGTCGCGACCACGACGGAAGCCAGCGTCTGAGTGAGCCGGGGCAGCGTGACCGTCAGCACGGCCGCCGAATCAGGGAGGTCGAGCTTTCCGAGCCACGGCTGATAGCCGATCCGCCTCACCTCGACGGCTATCGACTTCCGCCGCGCCGCGCCGAGTGAGACCTGGCCCTGCTCGTTGGTGATATTGGCCGCGCCCTCGACGGATACCCACGCGAACGGCACCGGCACGCTGTCGCTGCCGATCACCTTGAGCACGGTCGCCTGCGCGATCGCATTCAGGGGCGAAAGAACACAGAGCGCCAGAACGGCAACCGGGGCGCTCATCGCAAAGACACGTCGCATCTTTTTCTCTCCAGACTTCGAGTCGGACATGGCTTGAACATACGCAACCGGGAAAGCGGCACTAGTCGACGATCATGAAAGGCAGCAGCCGCGCGCCGTCGTGCCGGTCGCCGCGCAGGTACACGAACTCCCCCTGCGCGCCACTCAGCACGAGCTGCCCGCGCCGCCGCTCGCGTCCGGGAGCCGCATCGTTCACCAGCACGTCGATCGAGACCGGGTACGCACCTTTGGGATACTCGGCCGGAAGGGGCGGCAGCGCGACGCGCACGCGAATCGAGAATCCGTCATCGGTTCTGGACCACGTCGCACCCCGGACGGCGAGATGGCCCCACCCCTCTATCGGCCGAACCCTCGCGATCGACGTGTCCTCCGCCGGAACGATAACCCATGCCCCGGCGTCGAATAACGTTCGAATGTACAGCTGCACGCCGTGACCGTTGATGTCCGCATGCTCGTTGTCGTACGGGTTCGATGCGTTCGCAGGCACGAGCACGAGGTCGCCGGTGCTCACGCTCGCCTCCACGATCAGTTCGTCCGCACTCGAGCCCACCGTCACGCGCGCGCTCGGGCGCCCGGCCTCGTCCCAGGATTCCTCCGAACGCCGGTAGTTCCCCTCTCCAAGATCGAACGCCGCCAATCCGGAACGCGGCAGCTGAATCGGTTTGCGCGCCGACCTTCGCACCATCTGCCGCGGCCGCATGCGCGCGGCGCGATCGCCGATGCCGGGCTGGTTCCCGGGAGTCCACCCCGTCAGTTCGATGCCGCTGCGCGCACCGCCCACGGTCAACTCCATCTGCCAATGCCGATCGGTCTGCTGGTGAACGTGTCTTTCGTTTCCAAGCGCGATCTCCACCCTCTCATGCTCGAATTGCACCGCATCCACGCGTGGCGACCAGGCCCACACGCTTCGAATTGCCCCGCTCATTCCCTCGCACCGCACGAGATGAAATGCTCTCGTCTCGCGCGCCGGCTGTCCCGGGGCCTCGGCGCGAAACCAACGCGATGCGCCGTCCGCGCATACGAAAGCGCGCGCACTCCTCCCATCGCGCCGGCCAACGAGCTGCACTGGATGCATCGCGCCGACCTCGCCTGCGCCGACGCATCGCACGAACTCGAATCCATCCTCGAGCCCGTCGCCGCCCTCGAGCGACTTCCCCCCAGCGAGCGCTATGCCGCTTGGCTCGCCATCGAAATGGATCGGCAGATCGAATTGCACGCTGGTGTCCGCGCTCCACCGGATCTCATCAATGAAATAGTCCGGCGTCACGATCACTGCGCGCGTGACCCGCACGCCCGGAGCCAGCCCGTTGGCCTCGGCGAAGCTCCACCCCACGCTGCCGCGCTCGTCGTGCGCGAGCAGGGTGCCGTCGATCCGCAGCTGCGAGTGCCCGTTGATCATCGGCGCGTTGTGCGCGAGCGTGCTCCGATACCAGTGCAGCGACGAATCCACGTACGACCCCGTGCCCATGTCGTCGAGCCAGCGCGTGGCGCCCTGCACGAACAGCACGTTCAGCCGGTCAGGATGTCCGTGCCCGCCGCCGGACTGTCCCCAGTCGAGCGCGACGTACACCGCGCCGCCGTCGCGCCGGAATACGCTGATTCCCTGGCCCGCCAGGTGGGCCGATCGCGGCGCGCGGCGCTCGAGCGGCGGAAGTTTCGCTCGTGCATGGAGGAGCGATCGCCAGCCCAGGTCCGCACGCGTGAGGCCGGTGCCGGGAAGGTTACGCTCGACATCGGCGGTCGAACGCGCACGATTGGTGTCGCCGCGCGGCACCCCGTCCGCATACAGCTCGGCGAGCGCGCCGGTCAGTCGCTCATCATCCGAGCGCGCGAGCCCGAGCTCGCACAGTTCCGCGAACCGCGGCTGCCGGAGCGAAATCGCGTATTGCGAATCCTTGCGCGACGGCAGCGTGAAGTCGGGAAACGCGGTGGCGAACGGCGCCGCGAACCCCTGCTCGAATCGTGCTCGCAGCTTCGGATCGATTTCGATCCCCGCCGTCTCGGCAAGCACGACGCAGTACCAGAGACCGCGATGCGCGAAGAGATGATAGTTCTCGCCCTCGTACCACGTCCCGTCGTCGAGCAGTCCCTCTGCGAGATGCGTCTCGACTCCTGCAGGCGCATGCACGACGTTCTCGGCCGTCGCCCGATCGCCGAGCAGCAGCGCCGCCGCCATCATCGCCGCGTTGTTCCACACCTGGCGATTCGACATCCCTTCATCGTATTGCGAGATCAGCGCCGCACTCGGGCGCACGATTCGTTCGCGCACTTCGATCGCCGTTGAGCGATCACCGGCGCTCTCGAGCAAGTCCGCCAGCACGCACAGCTGGAGCAGCCAGATCGACTCCAGATATGTGCTGAAGAAAAGTCTCGTCGGCCCGAGCACGTTGTCGCGATTGGGATAGGCTGTGTACATCGTGCAGTAGCGCCGCGCGATGTCGCGGGCCAGCGCGCCGTGCCGCGCCTCGCCGCGCAGCAGGTTCAGCAGCGCCGCGTGCACGCCTCGCTCCGCGAGCCAGAGCTGATACCAGTAGACCCACCACCGGTGGTGAAACGCTCCGGTGTAGACCCGGCGGCAGAGCGGACAGCGATGTTCGTCCGGCGAGTACGGGTCGAATTCGAGCTGCGTACCGTCGTCCTCGCAGCGGCCGCCTGCTCGCGAGAGCAGCGCCTTCTCCTTCGGCACGTAGAGCTCCCGGCTCATCACGACGTCGAGGTCGGCGGCGATCGAGTCCGCGAGCGCTGCCAGCGGCCCGTTCGCGGCCGCCGCCGCCCGCCGCTCGTTCAATCGTGCAGGATCGAGAAGGAGCATGGTCAGCGCGAACCGGGCGCGGCCGCGACGTTCCACCGCGAGAGCGACGCGAGCTCACCGCGCAGGTCCATGCGCACGCCCTGCATGCGGCGTGCGATCCCCTGAAGGCCGCGCGAATGATAGAGCCACGCGGCCGGCTGGTCACGCGCGAGCTCGGCCTGCACATCGTGCCAGGCCGCGACCGTTGTCTCGCGCGTCGTCGCCGTGCGCGTCCGCGCGAATAGCGAATCGAGCCGCGGCGAGTGGAAGTCCGCAAAGTCCAGCGCGCTCCCGCGCTGGCGGCCGTCATACATCGCGCTAAGGTACGCGAGCGAAAGGTCTCCCGGGATGCCGGTGAACAGCAGATCGAACGTCTTGGGCACGGCGCGCACCCGGGCGAGAAACGCGCCGAACTCCACCACGCGGATCTCCATCCTGACGCCGCGTTCCGCCAAGTCGGCCTGCACGAGCTGCTCCACCGCCTGATCGCCACTTCCAACCGTCAGCAATTCGATCGCCATCGGCCTTCCGTCCCGGGCTCGCGTACCGTCAGGCGTGCGGCGCCAGCCGGCCGCGTCGAGGAGTGAATCGGCGGCGCGCGGGTTCCGCATGCTCTCCCGCGCGAGTGCGAACGGACTCTCCGGCGCCACCGGGCCGGAGGCCGAGCGCCCGTATCCCGCGAGCGCTGCCTTCACAATCCGCTCGCGATCGATGGAGAGATCGAACGCACGACGCACGCGCACGTCGTCGAACGGCGCGCGATGCGTGTTGAACAGCAGCCCCGACTCCTGCAGCACCGGATAGTCGAGCACCCGCATCGTCGGATCGCGCTCGGCGAGCGCGGCCATGGACGGCGCGATGCCCGCGAAGTCGAGGTCTCCGCTGGCAAGCCCGGCAAACTTCGTCGCCGGCTCGTCCACCACGGCAATCACGAGCTGGTCCACTCGAGGCGGCCCGCCGAGCGCCGCCGGAAACACATCGTTCCGCGCGAACACCCAGCGCTGCCCGGCGACGCGCTCGACGAACTTGAACGGCCCGTTCCCCACCGGCGCGAGATTGAACGCCGCTCGCCGCATGTCGGCTCGCTGCACATCGCGGAGCAGGTGTTCCGGCAAAACGGGCAGCTCGCAGAGCACGAGCGGGAATCCGGGTGGCGCCGCGCTGAAGCGCAGCACGGCGGTCGAGTCGTCCGGCGTGAACACCGTATCGAGCGCGGCCAAATCGCCCGCTCGCGCGTATCCCGTTCGCGGATCGCGGGCGGCGAGGAGCGTGAAGGCCACGTCGCGTGAGGTCGTCGGCTTTCCGTCGTGCCATCGCAGCCCGTTCACCAGCCGGAACGTCAGCTCCCCCCGGTCCGCGCTGAAGCTCCAGGACGTCGCAGCGTACGGCTCCGGCGCCAGCGCGCTGTCGTATCGCGCGAGAGTCGTGAACAGTGCGAACCGCTGCACCTGGCGCGAGAGCGGATGAATCGTCACGAGCGGATTGCCCGACTCGAGGTCCGTGCCCGACGCGTACACCACCACACCGGCCGGACGCGGAGATGCCACACACGCGATCGCGCCGGCCGCAAGGCCTGCCCACATCACCGATGTGATTGACGTGCGGGTGCGCGCGAGCATTATCAACCCGTGCAAAATGAAATGTCCGTCGTCGCGCGACGCGTCGCCAATGCCCTCGTGCTCTTCTGGCTGGTCGTCACGCTCATCTTCGTGCTCATTCGGATGGCGCCCGGCGATCCCGCCGAGTTTCTCGTTCCGCCCACGGCGACGGCGGGTGATGCCGCGCGGCTGCGCACCGATCTCGGACTCGATCGCCCGCTCGTAATCCAATATGCACGCTGGGCGGGAGCGGTGGTCAGGGGCAACCTCGGCGAGAGCTTTGCATCGCGACAGCCCGTGAGCCGCCTTCTCCTCGACGCGGCACCCGTGTCCGTCGCGCTCGGCGGCATCTCTCTACTGCTGACGTTCCTGATCGGCGTCCCGCTCGGAATGTTCCAGGCCGCGCGTCGCGGACGTGCGCTCGACCATCTCACCACGGTGCTCACGACCGCGGTCTACGCTGCACCGACGTTCTGGATAGCGCTCGCGCTCGTCGCAGTGTTCACGTACGGCGCTGCGACGCTCGGACTCCCGCAGGCCCTGCGACTCCCCGCGTTCGGCATTCGAACCCCCGGCGGGGTGCTGCACGGATGGGCGGGCTTTCTCGATCTCGTGCGACACGCGGTGCTGCCCGTCGTGACGCTCGCGGCCGTCGGCGCCGCGGGCATCGCGCGGTATTCGCGCAGCGCCGTCGCCGACGTGCTGCACGAAGGCTGGGTCGGCACCGCGCGCGCGAAGGGGGCGCGCCCCTCGCGCGTATATGGCAGGCACGTGCTGCGAAACATCACGCCGCAACTCGTCGTGCTCGGCGCTCTCTCGCTGCCCGGTCTCGTCGCCGGATCGGTGTTCGTGGAGTCGGTGTTCGCGTGGCCCGGCCTCGGCAAGGCCATGCTCGTTGCGATACAGGCGCGCGACTATCCCGTGGTCATGGGCGCGACGGTGTTCTACGCCGCCGTGGTGATCTTCGCGAACTTCGCGGCCGACGTCGCGCTGCCGCTGCTGGATCCGCGCCGCATGGCGAAACCGGCATGAGGCGCATTCTCGCTGCCGATCGTGTCACCTCGGGCGCCGTCGTGATGCTCCTGCTGATTCTCGGCGCGGCCGCGCTCGTGCCGATGCTTTCACGGCAGGACCCGCTCGCGATCGGCGACGTGCTCGCGCTCCGGCTGATTCCGCCGTTCAGCCGCGACGCCGGCGGCACCTGGCACTTGCTCGGCACCGACCGCTTCGGCCGCGATCTCTTCGTTCGCATGATGCTCGCCGCGCGCGTGTCGCTCGCGCTCGGGGTGGGCGGGTCGCTGATCGCCGCCGCCATCGGCACGATCGCCGGCGCGCTCGCGGCATGGCGCGGCGGCATCACCGATCGCATCACGATGGCGTTCGCCGACTCCCTGCTCGCAATCCCGAGGCTCGTGCTGCTGCTCGTCTGTGCCGCGCTCTGGCAGCCGGGACTGCTCACGGTCCTCGTCGTCCTCGGTGCAACCGGCTGGATGGGCGTCGCGCGCATCGTGCGCGGCGAGGTGCTTGGCGTCCGCGCGAGGCCCTTCGTCGAGGCGGCGCAGGCACTCGGCGTCTCGCACTGGCAGGTGCTCTGGCGTCACGTGCTCCCCAACGCCGTCGGTCCCGCGATCGTCGCGACAACCCTCGGCGTCGGCAACGCGATCCTGCTCGAGAGCGGACTCTCGTTCCTCGGACTCGGCATTCAGCCGCCGCGCCCGAGCTGGGGCAACATGATCGCGGGCGGACGCGACCTCATCGTTTCGGCGCCATGGGTGGCGCTCGCGCCGGGTGTTGCGCTGATCGTGACCGTCCTCGCGGTTACACTGATCGGCGACCGGCTGCGCGATTCACTCGCGGGACAACACGCCCCATTCGCGCGTCAATTGGGCGAACGCAGTTGAGAGTCCCTGAATGAAGACCGTGAAAGTCCGCGCACCAACTCGAATCGACCTCGGCGGCGGGTGGACCGACGTCCCCCCATACTGCGAAAACGAGGGCGGCTTCGTCTGCAATCTCGCGATCGACCGCTACGCGACCGCGACGCTCAGCGCGAACGGTGAAGTCGCCGCGTCGTCGAGCGCGGATGCGCCGCTGATGCAGGCTGCGTTCCGGCGCGCGGGCATCGCCGGTGTTCGCGGGTCGCTCGAGAGCGATTTCCCGCTGGGTGCGGGGCTCGGCGGCTCGTCGGCCGCGAGCGCGGCGTTGCTCGGTGCGTTCGCCGTATGGCGTGACGAACCTTGGGACCATTGCGCGATCGCGGAGGAGGGGCGGCGCATCGAGGTCGAGGAGCTCGGCATCGCCGGCGGCCGTCAGGATCACTACGCGTGCACGCACGGAGGCGCGCTCGCGCTCACGTTCTCGAGCAAGGTCGAAGTGCGCCGCATCGCGCTGTCCGCTGAAACGCGGGCGGAGTTTGAGCGACGATCCTTGCTGCTGTATACGGGCGAATCGCGCATCTCCGGCGGTAACATCACGGAAGTCCTGCGCGCGTATGCCGATCGCGATCCGCGCGTGGTCATCTCGCTCGCGAGGATGCGCACGCTTGCCGGGGAGATCTGCAGTTCTCTCGAGGCGGGCGACCTCGACGGCGTGGGCACGCTGGTCGGCGAGCACTGGCGTCATCAGCGCGCGCTGCATCCCGCCATTCCCACGCCGCTGATCGATGAGATCGTGAGCCGGGCGTACGCGAACGGCGCGCTCGGATCGAAGGCGATGGGCGCGTCCGGCGGCGGCTGCGTGCTGGTGATCTCCGCCGACAACTCCGTCGAGCGTGTGCGGGCGGCGATCACGCCGCTCGGCATGATCATACCGTTCCGGATCGACACCCACGGGCTCGCCCGCTGCGACTGAACCCGGTATGACTGCCGGCGAATTGATTGGAACCGGAAAAATGAGGGAACACATGTCTGCACTCGCCCATCGTCTCGATCGCACCATCGTCATCAACGCTCCGCGCGAAGCGGTCTTCCGGTACTTCACCGACTCGTCCCGCTGGGCAAACTGGTGGGGCGCGGGCTCCACCATCGATTCCCGCCCCGGCGGCAGGATCTGCATCAAGTATCCGGAGGGCACTGAAGTCTCCGGCGAAGTGATCGAGGTGCATCCACCCGAGCGCATCGTCTTCACGTACGGCTACGTGAGCGGCAACCCGATCCCGGCCGGAAGCTCGCGCGTGACGATCCAGCTCGCGGCCGAGCGCGGCGCCACGCGCCTGACGCTGACACATGAACTCAGCGACGCAGCTATTCGCGACCAACACATCCAGGGCTGGCGCTATCAGCTCTCGCTCTTCTCCAACGTGGTGGCCGATGAGATCAACGCCGGCGCAGCGGCGGCGTGCGGCACTGCCAGGGTACGGTGCTGGCGGACTTCGCCGTCGTCGGACCTGACGGAAACGAGCGCGCCCGCGAAACAAACGTCTTCGTCTTCGGGCCGACCGGTCAGATCGAGACGGCAACGGGCTTCATGAACCCGCCGAAATCCGCCTGATCGGATCGCCTACCGAACGAGGATCGTCACCACCGCGCGCGGCGCGGCGAGAAAGCGCACGACTGAGCCGTCCGCCTGCGCGGCCTCGATGACGGTCTCGTCGAGCCGCGCAAGCTGCGCTTCGACGATCGGCGCGCCGAGCGTCCATGAGCCCGCGCGCGCTTCATCCAGCAGATTTACGCAGCGAAGCACGAGCCACCGGCCGTCCTCGCTCTCCTTCGCGCACGAGAACGCGAGCCCCTCCCCGTCCAGCGCGATTCCCTTGAACGCGCCCGGATTCTCGAGCGCCGACCGCAGTGTGGCGCCCGAGAGCGGCAGGAGGATGTCATCCGCGACGCACTCGATGGAATCGATCGTCGCCGCGCTCCGCGCGCCGTGCAGCATCACGGCGAGTTCCGAGCCGAACGGTCCGCGGCACTGCGCCCCCGGTGTCGGCGTCGGCCATCCCGCGTGCCCGGGTCGCTCGGGGATGTCGGCACGTGAGAGGTCGCCGACCGACCGCAGCAGCGTCACCGCGACGCCGCCGTCGTCATCTGCTTCATACTCCGCCAGTCCATCGGAAAACACGGTCGCGCCGAGCGACGCGCCGAACAGCGTCACGTAGCGATGCAGCGGAGCGGTCCTCGGCGGCGTTTCCATCTTCAGGTCTGCTGGCGATGCCGAAATCGGCCTGCGCTCCACCGGCCCGAACATCGCATCCGCCACGACGCGCGCCTGCGCCGCGTCCGTCGCGATCCGAAGTCTCAGCCGGTGGTCGTTCGCCGCGTTGCTTCCTGCAACGTGGATTCGAAGCCAGGGCGCGTCGGCATCGACGATGAGCCGGACTATCGCCACCACTCGCTCCGTCTTTTCGCGGAACTCCCATTTCGTTTCGAGCGCGGCGCGCACGGGCCCGCGATGCAGGACGCGAACGCCCATGAATTTCGGCGCGAACTTCGTTCCGCGAACGGACGGTGTGTACGTATCGCCGAGGTCGATGCGGCTCTCCCACTGCAGCAGGTTGGACACCGAGCGGCCCGTGCCAATATCGACGAACTCGACGCGGCCATCGTCGTGCACCCGCACGGATACGCGGCCGTTGGTCAGTTCCTTCCCTTTGGCGCTCGCCGCGTTTGGAATCGCGGCGGCCCGATTGCGCGACGTGTGCGCGAAGCAGCGCGTTCCATACGCGGGCACTTCGGGAATCCACGCCGCCACCTCGTACGCAGTCACAAGATCGTCGTCCGGATAGTGCCGCGGCGATTCCGTTCGCTCGTTCTCCTCCGTTTTCGACAGGACCTGAATCGCCGGGAACTCCGCCACGGCAGGTGTCCGCTTCGCAGAGGGCGACACGACCGCATCCATCCCCGCCGACCCGGGCCCCACCGGAACATCGGATATGAATTGCGTCAGCCTGAGCAGCGCCACGCCGCCGCGCTGACGCGGAGATGGATTCCGCACGACGACCATCGCTTTCCACTCCGCGCGGCGCTCGCGCGCATCATCCTCGCGATGCCCGATCAGGTCGAGCAAGGCGTCGCCGCGAATCCCGTCGCCCTGTGATCTTGCCTCATCGAGCCGCGCGTCCATCGCCCGCGCGACCTCGTCGGTCGAACAGCCGCAGAGGGTGTCATGCGGATGGCACAGCAGCAGCGATCGCCACGCCGCCTCGACGAGCGAGCGCCGCGCGCCGCCGCGCGCCGTGGCACGCGCCGCGAGCGCGGTCCACGGCTCCGCATCGCGCACCAGCAGCCGCTCGAGCTGCGCGTTCCGCCGCTTCTGGTGCGCTCGCGTCGCGAGCGTACCGGAAAGCGTCCAAGTGAATCCGTAGGAGTCGCGAAGTTCGCCTTCCACCTCGGGCAATCGCTTCGTCTGCGACGCCCGCTGCACGACCTCCGAAGCAAACGCGGCAAGCGAGCTCGGCTTGATCTCATCGGGCGCCGCAGCCGCGGCGAGTGCTGCGACCGCCTCGCCCTGATTCCGCTGGCGCGAGTGATGATCAGCCCCGTTGAGGAGCAGCGCCTCGCCCGTGGCATTTCGCGAGAGCAGCTCGCCGCGGATCTCGGCCCATCGCTCGCGCGCCGCACCAGGATCCGCCGGCAGGTTCGCGCCGAGTTCGTATCCGCTTCGCGACAGGTGATACAGGAGCACCTGCTCCCCGCTCGGCGACGTCCACGTGCACGTATCCGCGTGCGGCCACCGCGCGCTGCCGAATCCGCGCCAGGCAATGACCATCGCGAACCCGAATCCGCGCGCGAGCGTGGGCAGCGCCGCCGGATGTCCGAACGAGTCGGGGCAGTAGAGCACGCGCGGCGATTGATCGAGTGCACGCAGAAGCCGCAGCGTGCGCCGTCCCGTGAGCAGGTTCCGCACGAGTGCCTCGCCGCCGGGAATCAGTTCGTCTGCGAGCACGAACCATGGCCCGGCCTCCATAACTCCGCTCTTGAGCAGCATCGACAGCTCGGCCGCGCGCTCGCGCCGCACGGACAGATAGTCCTCGATCACCGCCATCTGTCCGTCGAGCAGGAAGCTCGCACCGGCATGCGACAGCGCCGGCGAATCGATCAGCTCGTCCACCAGCGCGACGAGCCGTTGCCGGAATCGCACCGCCGGCTGGTACCACTCGCGGTCCCAGTGCGTGTGCGAGACCACGTGCACCGTCGTCATCGGCGGTTCTGGTCTCCGTGGCACGCCTCGTCGATCACNNCCGTACGTATCGGCAAAGGTGAACCACTGCTTCGACACCGACGCCACCTGTTGGCCCGCCCGCGTGAACACGTACTCGTGGTCGTTGAAGTTTCCCTCGGCCGTGAGCGCGTCGTGCCCCGGCTCGTCCACATGGAACACGCAGTGGAAGAAGGTGAACAGTTCCTTCTTCACCACCGCCACGAGCTCGCCGTCGTGCGTGATCTCGAATGTCAGCCCCCAATTGAGCAGCTTCTGCTGGATGTGCGCGAGCTCTCGTTGCTCCATGTCCTGGAACGAGAGGTTCTTGCCCAGGCTGAGCAGCTTGCCGTCCACGTAGTACACGTCCTTCCCGTCCGCGTCCGTGATCTTGTAATCGTCCGTGAACGAGAACAGCTTCTGCTTCATTACATATCTCATGCGCCTACCCGGTTGAGTTTTCGTTAAGTGCGCGCTGCCGGCCCGAATTCCAGGCGGCAATCAATCCAGCGACGATGCTAACGACGCACAGCAGCCACGCCACGCCGCGCATCTTTCCTGCGATTATCGTGTCCTTGTTCAGAACGCCCCAAATTCGCAGCAGGTTGTTCCAGTCGTGACCGTCGCTCTCCTGCCCGGTCTCGCCGCTGACCAGCATCAGAACCCCGGCCCTTGCGTCGGCGCAGTAAATCGCCACCGACAAGAGGTTCATCGACGTCCACCAAAGACAGACCATCGCCGCATGCAGATCGCGCACACCGTCGCGATTGCGAAGAAAGTAAAGCATGAATATCAGCGGCACCGCCACCTGGGTCAGCGAACCGCCGAGGATCACCATCGTACGTCCCAGAAACGCGATGCCGAACAGCATGAACAGCATGTGGCCGAATTCGTGGATCGCAAGGTCGATTCCGGAGAGCAGCGGTACTTCCCCGTAACGATCGTGAAACGCATTCCATGAGAGCGGGATGAGAGCAAGCATGAGAAGGATCCGCGCCCATCGGACGATCAGCGGATAGTCATCGCGCGTCGGCGCCGCACCTGACGCCCTCATGCGCGAAGCCACGCTTCCCGATTTTCCCGCACGAACGCGTCGTCCGTGAGCGACGGATACGACCTGCACACGCGATCGATTTCGGCCTCCTGCCCCGGCGATAGTCGTTCAGCCGTATCGAGGCACCAGACTCCGGCGAGCAGGCCCTGGCGGCGCAGCACTTCGTGAATCCCGGGGATGCACCCCGCGAACGAATGCGGGGAGTCGAAGATCGCCGCGTTCGCATCGGTCAGCGCCGCGCCTTCGCGCAGCAGCGACGAATACACCGCACCCGCCGCGCGTGCGGCCTTGCAGCGCGCCAGGAGCTCCACGGCCGATCTCGTCCACACTGCCCACTGCCCCAGGAGTCCACCGTCGAACGTTCTCATCCGCCGTTCGCCGCCCACCGTCACCGGGAACTCACCAACGAGATCGTTCACGATGTTGTCGTCGTTCCCGGTGTACAGCGCGATGTCGTCGCGCCCGGATTCGGCGATCCCGCGCATGGCATCCAGCGTCCGGTAGCGATCGAATGGCGCGATCTTCACGGCCCATACGTTCTCGATCTCCGCAAACTCGCGCCAGAACTCGTAGCTCAGCACCCGGCCGCCCATCGCCGGCTGAAGATAGAATCCGAACAGCGGCATCACCTCGGCCACCGATCGGCAATGCTTGATCAACGCCGCGTCGGTCGCGTCGGGGAGCGCGGCGAGACTCAGCAGCCCCGTGTCGTAGCCGAGCGCCTTCGCGATCTCCGCTTCCGCCACTGCCTGCTCCGTCTTTCCGACCAGCCCGGCCACCATCACGAACGGCCTGGGTTGTTTCGCGAGAGAAGCCCTCACCGTGTCGGCGGCGAGCGCCAGCACCGGCCGGTACATCCCGTGCCGCGGCTCTCGAATCGCAAACTGCGTCGTGTGGACACCCACGGCGACTCCACCGGCGCCGGCGTCCAGATAGTATCGCGTAAGTGCACGCTGCCGCCGCTCGTCGAGTGTCCTGCTCGGCGTCAGCGCCAGGGGATGCGCGGGAATGACGACTCCCGACTTGAGCTGCGCCCGCGCACTGATCATCGGAGCGGCCATCAGAATTGCCCGTCGCGCGTTTCGAAGTGCGTCGCGCTGCCGAGCAGCGGCCGCTCGCGCTTGACCCGGTCCGCCACCCAATCGAGCAGCGTACCGATATCCATCTCGGGCTCGCCGAGCAGGGAGCGCATTCGTTCCGTGTTGGACAGCAACGCATCAGCCGCCTCGACACCCTCGAATCGCGGATCGCGCCCGAGCCGCGCGCCGAGCGCCGTGGCGAGTTCGCGCACGGACAACGTTGCGGTGCCGGTGACGTTCACGATCAGCGGCGGCCTCGATGCATGCGGCAGCAGTTCCAGCGCCATACGATTCGCGTCACCCTGCCAGATCACGTTGACGTGTCCCATCGCGAGCGGAATCGCGTGGCCGTAGGCGATCTTGAGCGCGAGATCGGTGAGCACGCCGTAACGAAGCGCGATCGCGTAGTTGAGACGCACGATCGCCACTTTCGTATCGCACGATGTGGCGTAGTGCTCGAACACGCGCTCGCGCCCCACGCATGTCTGCGCGTATTCCCCAACGGGCGCGGTTGCGTCCGTTTCACGCGAGCCACCGCCGCCCACCGCTGTGAGCGGATAGACATTTCCGGTGGAGAATGCGACGATTCGCGCGCCGGCATAGCGCTCGGCGCAGATCGACGGCACCACGACGTTCATCATCCACGTGCGCGACGGCGCATCGCGCGTGCCGAATTTCTGCCCGGCCATGAACACGACGTTGGGAGCGTCCGGGAGCCGCGCGACCGCGTCGCGGTCCAGCAGGTCGCACTTGATCGTCTCGACGCCGGCCTGGTGAAGGAACTGTTCGGTACCGTCGGCGGAGAATCGCGAGACGGCAATGATGCGTCCGTGCAAACCACCGTCGTCCCGTGCGCGCGCCGCCATGCACGCGAGCGTCGGACCCATCTTCCCGCCAGCGCCGAGCACGATGATATCGCCCGGCGCGCGCGCGAGCGCCGCGATCGTCGCCTCGCGCGGCGCCGCGAGCAGCGCGTCGAGCTCCTCCTCGGAGCGCGGCGCCGCCGGCTTGGTCACACCGGCACGCAGTTACGGCCGCCGCGCATTCCACCCCTCGAGCACGCTCTCCCAGCTGGGTCCGAAGAGTCCCGAACCGCTGCCTGCACCGCTGCCTGCACCGCTGCCTGCACCGCTGCCTGCACCGCTGCCTGCACCGCTGCCTGCACCGCTGCCTGCACCGCTGCCTGCACCGCTGCCGTCCGCCGCATTGCGCATGCCGTTGGGCAGGGTGTTCCAGCGCGGGGTTTCCACGCCGAGCAGGTTGTGCACGAAGAAGTCCCAGACCTTCCGGTCTCCGTACGGTGCACTCGCCCCTCGCCGGCCCGCCGGGTGATCCTCGCCGGGCATGACCAGCATGTCGAAACTCTTGTTCGCCTTGATGAGCGCGTTCACCACCTGCATGCTTGACGACGGATCGACGTTCGTGTCGAGTTCGCCCCAGACGAGCAGCAGCTTTCCCTGCAGCTTGCCGGCGTTCACCATGTTCGAGCTCGCCTCGTATTCCGGCCCGACGGGCCAGCCCATCCACAGCTCGTTCCACCACACCTTGTCCATCCGGTTGTCGTGGCAGCCGGCGAACGATACCGCGGCCTTGTAGAACTCCGGATGGAAGAGCAGCGCGCCCATCGAGTTCTGTCCGCCCGCCGATCCGCCGTAGATCCCCACGCGGGAGATGTCGTACCACGGATACTTCGCCGCCGCGGCCTTGTGCCAGAGAATCCGGTCGGGGAAACCCGCGTCGCCGAGATTCTTCCACGCGACGTCGTGGAACGCCTTCGAGCGGTGGGCCGTGCCCATTCCGTCGATCTGCACGACGATGAACCCGAGTTCGGCGATCGCCTGCATGCCGAGCCAGGGGGCGAATGTCTTCGGCACGAATGAACCCTGCGGCCCCGCGTAGATGTTCTCGATCACCGGGTATTTCTTCTTGGGATCGAACGTCGTCGGCCGAACGATGATGCCCCAAATGTCCGAGGAGCCGTCGCGGCCCTTCGACACGAACACTTCCGGGGCGCGCCAGCCGGCCTTGACGAGCTCGGTCGCGTCGGCGCGCTCGAGATCGAGAATTACTTTCGCGTCGCTCGTTCGCCGCAGCTGGGAGACCGGGGCGAGGTCGACGCGCGACCACGTATCCACGTAGTACTTGTTGTCCGGCGAGAAGGTGACGGTGTGATAGCCGTCGGCGTCGGTGAGCGGAGTGAGCCCGGTG
The DNA here is from genome assembly GCA_003171215.1 of Gemmatimonadota bacterium. Taxonomy (GTDB): domain Bacteria; phylum Gemmatimonadota; class Gemmatimonadetes; order Gemmatimonadales; family Gemmatimonadaceae; genus Fen-1231. The sequence goes on along the minus strand of PMYN01000033.1, from coordinate 56,544 downwards.
CCGTCGAAGTTGATCCGGTAGTACTGCAGGAAGTACGGATCCTGCTTCGGGTTCATTCCGCCTGCGCCGAACACGATCTGCTGGTTGGCTTCGTCCACGCGCTGCACGCCGCGCACGAGCCAGTTCCCCTTCGTGATCTGGCTCTTGATCGCGCCGGTCGCGCCGTCGACCATGTAGAGGTGCGCCCAGCCGTCACGTTCCGACATCCAGATGAACTCTTTGCCGTCGTCGAGATCGAAGCGGAACTGCCGGCCCGAGTCGGCGAGCCCGACGTTCGCGCGCCGATAATCGACGAACGTCTGCGACGTCTCCGTCATGAGCGGGCGAACGCGTCCGTTGGAGGCGTCCACTTCGAGCACGCGGTACAGTTGGTGGCCGCGCTGATTGTACTCGAACGTGAACGCCCTGCCGTCCTTCCGCCATTCGATTCGCGAGAGATCGTACGGGTTCGGGAAGAACGCGTTGTCCACGACGATCTCACGTTTCGACGCGACGTCGAAGAACGACGGCTGCTGCAAGTCCAGCACGTCGCCTGGCTTCTGGTAGTAGCGCTCGAAGGTCTTGGGCTGCAGCTGATCGACGGGCGACGATTCCACGTACCGCACCAACCTGCGGTACCCGGGCCGCACGCGATACGCCGCGAGCATCGCCGAGTTGGGTGACCACACCACGGATTGAAGCGTGTACGGATTCCCCTCCGATCCGTCGGTGCTGATGCGCGTCCCTTCCGCGGAGCCCGCGGGCCGCATCGCGATGTTGTAGTTGTCGATGTACGCGAGAAGTTTTCCGTCGGGCGACGGGCGCGTCGCGTCCCCTCCTGTGGGCGCGCCGCCCGCGCCCCCTCCGCGTCCGCCGCGACCGCCTCCGGTCGCACGCGCGGCGCCGCGCGTGCACTGATAATCGGCCAGCGTGCAGCTCCAGTTCACGCTGTCCGCCATGAACGAGATGCTGCGAGCGTCGTCGGCGAAGGTGAACGTCGCGAACGGCAGCGTGACCGCGGTGACCGGCTTGTGACTCGCGGTGCTGATGCCCGCCGCGAGCCTGTCGTGATCGAAGGCCGGCTTCTTTTCGGGAACCGCGGCGTCCACGAGCACGAACGCGTTGCCGCCCTTCACCGTTTTCCGGTACCAGAACCGGGATGTTCCCTCGACCCACAACGGCGCGTCGGGCGAATCTACGACGAGCGGCGAATAGCGCTTCTCCTGCGCCTGCGCCCGCCGATAGTCGGCCATCGTTCCCTGCGCGAGACCAGCTGCGGGAAGAAGGAGCACGAGCGTCGCGAGCTGCCGTCCGTTGATCATGTGAATCACCTCGCGGTTACTTCTGCCATGCTGCGTTGATCGCGTTCGCTATGTCGTGGAAAATCGTCCCCGAGGTCGGCGGACATTTCTCCGTCCTTCCGTTTGCCGTCGAGCGCAGCATCAGTTCGTTCGACGACCGGTCGACGACGGACACTCTCAGCGACGTGAGCTGGAATCCGCCGCCCAAGCAGCGTTCGAAGATGTCGGGTATCACCTCGATGGCGTACTTGGTGTTGTCCACGGTGCTCTCGCCCATCTTCACCTGGCCGAGGGGCTCGGTCACGCGGTCACGGTTCTGGTAGTGCCTGAACGTGAAGCCGTGCTCGGTTAGCGCGTCCTCGAGCGCGGCGACCAACTCGGTTCGCGTCCCCATGATCGCCACGACCTTCGGCCCTGTGAGCGAAACCTTGGGTGAAACCTCCACCGTCGCCTTCCCGGGCAACGCGCACGCACCGGCGACGAGGGTCGCGAGAAGAGGCACGGCAAATCGTAAGATGCGCATCACTTCGCCTTCCGTTTTGAGCTGTGTGACTTCTGCCGTCCGCCGTCCACCGCCTGCCGTCTGTTGGGATACTTCCCGACCAGCTTCGCGACCGTCGTCGCGTTCCGCACGGTCGCCTTCATGCCGAGCGCCTTCTCGATTCCCACTCTGAAGAACGGCGAATCGCTCATGTGGGTCCTGCATACCCAGTAAACCTCGCGATCGTTCACGTGGAACTGGTCGCTCTTCGTTCCGTGCGCCATCAGCTTCGCGTGCGATTCCTTCGGCGGCTTCTCGAACAGGAACGCGATGTACACGGACTGTGCCCCAAAATCCCCGAGCGCCTCGTGCTCCAGCACCCGTGCAAGTTCGTGATCGGTCCGAAGAAATGTCGCCGCCGGGAACCCGAGCGATTCTTCGAGATGCGCCGCGATCTTCTTCTCCAGGGCTGCAGGGCTCTTCGATGCGGACTCGAAGATCACGTTCCCGCTGGCGATGAATGTCTCGACGTTCTTGAGGCCGAGCTCCTCAAAAAGTTGCCTGAGGCGATCCATCTTGACGGTGTGACCGCCGAGGTTGATGCCGCGCAACAGTGCGACGTATCGCGGCATGCGGCGGCTACTTGATCACGACGGCGATGGCGAACCCGTCGTATCCCTTGCTGCCCACGGTCTGCACCGCCGTCGCGCTCACCCTCGGCTCCTTCGCCATCGCTTCGAACAGCCGGCGGGCGCCCCGGGCGTTCGCGTCCCCCGCCGGATCGATGACATCGCCATTTCGCACCACGTTGTCCACGATGATCAGTCCACCCACGCGCGTGAGCTTCAGCGCCCACGCGAAATAGTCCGCGTTCCCGGGCTTGTCGGCATCGATGAAAACGAGGTCGAACGCCCCGCCTCCATCGGAGGCGATCCGCGGCAGCGAATCGATCGCCTTGCCGAGCCGGATCTCGACGAGATCCGCGAGACCGGCGCGCTCGATGTTCACGCGCGCGACCTCCGCATGCTTCGGCTCATATTCGAGCGTGATCAGCTTCCCGCCGGGCGCGAGCGCCCGCGCGAGCCATATCGTGCTGTATCCGCCGAGTGTGCCCACCTCGAGGATGCGTTTCGCGCCGATCGAGCGCGCGAGCACCTCCAGCAGCTTCCCCTGGTTCGGCGCGACGTTGATCGCCGGCAGCCCATTCGCCGCGCTCGACGCGAGCGCCGCATCGAGCGCGGCGTCGGTCGGCACGAGCTGATCGGTGATATAGCGGTCTACCGCCGTCCATTGGTCTTGGGTCACATCGCCTCCGGCCGCAGGATCGGTCGCCCCGGTGGTTGTCTCGCAGCTGACAGGCGATAGCTACGAGACTTCCACCATAGAGCGCAACGGGCTCATTAAGGTACCGTCTTCGTCTCAACCTTGGGATTCTTCACGTACATGTCAAACCACGCAAACCACCGCGCCCACTGATCGAGGTCGGTCTGGTACGTCGCGACGCTGTGATCCTCGTACGGGTAGAGGAAGAGCGCCGCCGGCTTACCGAGTCCCTGCAGGGCGTGGAACATGCGGATCGAACTGATCGGCGCCGTCCCCACGTTCTGGTCCTCGAGCGAATGGTACATCAGGAGCGGTCCTGAAATCTTGTCGGCACGATAGAACGGCGACATGTCCAGGTACGTCTGCTCCGCGTCGAAGAAATTGCGGCGTTCGCTCTGGAACCCAAACGGTGTCAGCGACCGGTTGTACATGCCGTCGCCCGCAATGCCTGCCTTGAAGTACGGCGTCAGCGTCAGTGCGTTCACCGTACTGAAGGCGCCGTAGCTGTGGCCGCCGACGCCCACCCTGTCGCGATCGACGTAACCCTGGTCGACCATCGCGTTGATCACCACATCGAGGTTTTCCCTGAGATCGCGCGAGTAGTTGTCGTTCATCTTCCCCGCATCGCCCATGATGGGGCAATCGGGTTCTATCACCGCGTATCCCTGCGTCACCCAAAGCTTCGTCGACGAGGCGGGCCGAAGCGCCGGCGTGTCGGGAAACTTGTTGATGTTCGTCGTATATCTCGAGCGATCGTACTCCGCCTGCGTCGTGTACTCACGCGGATAGAACCAGATGATTCCGGGGAGGCGCGTGCCGGGCTTCCAGTCCGCCGGCAAGGTGAGATCCACCCAGAACTTGATCCCGTCGCGCAGACGGGTGACCTGGATTCGCTTGTGTTGCGCACCGGAAACCTCCGGCGCGACGTCCTTCGCATGCGTGATCTGCGTGCTCGTCCCTGCCTTCGCGTCGCGCAGGTACGCGTCCTGGATCACCGTCGGCGACTCGTGCGTGTAGATGTACGCGGAGTAGTCGTCGTCGAGCGCGGTGACGAACTCGTCGTACGTGTCGGCCGGACTCTCGAACAGCCGATTGCGCGTGCCGCCCTCGAAGTCGAGCTTGTCCACCCACGGACGCGGAGCCTGCGTCACCCAATTCGCACCCGGGGCGCGCGTGCCGGAGAGATAGACCGTCTTGTTGTCGCTCGCGACGATCACGACCGGCACGCCGTTCGGCCCGCGCTTTGTGGCGAGCGCGCCTCTCGTCGTGCCCGTGTCGGCGCCCGCGGCGCCGAATGCACCGCCGCCGCCGCCCCGTCCGCCGCCGGCCGCCGGCACCGTCACGCCGCGCCCGAGATTGTAACGCTTGGAAGGATCCGCCGAACGCAGCACGATCACCGCACCGCTGTCGCTCACGAACATCGTCTTGCCGTCATAGCTGAACGCGACGTTCGAGAGTTGGCCGCTCCCTTCATAGATCAGCCTGGTGTCGCCGGCGCCGTACGGCGCCACCCAGTTCATGTAGCGCACGCTCGCCGGCGCCGGACGCGCCGGTGCCGTGCCGCGCCCCGCGGCCGCCGGTGCCGCCGCGCCGCCGCGTCCGCCGCCGCGCCCACCGCGTCCGCCGCCAGCCGGCGCCGCAGCCACACCGGTCGCACCACCGGCGCCATTCCCGCCAGCCGCAAACACCGATTCGTAGTACACGAGTCCGGAGCCGACGGGATTCCAATTGATGTTCCGCTTCCCGGTGTCCGACGCCGTCTGCTGCGGCCCGCCGCGTCCGCCGCCGGCCGGCACGTCGGCATCGCCGGCCGACTCACCTTCGCGCAACGGCTGTTTGTTCAGCGTCGCCACGACCTTGCCGCTCAAGTCCCACAGCTCCTGTACGGAACCGAAGTTCGTCACCGGCACGAGATACGAAAACGGCTCCGTCATCTGCGTCACGCGGAAGAACTGGCCGTCGGGCGACGCGTCCACCGCGCGGATCATGCCCGGAACGCCGACCTTCCTCGCGCTCTTCGTCTTCACGTCGATCAGCACGACTTGGCCGGTCGTGTAGTACTTGAGCATCGCCTTCTCGTGCGGATCCTCGAGCAGGCTCGGATGGATCGCCTGGGGAATCACCCGCGATTCGCTGAGCCGCACTTCCGGTCCGTCCTCGATTCCGTTCTTGCCGTGCACCGGTGCGGGACCCCTGGCCTCGGGAACCGCCACCGCGACGATGCTCTTCCCGTCCGCGGTCCATTCCAGGGTCGTCACGAGCGTCGCGAGCAGCGGTGTCTTCGTGACCTGCACCGACTTCCCCGTCGCGACATCCGCCACGAACACGTGCGAGGCGTCGTCGAAGTTCGCGATGTACGCCACCTGCGTTCCCGTCGGTGACCAGACCTGCGACGAAATCGACGCGCCCTTCGGCGTCTCGATCGTCTTCGTCGTGTTCGTCCTGGGGTCGACGAGAATCAGTCCGAGATGCGTGCTGGTCGTGAGCGACCGCGCGCGATTCGCGTGCGCGTCGACCTGTATGCCGCCCAGGTAGATGTGCGGCTTGCCGAACTGCGCCACGTCGCCGCGATCGAGCCCCGGCGACTTCAGGAACCATTTCCGGTCCGGGCTCGGCTGCACGAACGTGATGTCCGTGCGCTGCGCCATGATGATGCGATCCACCACCGCCGGCGGACGCACGTACGTCTCGGTGGTCAGCAGGTCGTGGTCGCTCTGGCCAATGGGGGACTGCGCCATGGCGTGCGACGCAAGAAACGTCGCGCCGGCGACGGCGGCGAAGACGCGCCGCAACCAGCGCATCCGGTGTGTGAGGCCGATCATGCCAAGCTCCGAAAATGGGGGTGACGTCGATTAACCTACGGCTTGCCCATCTTCACCGTTTGCCGGTCGCGCGCGCCGCGGCGTGAACTTCCGGACGAACGTCTTCTCGTCGTGAGTTCGCACCTGGCCGTCGATCCATCCGAAGCAGAGCGCCGTCTTGGGCGCGTCGGCTTTCTTCTTCATCGGCTCAATGTCGGACTCGCCGGGTCGCGAGGGAACCCCTAGGGCCGCCGGCGATTCTGCGTGCCGGCGCGCTCTGCGAACACGAACTCGACCGCGACCCAGATCACCTTCGAGAACGGATAGGAGACGATCGCCGAGGCGAAGATCATGGCGACGGCGAGCACCTCGACCCGGGCCCACGTCACCGCGGGCCAGGTCCAGAGCACGTATCCGACCACCACGAGGAGCATCAGCAGTTGCGAGGTGATCAGGTTGATGAAATATCCGCCGAACCATTCGTCGTCTTCGGGCGCACGATGCATGCCGAGCGCGCAGACGGTGCAGCGCTCCTTGAGCTTGAACCACCCGTCGAGGATGCCGCGCGTGCCGCATCGCGGGCACTCGAGCAACAGCGCCCGGCCGATGGCCGTTACGAACCCGACCCGATCGGTCGACTGGCTCACGCCGGATCCGTCCCGAGCGACGCGTAGTACCCTGCCACGCGGTCGTGCGCACCCTTTCGCGTGTAAGCGTCCGGCAGGCGCGACTCGATCACGTCGACGATCACCGCGGCAACCTCTTCGGCGCTCTGCGATTCCGGAAAGGTGCGCGAGTCCGGCCCGCCGTGCCGTGCATTCAGCCCGAAGTCCGTGCGCACGACGCCCGGCGAGACGATCGAGAACTGGATCCCGGGATGAGTCGCCTGGACTTCGGTCCGGAAGTTCGCGGTGAGCGCGTTGAGGTAGTGCTTGGCGCCGTTGTACGCCGACCGGATGACGGCGAACGGGACTCGCCCCAGCATCGACGAGACGTTGACGATCTGTCCCTCTCTGCGCGACTTGAAGTGCGGGAGCACCTCCTGCATTCCGTAAAGCGCGGACTTCACGTTGACTCGCATCGCCTCGTCGATGTCCTCGTCGGTGAGTTCCGTCGGCTGCCGCGTGATGCCCTGGCCGACGTTGTTCATCCAGACGTCGATCCGGCCGACTTTCGCGAGCGACTCGTTCACGACGCGGCGCACCTCGTCGCGCCGCGTGACGTCGGCGACGATCACATGAGCTCCATCGCCGCACTTCACGGCGACCCGTTGGAGTGCGTCCGCGCGACGGGCGACGAGCACAACCGATGCGCCGCGCATCGCCACGGCTTCGGCCGTCGCGGCGCCGATCCCGCCGCTCGCTCCGGTGATGACCACGATCTTGTCTTTCATATTCAAGTCCCTGGATCGATGACGACGTGCTTGATGCGCCTGCGCTTCCACGTATAGGTAATGTGCACGAGACCGTCGCGCGTTTGAATCACGGCGGGATATGAGTATTCGCCCGGATCCTTTTCGAGAGTGAGCACGTCGTGCCACGACGTTCCGTCGGCCGAGAGCGCGACGGTCAACGGTGTGCGTTCGGTTTCCGAGCGGTTGAACACGAGCAACTCTCGGCCGTCTCGAAGCGTGATTCCATCAATTCCCGCGTTCGGGTTCGGCAGCTCCGTGGGAGCGAGCGGCGACCACGTTGCGCCGTTGTCCATGGACCAGGTCTCGAAGATCTTCGCTGCCTGCGTCCGGACCAGCGCCTGCAGCCGCCCTTCCCGATGGACGAGAATCGTCGGCTGGATCGCGTTGACATCAGCCGCATCCGGCGGTGCGATCGAAATCCACGTGGTGCCGCGGTCGTTCGAGCGCTCGAAATGGATCCGCCACCGGGGCGGCGTCTCACCCGACTCGGTGCTGCTCGGGCTCACGATCGTTCCGTTCGCGAGCTGCACGGGTTTGTTCTTGATCGGGCCGAGGATACCGGCCGGGAGTTTGCGCGCCTTGCTCCACGTTTGACCAGCGTCGGCGGACGTTCGCACCTCCCCCCACCACTCTCGCGGACTCGGCCCGACCTTGTAGTAGAGTGTCAGCGCGCCGGCCTTCGGCTTGAACAGCACGGGATTCCAGCACGGGAGCTGCTTGCCGTCGCCTTGCGCGCCATTCGCAACCTCGACGGGCGCAGTCCACTTTCCATCGATTTTGCGCGAGAGCCAGATCCCGACGTCGGCCGCGCCTTCGGACGATCCTCCGAACCAGGCCGCGACGAGCACACCGCCGGTCTCCTCGATCGTGGAGGCGTGCGCGCTCGGGAACGGTGCGGAGTTGTAGATGAACTCCGAGAGCGTGATGCGTGCCTCGCGTTGCGCCGCGAGCGGCGGAGCAAGAACAAGGCCGAGGAGGAGCGCTGCTCGCCTCATCAGCGAGGCCGGCGCGGCCGCTTCTTCCCTCTCGACGGCCCCGGGCACGAGCTTCCGCATCTTCGCATGTGCCGCCTTCATCTGGGCGTGCATTGCGGGCGTGTACTTCGCCAGGAACGTCCTGAGCTGTGCAGCGGCTGTGGGAGGTGCCATCGGGGATAATTACCATCCGTGCCGGAATTCGGTAATGAGCCGATTGTCCGACAGTTATCCGCTGATCGCTGCCAGGTGACAGCGGTTCGTACCAGGGCCGCAGAATGGTTGAAGAATTCGAATGTCGTCGAAATTTCCGACCTCCACGAGCACCTCGGCCAGCTGATCGCCTACGCGCGCATGAACGGGGTCAAGCCGCCGTGGAGCAAGTAGGGCTCACATAGCCGGAAGCGCCCGGGACCGGCACCCAACAGAAGGCCACCAGGCGTAGTACTATATGTGTTGCGGGTTTGCATCGACTCCCACTCCCATCGAGGTTGATATGGTTCGCATTACCTCTCGCATGACGCCGGCCCTGGCGCTTCTCGCCGCTGCACTGGCGATCCCGGCCGCGGCGTCCGCGCAGACGTTCACGGTCCAGAAATGGGACATCAAGGGTACGGGCGGCACCGATTACCTCACGGCCGAGCCCGGTACGGGTCGCGTGTTCGTGTCGCGCGGCACGCACGTGATGGTGGTCAACGGACTCACGGGCGAAGTGCTCGGCGACATCCCGGACACGCCCGGCATGCACGGCATCGCACTCGCGTCCAAGGAAGGGTTCGGCTTCACGACCAACGGCGGCGATTCCACGCTGACGATGTTCGACCTGAAGGACCTTCACTTAATCAAGAAGGTCCATGCGGGCGTGAATCGCCTCGACGGCATCATGTACGATGACTTCAGCAAGACGATCCTTTCGATCAACCACAGCACGCCCGACGGAACGGCGGTCGTTGTGAACGCAAAGACCGGCGACGTCGTGGGCAAGGTCGTCCTGAGCGGCAACGCCCCGGAAGGCGGCGTGAGCGACGGCAAGGGCAAGATCTACATCAACATCGAGAACAAGAATGCGATCGACGTCATCGACGCCAAGACGTGGACCAAGATCGCGACGTGGGACATCGCTCCCTGCGACGGCCCCACGGGCATCGCGATGGACCGCAAGACGAACCGCCTCTTCGCCGGATGCAGCGGCACATCGGTCGTCGTTGACGCGACGAACGGCAAGGTCGTCGCGCAGATCAAGAACGGCAACGGTGTCGACGCGATCGGCTGGGACCAGACCGAGAAGTTGATCTACATCCCCGCCGGCCAGGGCGACGGCACGGTCACCGTCGTGCATGAGGATTCGCCGGACAAGTACACCACGGTCGCGACGGTCCCCACCTTCAAGGGCGCCAAGACGATCGCCGTGGATGACGTGAAGCACATGGCATTCCTGTTTCAGCCCGAGTTCGGGCCGGCACCGGCGCCGGATCCGAATGCACCGCCACCGGCGGCTGGGCGCGGCGGACGGGGTGGGCCACGTGGGCCGATGGTGGCGGCGTGGTTCATTGCCATCAAGCACTAGCTAAGAACTGCAACTGCGAGTTAACCCGTTCTTAGTTGGTTGGTTAACAGAAGTTAAGGAATTAGCCCTGGCAATGAGCGCATTCACGCGCCTCGTTGCCTGGGCTAATTTTCTACTTCAGTTAACCAACCAACAAGAAACGGGTTAACTCGTCCTTAAGTCAGACGTCCGCGCCAACCGCCGCTGAAAACCGCCCAAGCCTCGCGATAGTCTCCTCGATCTCCCCTGTGTTCGTCGCCGGATTGATCGGACAAAGCCGAAGCACCGCCCGCCCGTTGAGCGCCGTCGACATCACCAGCGCGTACCCATCCTCCCGCATCAAATCGACGGTCTCGCGCGTGATCGCGTCGATCTGCGCATCCGTCTTCGTCGCGTCGCGCCACCGGAACGTGACCACGCCCATCTGCGACGGCGTGACGACTTCCCACGTTCCTGCCGCGCGCAGTGTCCGCTCGGCGTGATCCGCCATCTCGAACCCGCTCTCGATCGCTCGCCGGAACTCGCCCAGCCCGAACGCCCGCATCGACAGCCACAGCTTCAGCGCCTTGAACGATCGCGTGAGCTGCACGCCGCATTCGTAGAAATTCACGTCGTGCTGCACGTGGCGCGTGACGTCCTCGAGATAGTCCGCGTGATCCTCATCCTCCACGCGGAACGCCTGTTGCAGGACGCTCGCGTCGCGCACCAGCAGGCATCCGAGTTCGTACGGCTGAAAGAGCCACTTGTGCGGATCGAGCGTGATCGAGTCGGCGCGCTCCATTCCGGCAAGGGCAGCGCGGCCCCGCTCGGTGATCACCGCGGCGGCGCCGTACGCTCCGTCCACGTGCAGCCACAGCTTCTCGCGGGCGCACACGTCGGCGAGAGGTCCGAGCGGATCCACCGCGCCCGTGTTCGTCGTGCCGCCGTTCGCGACCACACAAAACGGCAGGCGCCCAGCCGCGCGATCCTCGGCGATCGCCGCCTCGAGCGCCGGAATCGAGAGGCGAAGGCCGTGATCGGTCGCGATCGTGCGCTTCTGCCCGGGCCGAAACCCCAGGATGCGCAGCCCTTTCGCCATCGACGAGTGAGTCTGGTCCGAGCAGTACACGATCGCCTTCTCGTTCGGGCCGCCGAGCCGTGACTCGCGCGCCGCAGCGATGGCCGACAGGTTCGCCATCGAGCCGCCGCTCACGAGGATGCCGCCGCCCTCTTTCGGAAAGCCGACGAGCTCGTTCAGCCAATCGATCACGTTGATCTCGATCTGCCCGGCCGCCGACGCCGCCATCCAGTGGCCGGCGAACAGATTGTGTCCACTGATCAGCAAATCGCCAATGACGCTGACGAAGTTCGTCGGGCTTGGCACAAAAGCGTAGAAGCGCGGATGGTCGGACTTGAGCGCGTTCGGAAACACGTCTCGCGCGAGGATGTCCACGAGCTCGCGTACCGGAGTAGCTTGTTCCGGCAGCGCCGTCCGTAGCATTCGCTCGGTTTGTGCGCGCGGCAGCGTCACTGCCACCGGATTCTCACGGTTCGTCTCGAAGTGGTGTATGACGAGTTTGAGCGCCTGTGCGCCCAAGGCCTGCATTTCGTCGTGGGACAGTTGCAGCGGTGCCCTCTGCGGCATTCGGCGATTCTCTCGGGTGAGTTGCGGGTTTGGCGCGACCGGCTTTCGTTTAATCAAGCACGCTCACGCCTCCGGAGACACCTGTATTGCCCGCTTGCGCACCCGACGCCCTTCCGGTGGAATCCGAGCTCACCCGCACGGAGGTGATTCTCGTCGTCGACGACGAGGAATCCTTTCGAGCGGCGGTCGTCCGCCAACTCCAAAACGCGGGCTTTTCAACGATCGAGGCGCGGGATGGTTCCGACGCGATCAAGAAGTTCGCGGAGCGCCGTGAGGAAATCACCGCGGTTCTACTGGATCTCGTGATGCCCAATACGAGCGGCGGCGAGACTCTGGCCATTCTCCGGTACTACGATTCCACTCTTCCGGTCGTCGTCACGTCCGGATACTCCGAAATCGACGCGCTGAGGCTCAGGGAAACCGAGCGCGGGGTCGGCTTTGTCGGGAAACCATTCACCGCCGCCGAGTTGACGGACGAGCTGCGTCGGGTGATCAGGGAGCGGCCGCCCAAGCATCGCCACTCGACTCCTCCGAAGCCTCTATTCTGATGCGCCTGCTGGACAGACTCGAACCAACGCTCGGATCGGAGGAAGAGGGCTACCGCCTCCACTTCCTGAGCGTCGACAGGGCACAGGCCACCGGCAGCGTCCTCGTCGTGCTGGCGCTCGTCCTCGGCGTCTTCGTGCTCGAGCTCAATTATTTCGATCGGCGGCAGCTCGTGCCGATAGTGATCGTGCGCGTGCTCTTCGTCGGGTTCTGCGGCGCGATGTACCTGTTCGGCAGGGAATTGTCGACCCCGGCCGCCCTCGACAGAGCGTCGGTGATCTTCAGCGCCGGGTTGGCGGCGCAGTTCGTCGCGCTGACGGCAATTCGGCCCCCTTCGAGAATCGACGAAGTTGCGATCGTCGTGATGGTGCTCGGATTCTACGCGCTTTCGCCGACGCCGCTCCTGAAGCGCGCCGCACCTGCGGTCGGCCTGACGATCGGATTCGTGCTCGTCCTCTGGCTCGTGCGCGGCACGCCCGTCCTTCAGCTTTGGCCGAGCATCGCGGTGCTTACGGCGATGAACGCCCTCGGCCTCTTTGCCTCGGCGCGCCTGCACATACAGCGCCGGCGCCAGTATCAGTCGCAGGAAGGCCTGCGCGCGTCGATCCTCGAGCGCGACGCGCTCATCGACCGGCTCCGGCAATCGCACAAGATGGAGTCGATGGGCCGGATCGTCGGCGGCGTCGCCCACGACTTCAACAACATCCTCGGCACGATGCTCGCATCGGTGGATTTTCTCCTCGGTGAACTTCCCGAGAACGGCACGCCAAGGGCCGACGCCGAGACGATCCGCGCGGCCGTGATGCGCGGAGCCGACCTCACGCAACAACTGCTCGCGTTCAGCCGCCAGCAGGTTCTCGAACCGAAGGTCGTGAGTCTCAACGAGCTCGTCGCCGACACGCAGCGCATGCTGATGCGCACGATCGGCGAGGATATCGCGATTCGCGTGTCGCTCGGCGAGCATCTCTCGTCCGTCCGCGTCGATCCGGGACAGGTGCAGCAGATCGTGCTGAACCTTGCCGTCAACGCACGCGACGCGATGCCCACCGGCGGCACGCTCGCAATCCAGACCAGGAACGCGACGCTCGACGAGCCGACGCCGATGTCGCACTCGATCGCGGACGCGGGGCAGTACGTCGTGCTCACGGTGTCCGACGACGGAACCGGCATGGGCGCCGCGACACTCGCGCAGATATTCGAGCCGTTCTTCACGACGAAGCCGAAAGGCCGCGGCACGGGGCTCGGCCTCTCGACCGTATTCGGAATCGTCAAACAGAGCGGCGGCCACCTTCGGGTCGCGAGCACGCTCGGCCACGGCACGACGTTCGAGATTTTTCTCCCCGCCGTGAACGAGCGTCCGCAACAGATCGACGAGCCGCGCGAGACTCCGCCGGTGCGCGGTACAGAGACGATCCTTCTTGCGGAGGACGACGAAGTGCTCCGCACGCTGACGGCGCGCATCCTCACCTCGCAGGGATATCGCGTGCTCGAGGCATCCGACGGCGTCGAGGCGCTGCGCGTGGCCGACAGGCATCGCGGGACGCTCGACCTGCTCACGACCGACATCGTGATGCCGTCGATGGGTGGCCACGATCTCGCGAACGAACTCTCCGCGCGGCGTCCGGGACTGAAGGTGCTGTTCGTCTCCGGCTACACGGACGACGCGGTCGGCCGCGGCGAGCTCCAGCCAGGTGATGCGTTTCTGCAAAAACCGATCGATCCGAAGGTGCTGGCGCGGAAGGTTCGCCAGATGCTCGACGGGAGCCTCGTCAGCTAGCGCTTCCTCGGCTTCACTTTCAATTTTGGTTTTGATTTCTTTTTCTTCTTGTTCGCCGCCACGAGAATCGCTTTCTCCACCCACGGCCTCAACTCGTCCGGATCCTCGAGCAGTTCCTCCGGAACCTGGTAGTACTGCATCACCTCCCCTCCCTCTCCGAACGGGCTGAACGGCCCCATCCCGCGCGCCGCGAAGTCCGGACGGTTGGTGTCGTCGACCTTGAAGTACAGCACGTCGTCGCTGACGATCGCGAAGAAGAGTTCGCCCGCATACACGCCCGCTCCGCCGAACATGCTCTTCATCCGGACACGCTCCGTCGCGCGACCGAGCTGGTCGAGGACGAAGGTGCGGTAGCTGTCGCTGATGGACATGGTGGTTGAGTCGGGGGAATGGCGCCGAAGGGCTGCAGAAACCATCGTATAGCGTGATCAAGATGTCCAGTCTCGAATCTCAAGGCTCACGAGGAGCACCATGATGAAGGAATTGACCGCCGCGGGACTTGGACTGTCGCTCTCCGCCTCCGCGTTTGCGGCGCAGGCGCAGGACCGGTCGCAGTCGCGGTCGATGGTCATCTCGCAATCCGGGATCGTGGCGAGCGAGAGCGTGCTTGCGTCGCAGGTCGGTGCCTCGATCCTCGAACATGGCGGCAACGCGATCGATGCGGCGGTCGCGACCAACGCGATGATGGGCCTCGTCGCGCCGATGAACGACGGCGTGGGCGGCGACCTCTTCGCGATCGTGTACGAAGCGAAGACCGGGAAACTCTACGGCCTCAACTCGTCCGGCTGGGCGCCCGCGGGGCTGACGCCGGAGTTCCTGCGGTCGAAGGGGATCACCGAGATGCCGCAGAAAGGCATCCACTCGGTGACGGTCCCGGGAACGGTGGACGGCTGGGACAAGCTCCTCACGAAATTCGGCAGGATGAAATTCGCCGACGTCCTCGCGCCCGCCATCGCGCACGCCGAGGAAGGCTTCGCAGTCGGGGAAGTGGTTCGCGTGTTTTGGAAGGACAGCGAAAAGACGCTGAAGGCCGACGACGCGACCGCGAAGACCTACCTGATCGACGGCCACGTACCCGCGGTCGGCGAGATCTTCAAGAACCCCGACCTGGCGTGGACATACAAACAGATCGCGGCCAGGGGACGCGACGCGTTCTACAAGGGCGAGATCACCAGGAAGATTCTCGCGACGTTCGCGAGTCACGGCGGTACGATGACCGCCGCGGATATGTCGGGCTTCAACGGCGAGTGGGTCGATCCGATTTCGACGACGTATCACGGCTGGACGGTCCACGAGCTGCCGCCGAACGGCCAGGGCATCGCGGCGCTCGAGATGCTCAACATCATGGAGACCTTCCCGCTCGCGGAGTACGGCCACAACTCGACCCGCGCCCTGCACGCGATGATCGAGGCGAAGAAGCTCGCCTACGCCGACATGATCCGCTTCGACGCCGACCCGAAGTTTGCGAAGATTCCCGTGGATGGGCTCAAGTCGAAGGAGTTCGCAAAGACGCGGGCCGCGCTGATCAATGCATCGAAGGCGAGCTGCCACGTGGACGCGGGCACCCCGCCGGGCACCGACAATGGCACGACCTATCTCAGCGTCGTCGATCGCGACGGGAACATGGTGTCGCTCATCCAGAGCAACTTCGCGACCGTGGGCTTCGGATCCGGGCTCGCCGTGGGCGGCGCAGGTTTCGCACTCCAGAATCGCGGCGGACTCTTCACGCTCGAGAGATCACACCCGAACGTGCTCGCTCCTCACAAGCGGCCCGTGCACACGATCATTCCCGCATTCATGCAGAAGGGCGACGTGCGCATCGCGTTCGGCATCATGGGCGGATGGAACCAGGCGCAGGCCCACGCGCAGTTCGTGTCGAATTACGTCGACTTCGGCATGAACATTCAAGGTGCGATCGACGCACCGCGGTTCTCCAAGGAGACGTTCCCGGGATGCGACGTGAATATCGAGGCGCGGATTCCGGAGAGGGTGCGAAACGAGCTCACGGGAATGGGCCATGAAATCATCCTGCGCGGAGATTTCTCGGCGACGCGAATGGGGTCGGGGCAGGCCGTGATGCGCGACTTCGCCGCGGGTACGAACTATGGCGCGTCGGATCCCCGCAAGGATGGCGCGGCGGTGATGGAGCTGCATCACGCCGCGGCGAAACCGTAGGACTCACCTCCGGGACGTGCCTGCCGTCGCTGCACACACACTCTGTTTCAGCGGCGGAAGCCAGGCCGACTCGCGGCGAAGGTCCACGTGCGCCGAGTCCTCGATGCGGGCCGGCGCGAGAGTACCGTCGGCGTTCGCGCGCAACAGCGTGCCATAAAGCTGGCCGCGGCTGGCGCGCACTCGAACGCGGTCCTCGAGCATCGCCGTCTCCGTCTCGAACGCCTCGCCGAGCCCCGCCTCCATCGTGCGCCGCATGACGCCGGCCTCGAGCGCAGAATCGCCGAAGACGATCGACCACACGGCGCTCACGCCCGCCGCTCCAACGACACTGCGCGTCGGGAACTGTGCGCCGCGGGTTGCCATGCCCGCGCGCAACAAGGCGACCGCCGCCGAATCCGGCTTCTTCGGGGCATCGAGGGTCGTCCATCCCATGAGGAGCGGCATGGGTTTCGACGCGTCGAGGCCCGCCGCGTTCACGAGCTTCAGGCGGAGGGTGTCGTTGGACCAATCGTGCCTGGAGTCGTCGAGCCATGCGCGCTGCGACCTCGCCCACTCCTTCGTCGTGTCGGGCATCGTGCATCGGGCGCGGCTTCCCTGGGCGGCAAGCGGCGCCGGTGCGGCGGCAACTGCGGCGGCAACCATCGTTGCAAGCGCGCGGCCCGTCATCGTCGAGTTTCTCATTTTGCCGCCCGCGTCACGGTGAACGCGTCGAATTCCGACATGCTGTCCGTCTTCGACCAGAGCCCGACTTTCCCGGAGACTGGCTCCTTCAGGCTGTATTCGATGAGCAGCTTGCCGTCGAGATAGCCGGTGAGGGTCGTGCCGTGGATGCCGACCCTGATCAAGTGCCAGGTGCCGAGCTCGAGCGGTACGTTGTCGGCGCCGCGCTTCACGAACGTCCGCTTGCCGCTGTTGAACGTCCACAGCACGAGGTTGTCCTCCGTGCCGTTGAACCGCACGGTGAGATAGTCGCCGTTGGGTTTCACGTTGAAGAGGATCCCCGAGCAGCGGTCGAGCGCGCCGCCGATCATCTTGAACTTCACGGAGAGTTCGCCATTCTCGAAGTTGTCGATACCCTTTGCGACCGCAATCGGGAAGTACGCGAACGCCGCGACGTTGTCGATGAAATCCTCGTGGCGCGCGCCGTAGATCTCGCGTGCCTTGTCAGCGAGCCCGCCGGCCGGCTGGCCCCGTTTCCATTTGCGGCCGTCCACCATCACCACCTTCCTGCCATCATCCTGCGCGATGATCCAGTCGCCGACCATCGGCACGAAACTCTTCGGCTCGGCGCCCACCTTCTCGGCGGAGAGACTGACGATGACCGGGCGCGTCGTCGCGGCGCCCGGCTCCTGAGCGCCGGCCCGGAGGGCGGCTGCTGCGAGGACGAGGCATGCGGCGGCGGCCGCGCCCCTGGCGGTCTTGCTGGTCATGTGATTGCTCCGGTCAGAAACGGTACGTGACCATGATGTTCGCGTAGTACTGCGCGCTGTACGGCGCCGGCAGGATGTACCCGTCACCCGTGCCGCCGTCCTGTGCCTGCGCCAGTCCTTTGTAGTTCGCGCCGACGAAAATGAAGTTGTAGTACGTGCTGTTCGTCAGGTTGGTCCCGCCGACGAACGCGTCGAGCGCGTAGTGCTCGTTGATCGTCGTCTTGTACCCGACCTTCGCGCTCAGCAGGCTGTACGACTTCATCCATTGCGTGTTGTCGAACGTCACCGGCACCTTGTCGACGAACTGGTAGGTGCCGTTGAGGTAGAAGCCGCTGTTCATCGCGGCATCGAGGCCCACGCTGTACATCGTCTTCGGCACACGGGCCACCGCGTTGCCGGAGAAGTCGACCGTCGCCGCGTTGGCGTTGTTGTCGCTCTTGAAGCTGACGTACTTGGCGTCCGTGTACGTGTACGTGATCCACGGCCGAAGCATCGAGAGCACCGCATTTTTGTCGCTCACCGCGAGCCAGCTGAGCGACAGTTCGGCGCCCTGATTCTTCTGCTCGCCCGCGTTCGTCGTGTAGGTCACGGCGTTGGCCGTCTGGCTGACGAGCTTGTCCGTGTTGTCCAGGTCGAACCACGTGAGCTGTCCGCTCAGGTGCCGGTCGAACCAGCTGCCCTGCAGCCCCAGCTCGTACTGGATGGCATGCTCCGGGTTGAGCGTGAGGTCCACGGTGCCGTTGTTCGCGATGACCTGGCTCAGGAGCGGCGGAGCGTACCCCGTGCTCACACTCGCATACACCGAGAGATTGTTGCCGAACGTTTTGGTGAGTGCGGCCCTCGGCGTGAACTGCGCGCCGAACGACTTCTTCGCGAGCGTCGTGGTGTCGAACAGCACGTTGCTCTTCAGCATGTTCCGCGTGGCGAAGTCGTTGTAGTTCAGGCTGCCGCCCACGGTTGCCACCCAGGCGCCCGGGAACGTGAAGCTCCACTCGGTGAACAGCGAGCTGTTCACCGCGAAATTCTGGCTGGCGCTCGGACGCTCCACGTACGGCGGCGCGGGAGTGATGAACACGCCGTTGCTCGTGTTGTTCGACTGCTGGACCGTCGCGCCGAGCGCGCCGGTGACTCCAACCATATCCCACTGACCGGACCAGTCGAATGCCGTGCGCGCGCCAAAGTTGACCTGGTTGACGTCGGTGTATCCGTGGGCGAACGGCTGGTCCGCCACGCGGCCGCTGCCGAACACCGAGGTCAGATTCGTGAAGTGATCGTTGATCTGGAACCGGTCGGACACGCCCGCGAAGTAGCTCGTGAGCTGGATATGCGAGTTGTTCGCGAGATAGTTCGCATCACTCACCGGGCGGCGGTTGTAGAAATCCGAGCTGTCGATTTCTCCGGCGAGACCCTCGTTCGACCTGTTGTACGAGAAGTACGTGGAGAGGGTCTGGCTGCTGCCCGCCTTGAAGTCGCCGCTCGCGCGAACGTATTCCTTGCCCGAGAAATCGTTCGTGCGGAATCCGTTGAATCCCTGGTGACCGTAATTCAGCACGAAGTTCGAACCGTCGCTCGAGTGCGAGAACGTGGTGTTCGTGCGCAGCAGGCTGTACGACCCGCCCATCACCTGTTGACTCAGGCTGGTCTGGTTCGCATCGGGAAGAGCGGTCCTCAGGTTGACCGTGCCGCCGATGAAGCTGCCGTAACGGCTCGAGTTCGGTCCCTTGATGACTTCCACGCTGCCGAGCGTCGAGAAGTCGATGTCGTCGAGCACCGAGGTGCCGGTCGCATCAGTGATCGGAATGCCGTTCAGGAACACCTGGTATCCGAGACCGTTCGAGTTCGGGCTGTTGCCGCTCGTGCTCGGGTAGTAGCCGCGCAGCGTGATGCGCGCGCCGCCGAACGGTGTCCGCGTCTGCATGTACACGCCCGGCAGGGTGTTGATCGGGCCGAGAATGCTGATGCCGTCGAAGCGGCCGATGTCTTCCTTCGTCACGATGCCAACCGCCGGCGCTTCCTTGCTCGCGGTGACTTCGACACCGGGGAGCTGCTGGGCAGCCAACGAATCCCTGCGCTGTTTCCCTCTGGCGCTCGTGTCGGGTTTGGCCTGCGCGCTCACGAGCGCCGGCAGAGCGAGTGACAGCATCGCCGACAGCAACAGACGGAAGCGAATGGGGGATCGAATCATGACGGGCCCTCACGAAAAGGTGGCGTTGCCTGACATCTCGCTGTCATTCGCATCAACTTATGATGCATGACTGGCAGATGACAAGCATACGCCAACCCATTGGCCTGCGTTGACCTGAGCCCCCTTCAGCTCCTTTTCACCCTCCAGAAAACTGTCAGAACGATGGCAGGCCAGACCACAAAAAAGACGAGCCAGGCCATGGGCGCCCCAGACCGCAGCGGGTACCCCCTGTAGCTCTCGGATTCGCTCGCCGGCGTGGCCCTGATGCCGGCGAGGCCATAAATGGTTTGAAGTACCACCGGCTCGATGGCGGACTTCAGCATCACCCGTTTCCCGGCGATCTGGTACCAGATCTCTCCGTAGTGCTGGTCGGCGCTCGCGAAGAGACCCGTGCCCGCGGAGCCCACGAACGAGACGTCCAGCGACGGCACCACGCGCTTCAGCCGGTCGAGAATCTCTCGCCGAAGGTCGAAAAGCCGCGGATCCTCCGCGCCCAGATGCACTTCGATTCGCAACGGTGCGGTGAGCGATCGCAGAGCGAGTTCGTCGGACGGGGCGAACGAATGCCGCCGATCCTCCGTCACGTCCCAACTCGCATGTAACCGTGCGCAAGCGGCGGCGATGACGGCGAAGACGAGCAATGCGAGAGCCGTTCCGCGCACGCGCCGGCCCATGGCGGAGCCGGACTCGAGCCAGACGCCGGCGACGACCAGGCCGGCGATGCTGCACGTGATCATCACGCTCACGGTGCTCAGCTGCACGAGTCCCTGCTCGAATGTCCTCAGCGCGGCCGTCGGCGAAAAAGCGGCGACACTCGCCCACGCTCCGCCGCGCGTCGCCGCCACGAAGTCGAGCGCCCACGAGCCGACGGTGACGCCGAGTGCGACGATTGCCGCGCTCGCCGCCTGTCGCGTGATGGCCGCGGCGGTCGCAGCGAGGCCCACGGTGAACGCTGCGCGCAACAAGTGGCCGAGCAGCAGAACCGCGAACTCGGCGCCGTGCACATGTCCGCCGTACGACGTCCAGAGCGCAACGGCGGCAATGCCCGGCATGAGCGCCACCATCCACGCCGCCGCGAGCGCGAGCGCCTTGACCGCGAGCATGGTACGCATCGACGCGGGCGACTGCACGAGCAACGTCCATGCGCCGGTCGCGCGTTCCGACGAGAAAAGTCGAATGACGACGAACGGAAGCAGGAACGTGGCCGCGATGTCGTACGCGCCGAACGTGGGCACGAGAACGCCGTCGAGCGGGTTCATCCCCTGCGCGAGCGCCGCGCCTCCGCCCGTGACACCGCTCATCTCAGCGAAGGTCTGCACCGACGTGATGAACTCATGGCCGACCATTGCCCCGACAAGCACCAGTAGGAGCACCATTGCCGGTGACAGCGCCAGCTCACTCAGCTCCTTGCGCAGGAGCAACTGCGCTCGCGCCACGTTACGTGAGGGCAAGGAACACCTCTTCGATACCGCCACCCGGCACGCCGGCCTTTTCTCTCAGCTCGGCCAGCGTGCCCTCGCCGACCGTGACTCCGTCGGCGAGCAGCACGAGGCGGTCACAGAGCCGCGCCGCATCGGCGAGCTGGTGAATGGAGAGGCAGAGGCCGCGGCCGCGGCCGGCGTGGGCGCGCAGCACCGCCGCGACCTCGCGCGACTGCCGCAGATCGAGTCCGTCGAATGGCTCGTCGAGCAGAAGGAAGGGTTGCTGCGTGAGGAGGCCGAGCCCGATGGTCAGTCGCTTGCGTTCGCCTTTCGAGAGCATGCCGACGCGCTTGTCGAGCAACGGTGCAAGCTGGAGCGACCCGATCAGGTCGTCGCGCGACCCTGCTGGTGCCTGGAACAACGCCTCGGCGAACTCAAGCACCCATCCGGCGCGTTGGTCGGGCCACGGCTGCATGCCATCGGGGAGATAGAACAACGCGTCCTTGCGACTCGCGTACTCGAGCGATGCGTCGCCGAGCGAGACCGTCCCGTGGTCCGCGGCCAGCACACCCGCGACACACTCGAGGAGCGTCGTCTTGCCGGCTCCATTGGGTCCGATGAGCCCGAGCAGTTCTCCGACGCGAGCGTCGAACGACGCGTCAGCCAGCGCGGCGACCGCACCGAATCGCTTCGCGAGTCCGAGAACACGAAGCGTCGCGGTCATCCGTTGATCGGCCGGGGACTCGAGAACATCAGCGACAACGGCTCACATCCACCGGCTTCGTCTCGCCGCGCGCAACGACGACGTCCACGCTTTGACTCTGCCCATTCAGCGAGCACGTCAGCTTCCACGCCTCGCGAATGAACTCCGTTCCGTGTTGGCTCGGCCGCATGGACGGGTTCACATGCCACGTCACGTGATCCGCGCCCTTCGGCACCACGAGCGACGAGTTCAGCTCTTGCGTGAACTTGATCGGCGCGTCGCGCGTGCTGTCGCTCGCGACGTCCGACTTCAGCAACGGCGCAGTCTCCATCGTGAAGCTCTTGTGGATCGTGAGCGTGGCGCCGGCCGGCGCCTTCACTTCGAGCACCGAATGCAATTTCGGATTGGCCGCCGCCTCTAACAGCCGGATGTATCCCGCGCGCGAGCTCGAGCCCGGATACGCACCGGTGCCGAAATACTGGTCGATCACGAACGAGTACGGCGGATGGAACGAGCGCTGGCCCGGAGCGTTCTCGAACGTGAATGCGAACGTCCCCGCCGAGTAGTACGCCTGTTCTTCCATTGTGCCGGACGCCGTGTAATAAATCTTCGGCCAGGGCCCCGCTGTCCATTTCAGATCGCCGCCGAGGAGTTGTGCGAGCGAGTCGTACGGCACCACATCGGCCGGTACCGGCTCCTCGTTCGAGCTCGGCACGCGAAGCACCTTCGCGTCCGGCGTGTGGTTGCTCAGTGCAACCACCACTTGGTTCGATGAGAGCAGCTCGCGCATGTTCTGGATTTCCGGCTCCGAGAACGGCGCCGCGCCGCGGTGGCTGTCGCCGGCCGGGTTCACGTTCGCGCCGCTCCCGCCCCAGAATGCGCCATAGTTCCGGTTGAGGTCCACGCCGTTGCGGGTGTTGGCGGGATTCGCACAGTCCGCGAAGGTCGGGACTTTTCCAGCCTCCATGCGGCAGTTCCGCCGCTTCTGCTCGACGAGCATCGAGCGCGACATCTCGTATCCGTCCGCGTTCACCACCGGCACGGCGATGAAGCGCACGCTGTCGAGCAGCGCCGTAAGGTGCGGATCGACACCGTCGTTCTTCAGGAGGTCGTAGATGAACTCCATCGTGAGCTCGACCGTCGGCCACTCGCGGGCGTGATGCAGTCCGGTCATCACGAACACCGGCTTCCCCGAGCTCGCGTTCACGTTGTGCGTGATCTCGAGTCCGTAGATCGTCTGGCCCACGAGCGAGCGATGCGGTAGTTCGAAGCGCCGCACGCGCTCCGGATTGGCCTTCGCGATCCGTTCGAGTTCGTTCATGACTTCGATGTACGTGCGGTATGTGACGCGGCCGGTGGGCAGCGGCGAGCTCGTCATCGGCGCGGCAACCGGCGCAGCCGCAGGAATCTGGGCCTGAATGCCCTGCGCAATGAACGCGATCGCGGCGATCGCGATGAACTTTCTGGCTGACATCAAAGCCTCGTTAGAAGGGACGGTAATCAGAACTGGCGAGGAGCGACGAGAAGGATTCGGCATGCGGAATTTCGACCCGATGCGGAGTGCGGAAGAGGAATGCGGATGGAGGAACAAAGCGGCGAGTGGCGAGATCTCGCGTCTCATCTCTTGCCCCCGTACCCGAATTCCTCTTCCGCACTCTGCATCGGGTCGATCTCCCCACTCCCCCCCTGCCTCCATTCCTGCCAGCACCCTACTATATAGATGTCCCCCAGCCAAGCAACCTCCCCAATGCGCATATCCAAAGTCGGCGTCATCGGCGCCGGTGTGATGGGCCACGGAATCGCCGCGCTCTGCGCGTCCGCCGGAATCCCGGTCGTCCTCCTCGACATCCCGGGATCCGACGACCCCAAGTCCCCCGATCGCTCCGCACCAGCGAAGAACGGCCTCCTCAAGGCCATCAAGAGCAAGCCGGCGTCCTTCATGGACAACGACCGCGCCGCGCTCGTCACTCCCGGAAACACCGAGGACGACATCGGACTCCTCGCCGACTGCGACTGGATCGTCGAAGTCATCATCGAGCAGCCGAAGCCCAAGCAGGAACTGTTCGCCAAGATCGAGGCCGTGGCGCCGAACGCGATCGTCACCTCGAACACGTCCGGCATCCCGATGTCGGTGCTCCTGCAGGGACGCACGGAGAAGTTCCGGCGCCAGTTCTGCGGCACGCACTATTTCAACCCGCCGCGCTACATGCACCTGCTCGAGATCATCCCCACGCCGTACACCGCTCCTGACGTCCTCGAAACCATAGAACACTTTCAACGGAATATCCTCGGCAAGGGCATCGTCATCGCGAAGGATGTCCCCGGCTTCGTCGCCAATCGCCTCGGCGTGCATGGCATGGTAACCGCCAGCCGGTACATGATGGAGTTCGGCCTCACCATCAGCGAAGTGGACACGCTCACCGGCGCTCTCATCGCGCGCGCGAAAACGGCCACGTTCCGTACGGGGGATCTCTCCGGGATCGACGTCCTCGTGCACGTCACCAAGGGACTCAGCGAAGCCACCGGCGAGGACTTCGCGCTCGCCCCCTGGATCCTCGACCTCGTGAAATCGGGCCGCCTCGGCGACAAGACCAAGGCGGGCTTCTACAACAAGCAGGGCAAGGACATCCTCACGCTCAACTGGAAGACCCTCGAGTACGAAAAGCAGGAGCGCTACTCCACGCCGGAAATCGAGGCGCTGCTCAAGCTCCCGAGCGCCGAGCGCGTGAGCAAGGCCAAGGAACTCGGCGGCAAGCAGGGCGCGTTCCTGCGCATGCTCCTCGTCGAACAGTCGCACTACTGCCTCACGATGACTCCGCAGCTCGCGTACGACCTCTCCGCCGTCGATCGCGCGACCGAGTGGGGTTATGGCTGGGAAATCGGGCCGTTCAAGGTCATGGACGCGCTGGGTTTGGATTGGCTGCGCGCCGAGTTCGCAAAGGCCGGAAAGAACGAGCCGGCGCTCCTCAAGAGCGCGGGCAAGTCGTTCTACGAGCAGACTCCCACCGGCACGACGATCGCGACCGTCGACGCGGGCCGCATTCCGCTCCCGCCGATTCCCGGACAGCTCTCGCTCGCGATCCTCGAGCAGCAGGGCAAGGTGCTCGAGGAGAACAAGGAGGCGCGCTGCGTCGATCTCGGAGACGGCGTGCTCTGCCTCGAGTTCTGCGGAAAGATGAACACGCTCGGACCCGGCGTGCTCGAGATGCTCGCGAAGACCATCGATCGAGTCTCAAAGGGGAAGTACGCAGGCCTCGTGCTCGGCAACGACGACCCGCGCACCTTCAGCGCAGGCGCCAATCTCGGGGCGGCCGCCGGAGCCGCGGCCGCCGGTGACTGGAAGGCCATCGAAGCCTCGGTCAAGGCGTTCCAGGACGCGGTGATGAGCGTCCGCCGCGCGCCGTTCCCGGTGGTGTCGGCGCCATTCGGCCTCACGCTCGGCGGCGGCGTGGAATTATCGCTGCACGCCGATCGCATCCAAGCTCATGCAGAGCTCTACATGGGCTTGGTGGAAGTCGGAGTCGGAATCATTCCGAGCGGATGCGGCACCAAGGAACTGCTCTTCCGCTTCACCGAGGCGCTCAAGCCGTACGAAGATGCCGATCCGTTCGAGGCCGCGAAGCGCGCATTCAAGCTCATCGCGCTGGCACAGATGAGCGGCAGCGCGAGCGAGGCGCGAAAGATGGGATTCCTTCGCCCCGTGGCGGATCGCATCTCGTTCAATCGCGACACGCTCATCGCCGATGCGAAGGCGCGCGTCCTCGATCTCGCGCCCGACTACGTCGCGCCCGCGATGAAGACGATACGCGTGCTGGGCAGCGAAACGCTCGGCAACCTGCAATACGCGCTGTTCTCGTTCAAGGAAGCCGGACAGGCAAGCGACCACGACGTTCGAATCGGAAACGAGATCGCGTACGTGCTCGCCGGCGGCGACGGTCCGCCGCGTGATGCAACGGAGCAGGACATCATCGATCTCGAGCGCGAGGCCACGCTGAAGCTGCTTGGCACCAAGGAAACGCAGGCGCGAATCAAGTACATGCTGGAGACCGGGAAGCCACTGCGGAATTGAGGGCGGTCGCAGCAGACACTCGAACATCAGCCCAAGGACACATGCGCGTCCAACCGATCCGGATCTGCGTTGCCGTCTCCTTCATGCTCGCTCAACTGAGTGGGTGCAGCTCGGGAGGATCGACCGCGCCCTCCGATGCCGGAACGACCGGCAAGACTCCCACAACGACGACGACGACGTATGCCGGAACGTTTGCCGATCCCAAGACGAGTGGATCGCTGACGGTCAGCATCACGTCCTCGTCGGCCTCCGCGGCGCGCATACTGCCGGCGACACTCGAGGCCCAGACGGTCGCGAGTGGATCGGCGACCGGCACGCTCGCGTTCCTTTCCGGTGCGACCGCCACGGTGAGCGGCACGTACTCCGCCGCTACCGGTGCGCTCACGCTCAGCGGCGGCGGCTACTCGTTCACCGGAGTGCTCTCGAGCGGCAACATGACCGGCTCATACAGCGGACCGAACGGCTCGGGAAACTTCGCCACGCAGGCACCATCCTCCACCGGCGCCGCGGCGAAGAGCTATTGCGGCACCTACGCGACGAGCAACGACTACGGCTGGCTCAACTTGGTGATCTCGGCCGGCGGAAATGTCAGTGGCATGGCGGTTGCAATCGTCGGCGCAGCTTCGGTGGGGATCAGCGGATCGCTCAGCGGCTCGTCACTGACCGCCGCGACGACCGCGAACGTGCCGATCCAGGGAACCCTCTCGGCCGACGGAAACAGTGTCGCGGGCACGTACGTTCCAACCGGGGTCGCCGGTTCCGGAACGTTCCAGGGAAGCACCACATCGTGCGTGGCGGCTGGCGTCACGAGCGTCGCCGGCCTCTGGGTGACGAACGGCACCGGGCTCTCGACCAATCTTCGTTTCGCCCTGACGCAATCCGGGAGCTCCACCGGCGGAAGCGGAGTCATCACCGTCAACTTCGTACCGGCCTGGACCGGCAACGAGTTCATTGTCACGAGCGGTTCGTTCGCGAACTCGCAGGTGACATTCACCGCGCAGCTCGGCGCCAACCCGACCGGCAACGGCGGATTCTGGTACGGCACGCTCAGTTTCAGCGGCACCGTCACCAACAGCTCGACGATGACCGGCACCGTGGTGTTCACGCCTCCGCGCACGTTGACGCAAACGTTCGCCCAACAGACGGTCACCGGCGTGACGCTCACCAGGTACTAGCGCGGGAGATCGCGAACACCCATGCAAGTCGTGCTGCAGACTCCGACCGAACTCGTCGTCCACGACGGACGATGGACGACGGTTCTCATGGGCGCGATTTTCAGCGCGATGGGCGGCGGCGTCATGTGGCTGAGGTGGACACACCCGACGGGATGGAGCGGGAACGCCGGCCCGTGGCTCGTCTATCTGATCGGAAGTGTCTTCGTGGTCGTCGGCGTGGTGATCTTCTGGTTCTCCGCGGACCGCCGCTACATCGTCGACCGGTCGGCGCGCACCGTCCGGATCGTCGTGCAACGCCTCGTGCACCAGCAGACCACGTTCCTCGCGTTCAAGGACATCGACGACGTCGCGCTCGAGCAGTCGGCGGGCATGAACACCAACTCGAATTCGGCGAGCACGCCCACATGGCGGGTCGTGTTCCTGATGAAGGACGGCTCACGTGTGCCGTGGACGCCGTACTTGACGAACGCCCGCATCTCGCAGGAGAGCTGCGCCGCGGCGGTGCGCACCTTCGGCGGATGGACCGGCGATCCGGAGCATCAGGTCCAGCCGACCACGCCGACCCCCGCGCTCATCTCACACCCGGTCGCCACGAATTGGGGATGCCTCGCAGCGTTCCTCTCGCTGTTCGTCGCGATTGGACTCGGCATATTCAGCCTCGAGGTGTATCGCATCTCGACCTGGCGGCCGGTCACGGCGCGGGTCGTTTCAAGCACCGTCGCGACCGTCAAAGGCAACAAGGGAAACTCGTACAAACCCATGGTCGTCTATGACTACACGTACGACGGGAATCCCTATCAGTCGTCCGCGGTGACTCCCATCACCATCTCGGCTGGAGAGAGCTGGGCGCAAACGATCGCCGATAAGTATGTACCCGCCAGCATCACGACGGCGTACGTGAATCCGGCTCATCCCAGCAACGCATTCCTTCTTCACAAGGTGAGTCTCATCCCGCTGGTATTCGTGGTCTTCCCCGTCGCAATCGGCTTATGCTTCAGCTGGATCGTTCGCGTGCAGCGCCTTCAGGTGGTGCTGGCGCAGAAACAGCTGGTGCCGGTGGTGAACAGCGTATGAGCGCATTCTCTGAGGTGACATGACGTCCCGGTCCATCGTGTATCGTATTTCGTCTCTCTCTGCGGTCCTGATCGCAAGCGCCTGCGGGAGCGGCATGCTCGACGCCGGATATCTCACGGCCCCGAGCGGCGGAGGCGGAGCGTCGCCAGGGTCGCCGGCGAACTACGTCGGCGTCATCGGCGATAGCCTGAAGCAAGGCACGGCTTCGATAACCGTTGCGCCGAGCCTGAGCGTAACCGGAGTGCTGACATTTGCCGGTGGTCCGACAGTGCCGGTGACCGGCACGGTCGACACGGCCGCGAGCATTATGCACGCGACCGGAGGCGGCTACACACTGCAGGGGTTCACCAGTCTCGGAACGATTTCGGGTTTCTACACCGGACCGGGAGGCAATGGGTTTCTCGTCGCCTCATCGGACTCCCTCACGGGTGCCACGCACCGGACCTATTGCGGCGTGTATACGTCGACCAACAGCAACGGACGCTTCAGTATACAGGTCCTCTCAGGAGGAACCGCCGGTGGATTCGTCGCACAGACGTCCGGCACCGCGGTGAGTTCGCTCTTCACCGGCAATGTCATCAACAACCAGACGTTCCTGGGGGTGACGAACACCGGCATCGGGATCAACGGCACACTTTCGACGGATCTGGCGACCATCACCGGAACTTATGCCCCGCCCGTCGCCAACTCGACGGGACCGAACACGGCAACCGGGCAGTTCTCGGCGACTACCGGCGGCTGCTGAGCAGACACACGGCCCGAACAATTGCATCAACTCGAGTGAGACCCATGCAGACAAAAGACGTAGTGATCGTGAGCGCGGTGCGCACCGCAGTCGCCCGCGGAAAGAAGGACGGCTCGCTCGCCGCCACGCACGCGGTGGACCTCTCCGCCGCCGTGATGCGCGCCGTCGTCGAGCGCGTGAAGCTCGATCCGAAACTCATCGACGACGTGCTCTGGGGCTGCGCGATGCCCGAGGCATCGCAGGGACTCAACATGGCGCGACTCGCCGTCCTCCGCTCCGGATTTCCGGTGGAGGTGAGCGCCGCCACGGTCAATCGCTTCTGTTCGTCGGGGCTGCAGACGATCGCGATGGCGGCGCAGGCGATCATGACCGGCATGGGCGACGTGATCATGGCCGGCGGCGTCGAGATGATGAGCGCGGTGCCGATGTCGGGATACCACACACGCCTCGACCCCGGAATGGCGGAGCAGAACATCGGCATGGGCTTCACCGCCGAGCGCGTTGCCGCGCGCTGGGGCATCACCCGCGAGATGCAGGACCAGTTCGCGCTCGGCAGCCAGCAGCGCGCGGCGGCGGCATGTTCGAAGAACGTGTTCGCGAGTGAGATCGTCCCGGTGACCGTGCAGAAGGTGCGCTGGAAGGGTTCGAAGAAGACCGTCGAGGAAATCGCGTTCGCGACCGACGAACTCGTGCGCGGCTCGACGACGATCGAAGGACTCGCGAAACTGCCGCCTGCCTTCAAGCCGGGCGGCACGGTTACGGCGGGAAATGCGAGCCCGCTTTCTGATGGAGCAGCTGCGGTGTTGATGATGAGTTTGGAGAAGGCGAAGGAACTCGGGCTTAAGCCGCTCGCGCGTTTCGTGCACTACGCCACGGCCGGCGTCGAGCCAGACGTGATGGGAATCGGCCCGGTGAAGGCCGTTCCGAAGGCATTGGCGCGCGCCGGACTCAAACTATCCGACATCAAGCTGATCGAGTTCAACGAAGCCTTCGCGTCGCAGGCGCTCGCGGTGATTCACGATCTCGAGATGGACACGTCGCGAATCAACGTGAACGGCGGTGCGATCGCGCTCGGCCATCCGCTCGGCGCGACGGGCTCGAAGCTCACGACGCAGCTGGTGCACGAGCTCGGCCGTCGCGGCGGCGGGCTCGGGCTCGTCACGATGTGCGTTGGCGGCGGCATGGGAGCGGCGGGGATTTTCGAAGTCTATCCCGCGTAAGTTCAGCTGCAGATGGAGGGCAGTCACCTCGACGTTGAGGAACCGAACATGAGCGTCCGCGCGAATCTCAGCCAGAAGTTGTTGACGGTGTGGAACGGCGATCCGTGGTACGGCTCGTCGAGCAGCACGATTCTCAAGGGCGTCACCGCGGCGGAAGCGCTGGCGCATCCGCTTCCGGGCGCGCAGTCGATCTGGGAGACGCTGCTGCACATGACCGCGTGGACCGAGGAGACCACGAGCCGGATGAATGGAGGCGAGTCTAAGCAGCCCGCGCGCGGCGACTGGCCTCAAGTGAAGGGATCCACGCAGGATGAGTGGATCGCGGCGCAGACGGAACTGCTCGCCGCGCGGAAGGCGCTGCTCGAGTGCATTGAGAACTCGCACGAAGAGTCGATGTTCCTGCAGGTTCCCAAGAAGGGCGAGACGGGTCACGGCAGCGGTGCGACTCGCGCCGACACGGCCAGCGGGCTCGCCGACCACGACGTATATCACCTCGGGCAGATTGCGCTGCTCAAGAAGTCGCTGAAATCGCCCCGGTCGTAGTCACGCGTTCCGCGATCATCCCGAAGAGCCGAACGGCCTCGCCCAGCCGCGCGAAACGCTCGTCGCTCGTCAGGCCCTTTCGATAGCGAAAGTAGATCTGCTGAGCGATGACGGCGATCTTGAACAGCCCGAACGCGTAGTAGAATGCCGGATCCGTCGGAGGCCTGCCGGTGCGCGCGAGGTAGCGCTCCCAGAGGCCGGAACGAGTGAAGTTCCCGGGAAGTGCCGTCACGCCGAGCCCGAGCGAGCGAAGCGCCGGATGATCGCCGGCCTCCACCCAGTAGCCGAGCGAGGTGCCTAGGTCGAGAAGAGGGTCGCCGAGCGTCGCCATTTCCCAGTCGAGCACCGCGACGATGCGAGAGACGTCACTGGGGTCGAGCACGAGGTTGTCGTACTTGAAGTCGTTGTGCACGAGACAGGCGCCGCTCGCCGCGGGCTGGTTCGACGCCAGCCACGCCGCGACACGATCCATCGACGGCACGTCATCCGTACGCGACGCTTCCCAGCGTTTGGTCCACCCGGCCATCTGGCGCGCCACATAGCCATCGGGATTTCCCAGCGCCGCGATCGCAGTATCCGTCACGTCCACCGAATGAATCGCCGCGAGCGTGACGACGAACGATTCGCTCAGGCGGCGCATCGTGTCCGGGCCGGGAGTCTCTCCTCCTGCGCGGCGCAGGATGACGCCGCGCACGCGCTCCATCAGGAAGAACGGCGCACCAAGCACGGCCGCGTCCTCGCAGAGCGCCAACGGCCGCGGTGCCGGAATGGAGTGCGACTCGAGCGCCGAGAGAATCCGAAACTCGCGCGGCATGTCGTGCGCGGACCCCTTTCCCACTCCCGCCGGCGGCCGGCGCAGCACGAACTCGCCGCGGTCACTCTTCAGCAGGTACGTGAGGTTGGAAAAGCCGCCGGGGAACTGTTCGACGTCCGACACCACGCCGACTTCCGCGGCATTTTCTGCGAGCCACGCGTTCAGAGCGCCGAGGTCGAGCTCCTCACCGGCGCGCACCGCCCGCGTCTCGCTCACGACCTCTTCAGCCCGAATCCCTTGAGGATGCGCCGCGCGACCGCGGACTTGTGCACTTCGTCGGGACCGTCGTAGATCCGCGCGCCCCGTTCGTGACGGTACCAGAACGCGAGCGGAGTGTAGTCGGTCATGCCAAGCGCGCCGTGCACCTGCACCGCCCGGTCGAGCACGCGCTGCAGAACGCCCGCCACGTGGAACTTGATCAGCGAAATGCGATCGCGCGCCGCGTGCGCGCCGCGCGCCTCGATCTGCTGGGCGGTGTCGAGCACCAGCAGGCGAGCCGCGTCGATCTCGGCGCGCGACTCGGCGATCCAGTGCTGCACCGCCTGCTGCTCGCCCAGCGGATGGCCCGGCGAGAGCTCGCGCCTGACCGCATGCTGGCACATGAGGCGAAACGCGCGCTCGCAGATGCCGAGCCACCGCATGCAGTGATGGACGCGCCCCGGTCCGAGCCGTTCCTGCGCGAGCGCAAAGCCCGCACCCTCGGCACCGATGCGGTTCGCGACGGGAGCACGGACGCCTTCGAAGCGCAGTTCGCCGTGGCTCGCGTGACCGCTCCCCGTGTCGCCCATCACCGGAATGTTTCGCACGAGCGTCAGGCCGGGCGCGTCCATCGGAACGATGATCTGGCTCGCGCGCTCGTGCGGCTTCGCGTCGGGCCTGGTGACGGCCATGACGATCGTGAACGCCGCGCCGTCGGCGCTCGACGTGAACCATTTGTGACCGTCGATCACGTAGTCGTCACCGTCGCGGCGGGCCGTGGCGGCCATCCAGACCGGATTCGATCCCGCGAACTCCGGCTCGGTCATCGCGAAGCAGCTGCGGATCTCGCCGCGCGCGAGCGGTTCCAGCCATACCGCTTTCTGCTCGACACTTCCATGAGAATGGAGCAGCTCGCAGTTGCCGATGTCCGGAGGCTGTGCGTTGAACAGGTAGTGGCCGATCGGAGTCTCGCCAAGCAGCGCCGAGACGTGCGCGAATTCAGTAAGCGTAAGGCCGCGGCCGCCAAGCTCGGCCGGAAGGTGCGGCGCCCACAGCCCGCGCCGCTTGACCTCCTCGCGGAGCTCGTTCAGCCGCGGCTCGACTTCGCTGTAGGGCAACGAGAGGAACGCGCTCTCCAGCGGAAGAGCACGCTCGTCGATGAACGAGCGGATGGCGGCGAGGAGCTCAGTCATCGGGATCGCCTTTGATCGCCTAACGTTTCGCCGCCCGCGCCTTGTCCACGATTTCCTTGACCTCGCGCATCAGCTGCGGGCCGTTGTACGGAATGCCGTCCTTGATGATCCACTCGGAGCCGAGCGTGCGCACTTCCTTGCCGTCGCGAATCGCGGACGTTCCGCCGGCGTACAGCACCTTCATGTTCTCGAGCGGGTTGCCGTCCACGACGATGAGGTCCGCGGTCCAGCCGATCTTCACCCGACCAAGCTTGTCTTCCTGGCCGAGGATCTTCGCGTTGTTGCCGGTGCAGTGCTGGATGATCTTGATCGGGTTGAAACCGGCTTCCTGGTGCAGCTCCATCTCGCGGATCAAGCCGAAGCCGTACATCTCGTAGATGAACCCGGCGTCGTCGCCGCAGCCGATGGTGCCGCCCTTCCGTTCGAAGTCGCGGAGCGCGGCCATCCAGATGCGATAGTTCTCCTTCCAGTACGTCTCGTCGGTGCTGCTCCAGCCGATGAAGTACGATCCGTGATTCGACGGGTCGGGCTTGAAGTAGTTTTCGAGTGAGGGATGCAGGTAGTCCTTGTACCAGGGCTGGTTCTGTGCCCGCTGCAGGTCCCTGCTTGCTTCATAGATATCCAGCGTCGGCACCCATGCGACGTTGGCACGCACCATCGAGGTGAGCACGGAGTCGAGCAGTTTCGGGTCGGCCTCGCGCCACAGCCTGCCCGCCCAGCGGAAACGGTCGGTCTCGTTGAGATAGTTGTAGTCGCTAGGGAAGTGCTGGCGTCCCTCGGGAATCGCTGCGTCGGGAATGCCGTACCAGTGTTCGATGCTGGTGGTGCCGAACTTGATGTCGTCCCACGCGTTGGTCTCTTCGACGCCGACGTGATGCGCGATGCGGAGCCCGACCTTGTGGGCTTCGTCTTCCATCGCCTGCATGATATCGCGTTCGATGCCGAGGATCTTGATGCCATCGACGCCGAGTTTCTTGAGCGCCTGGACGCGGGCGCGCGCTTCGGCCGGCGTGTGAATCGGCACTCCGCGATCGAACATCGGGTACGCGAAGATGCGCGGCGCGACGATCTCGCCGCGCGCCGAACGGTCGCGGATGTTGACGATGCCGGTGTCGGATTCCGGACCGACTTCGCGCACGGTCGTGATGCCGCTCGCGAGCCAGAGCTTCAGGTTGTACTCGTAGCCGCCGAGCGACTGGCCGGAGCGGTTGCTCTGCAAGTGGGCGTGCGCGTTGATCAGGCCCGGGAGGACGAACTTACCCGTTGCGTCGATCTGCACATCGCCTGCCGGGCGCCTCGCGCCGCCGCGGTTCAGGGCGACGGGATCGAGGTACACGATCTCCGTGATCGTATTGCCGACGATGACGATGTCGGCCGGCCCGCGCGCGGGTGTGCCGTTGCCGTCGACGATCGTGGCGTTGCGGATCACGAGGCGCGCGGGGCGCTGGCCGTGCGTGACGCCTTTGGTTTGTGCAGCGAGGGGCGAGGCGGCCGCCGCGATTGCGGCGGCCGTCCAGAGAAGTCGGGAGAAGACCATCGAGCGGCTCCGGTTTATTCGGCGTGTGGCGGGAGCCGAAACGTTATTCCAGAGTCGGCTCCGGCGCTACCTCAAACCCCGACGGCAGACGACAGACTGCAGACGGCGGAGACCGCCTGCAACTATGCGGCGACGGGCGTTTCGGTTTTCACGCCCACGGCTTCGAACTCGACGCTGAGTTTGACCTCTTCGCCCACGGCCCAGCCGCCAGCCTCGAGCGCCTGGTTCCAGTGGAGCCCCCAGTCCTTGCGGTTGATCTTGGCGGTGACGGCCAGCGCCGAACGCTGATTGCCCCATGGGTCGGTCACGGCCGCTGTGAGTTCGCCCTTCAAGGTCACGGGCTTCGTCTCCCCATGCATCGCCAGGTCACCGGTGATCGTGATGTCGGTGCCCTTCTGTTCGATCTTCGTCGACTTGAAGTTGATGGTCGGGAACTTCGGGACGTCGAAGAAATCCGCCGAGCGGAGGTGGTTGTCGCGTGCCTCGACGTTCGTATTGAGGCTCGCCGCATCGATCGTGAGTTCAGCCGACTTCAGCGTGCCGTCCGTATTCGTCTCGCCGCTGCCGGTGAAAGTCTTGAAGTGACCCTTGACCGTCGAGATCATGAGATGCTTGACCGCAAACTCGGCGGCGCTATGGGTGGTATCGAGTGTCCACTTCATGTTCGTCTCCATCAGGTGTAAGGAGTGGTAGCTGGCTGCCCAGCCAGCTCGTGTGGTGGTTTCCATCTTCCATCTTCCATCTTCCATCTTCCATCGTACTTCTTAGAATCCGGGCCCATCCGTCGCGATCTCCAACAACTGCCCGTCGGGCGCGGAAAAGTTGATGCTCGAGAAGAACGGACTGCCGGTCACGGCTGACACATCCAGGTCCATCGAGCGCAGCTTTTCCTGCCATGCCTTCAATTCCTCGACGTCCGCGGCTCTGAACGCCACGTGGTTCGTCTGCCCGACGCCCGCCCGCGCGTGCGGATGCCGCGGCGTCCATCCAAAGAGCGTCCAACTGCTGTGCGGCAGCACGCGCGTGCCGTCGTAGTTCGCCCAGAACCAGTGCGGCGTCTCGGGGTCGTCCTGGTTCACCGATTTCTTCACGACCGAGAGACCGAGCGCCTCTTCGTAGAAGTCGCTCGCCCGCTCGATGTCGTCCGTCATCCCGGTGATGTGATGAATGCCGGTGAGCTTCATGTCGGGAGTGATGACCGGCACAGGCTCCGAATACGTGGTCATCTGGATCGACCGCTCGTCGCGGCCGCCCGGAAGCTGCTGCTCGCGAGGCAGCATGATCTGCCGGCCGAGCGCCTCGATCGGTTCGTCGTAAGCGTAACCCGGACCGGCGGTCGCGATCTCCAGCACCTGGCCGTCGGGATCGCGGAAGTACAGCGACGTGAAGTAACCGCGCGGCATAGGTCCGCTGACCGGCACGCCCTTGTCCATCAGGTACCGCTTCCACTTGAGCTGCGCTTCGTACGTGCCGACGCCTAGCGCGAGATGGTGCACGCCGCCGACCCCGGGCCGGCCGTGCGCGGCCGCCGGACGCTCGACGAACGTGACCAAGGTGCCCGGTGAACCGGCTTCATTGCCGAGGTAGAGCCTGTATGCGTTCGGGTCCTTCGACTCGCCGGCGTCCTTCACCACGGACAGCCCGAGCAGGTCGCGGTAGAACGCGAGCGTCCTCCGCGAGTCGCCCGACACCATCGTGACGTGATGGAATCCCAGCGTCGTCAGTGTCTTTGTCGTTCTTGTGTTTGTTGTCATATGTTCCCTCACTTATAATCCTCTCACTACTGAGATACTAATCGCTTTGGATCGGCAAGTCAATCGTTCGTTCGTGCTACTCCCTACTCCTGTTCGGCCAGCGCTGCCTTGCACGCCGGGGTCTCGG
This sequence comes from Gemmatimonadota bacterium, assembly GCA_003171215.1. GTDB lineage: Bacteria > Gemmatimonadota > Gemmatimonadetes > Gemmatimonadales > Gemmatimonadaceae > Fen-1231. The sequence goes on along the minus strand of PMYN01000033.1, from coordinate 20,415 downwards.
CCGCCAACCGCGCAGCCTCCTTCCCCAGCGTCTTCAACAGCGCGGTCAGTTCCCGTTGCTCCGACTGTTTCAATCCCATCATCGCGCCCTGGATCACGGCCGCATGTTCGGGAAAGATCGAGCGCATCAGCTTCTCGCCTTTCTTCGTAAGTGCCGCGTAACGCGCGCGACGATCCGACGGGCAGGCTCGCCGCTCGGCCAGTCCGCGCTTCGCGAGCCGGTCCACGAGGAACGTCATCCCACCGCTCGAGACCAATATCCGCTTCTGGATCTCGCCCAAGAGCTGCGGTCCCTTGTGGTACAGCGCTTCCATCACCGCGAACTCCGCCAGCGTGAGGTCGTGGCGCTCGATGTCGGCCTTCAGAACCTCGACGAGCGCGTCGTGCGACCGCGCCAGCACCACCCACAACTTCAAGGCCGTGGCGGTGGGAAGGTCGGCCGTGATCGCCGCGCTCTTCACCGGGCGGGGTTCTTTCGAGGCGGCGCGCTTGGGTGAATTCATCTTAGTGGTAAGATAGTTCAGATTCCCGGCGAAAGCAAGACCGAGGACCTCGGTCTTCGGTCGCTCCTATCGTTTCTCCGGCCGCGGAATGGGCGGCGGGAGCTGATCCGCAAACTTCCACGGCGCGGCACCGTCGCGCGTCAGCGGAATGTTCGCGAGCCGCGCGCGCACCATCGCGATCGGCATCGTCCCGCCCTGATACACGGCGTCGTGGAACTGGAGATCGGTCATCTTCTTCGAGTCCACCAATTCCTTGTGCAGCGCGCGAAGCTGAAGTCCGCCGAGCATGTACGCCGACTGGTACAACGGCGAGTACGCGCCGCCGAACGAGCGGCGCACTTCGCCCTCTGCGTTGTTCGGCTCGAAGTTCACCGCGTCAATCAGATACTTGATCGCCTGCTCCGGCGTCATCTTGCCCAAATGGAAGCTGAGCGAGAACACGATGCGCGCACTCCGGTGCATGCGCCAGAAGAGGGCGCCGATGCGGTCCTCGGGCGTGACCTGGAAGTCGTGATCCCACAAGAACATTTCCCAGTAGAGCGCTCCACCCTCGGTCCAGAACGGCGTCGCAAAAATTCTGCGCTGCGTGTTGTATCGCGCGGTCATGAAGCCCTGCAGATGGTGCCCCGGGTTCAGTTCGTGAAAGACCGTGGCGCGCGAGAAGTGCGGATTGTTGCCGCGCAGGCTGTTCGCCTTTTCCTCGTCCGTCATGTCGTTGGTCGGGTACGACACCTGGATCAGGTCGCCGCCGAGGAAGAACGGCGAGACGCGCTGGCGATCGGGCGGGATCATCTCCATCCGCCAGTCTTCCTTCGCGAGCTCAGGGATCGTGATCCACTGGTGCTTCGCGAAGAACTCCTCCGCTTCGCGACCGAGCCGGCGGATGAGCTCCGTCTGTTCGCCCGGCGGAACGTACGATTCCTTCACCTTTTCCATCGCGGCCTTCCAGTCGTCGCCGAAGCCCATCTCGCGCGACGCCTTCTTCATCTCACTCAGGCTGAACTGGTACTCGCGCTCTGCGATGGCGATCAACTCTTCGGGTGTGTAGGGGATCATTTCCTTTTCGAGATCCGCCATGAGCCCGTCGCGACCGATCGGGTCGCCGATGATCGGCGCGTTGGCATCCGCGCTCATCGAGCCGCCGCCCGTGTTGCCGCCGCCGCCGGCACCGCCGTTACGCCCGCCGCCGCCGGCGCCGCCCGCGCGTCCGGCCGCCGCACGTCCACCGCCGCCCACAACTGCCGCTCCCGCGACGGGAATCCCCACGATGCGCTGGCGAATCGTCCGAGAGTACGAGTTGAGCGACTCGTCGATCTTCGACATCGGGTTCTCGACCCACCAGGTGAACATCGGGTCGTAGCCCTGATAGTAGCTGTACCACTGGTTCACGACATTGCGAATACGATCGATCTCGTCGGCGGCACGATTGGCAACCGCGCGCGGCGGGCGCGGCGCCGCCGACGGCACATCGGCGCCTCCGCGCTGCGGCTGCTCGATCAGCATGCGCAGGCTGTCCACTTGCTTCGCGAGCGTTGCGAGCACGCGCGCCGCAGCCTTGCCGTCCACGACCTTCATCTCGCGGCGATCGTCCTGCAGCTTCAACAATTCGTCGGCGAATGGAAGGAGTGACGCCTGCTCCGCGCGCTGCTTGTCCGCGCGATCGAGCAGCGCAATTTGGTATTTCAGCAGGTGGTCGAGGAGGACGTAGTCGACGCGTCCCTCCTGTTTCAGTTTTTCAAAATCGACTTCTTTGAGCCGCGTTCGCCAGCCCGAATAGAACGCGCGCATCCGCGTGCGCTGAAGCGGGGAGTCCGGCGCGTCGTACCGCCGGGCAAGCGACGTCTGGTCGGCATTGTAGCGGTTGAGCAGATCGGCGAGCTCGCTCGCCGGCTTCCCCACCAGGTCGATCGGTTTGGGGATCGATGCGAGCGGGTCCGGACCAGGCGCCTGTGTGGCGCCACGCTGAGCGCTCGCGGGCGAACTCAGCGTGACAGCGGCAAACAGCGCAACTACTGCGCATACTTTGCGCATCGATACTACGGCTGCACCGCTTTCTTCGGCCCGCCTTGGATCAGCCAGTAATCGAACCACTGCCGGATGCGGCCAAGACGATCGACCAGCAACCAAGGCTCGCCGGAGCGCGACAGCTCGTGCGTCGAGCGCGGGTAGCGCACGAATTCCGCAGGCACGCCCTGCGTTCTCAGCGCCGTGTACCAGAGATCGGCGTTCCCCATCGGCGTCCGGAAGTCATCCTCCGACTGCACCATCAGCGTGGGTGTCTTCACGTTCTTCACGTGCCGGATCGGCGAAAGCGAATCGTACATCGCCTGATTCTCCCACGGACGGCCAAAGAACTCACCGTTCGTGAGCCCCTGTACGTCCGACGCGCCCCACCAGTACGTCCAGTCGCTGATCATGCGGTCCGTCTCGGCGGCCTTGAACCGGTTCGTCTTCGTTTCGACCCATGCGGTCATGAACCCGCCGTACGATCCGCCGGTCACACCCATCCTGGTCGAGTCGACATCAGGCCGCACCGAGACGATGTCGACGGACTTCATGAGGTCGAGATAATCCTTGCCACCCCAGTCGCCACGGCTCGCGTTGGTGAACGCGCCGTTCGTGCCGCTTGATCCGCGCGGGTTCGTGAACAGCACGAACACGCCGCCGCCGGCGAGGCTCTGGAACTCGTCGAACCAACCCTCGTTGTACTCCGAGTGCGGCCCACCGTGGATGTACAGCACGACCGGATATTTCTTCCCCGGCTGATAACCGTACGGTTTCATCAGCCAGCCCTCGATCTCCAGGTTGTCGACTGACTTGTACGTGAAGCGCTCGGCGTCGGAGAACGCGACTTCCTTCTGGAGCGCGTCGTTGAAGGTCGTGAGCTTCTTCTCGTTCTGGCCGTTGATGTCGGACGTGTAGTACTCGGCGAGATGCGAGATGTCGCTCGAGGTGTACACGAGCTTGGTCTGCGCCTTGTCCATCACGATGTCACCGACGACGCGGCGACCGGCGAGAATCGGTGAGACTTGCTTCGTCGCGGGATCCACCTGCCAGAGTCCCGAACTTCCGCCGGTGCTCGTGATCATGCGGATCTTGCCGTCCTTGAACCACTCGATCTGGCCCGGCTCGTACTTCCAGGCGCCGAGAATATCGACCGGCTTTCCGCCATCGATCGTCGAGAGCAGGAGGCGCGAGCTGCTGAACTGTCCCGGGCGTCCGACGAATGCGAACTGCTTGCTGTCGGCCGACCAGATGACGTTGGTCTCGCCGCCGAAGTAGTCGACCTTCTTCGGCTTGCACGCGGCCGCGTTCCCCGCTTCGCACTCGGCGACCGGAAGAATGTAGAGATCGGTTTCGTTGCGGTCCGCGTCGTCACGAACATGGTTCGGCGGCAGCTTCGCAACCGAATCGCGCTCGCGAGCGACGAGCGAATCCGAGCGCAGCTTCGCGTCGGCGCTGAACACCACCCACTTTCCGTCGGGCGAAACGCTCGGCGTGAAGTGTGTGTAGTTGGTGCTGGTGATCTGCTTGCGATCGCCCGCGCCGCGCTGAATGAACAGTTGTACCGGTGGAGTTCCTGCGGGCGGCAGGAAGGATCCGCGACCGCCGCGCCCGCCGCCGAACAGCGCAGCGAGCGAATCCGCCGCGCCGCCGCGACCCGTGCTCGGAAGAAAGCCTGCATCGTTCGAGCGGGTGCGTTCGTCGATGAACTGCCGGCCGTCGAAGCGCGCCGGGTTGAGCGGCTTGGTGATCGAGCCCTGCGGCGGACGGGCAAGCGGGCCCATCTTTGCGTAGGGATCGTTGAGATTTACCGTGGTCGACTCCGCTGCGTCGCCGCGTCCGCCACGTCCGCCGCGACCGCCACCACCGGCCGCGCGGCCGCCGCTGGCAGCAGCCGGACCGGCAAAGATCGTGAAGCTCTTGTCGGCGGGCTGTGCGCCGGCGGCACCGCCGCCGCGTCCGCCGCGTCCGCCACGGCCGCCCGCACCCGCGCCACCGGCGCCAGCCTCGGCCGGAAACGCATCACCACCTTCGTCCATTCGAATGGCCCACGTGTTCCCGCGGCTGCCCGGGCGCGTCGATGTGAAGTAGAGCGTCCTGCCGTCGTCCGACCAGCGTGGCGCAGTGCTCTCGAACGCGGGCGCGGTCATGCGCCGCGACGAGCCACCCGACACAGGCTGGATCCAGACCTCGGTATGGCGCGCGTTCTTTTCCTCGATGACAGTGGTCACGGTGAACGCGAGCGTGTTGCCGTCGGGCGACAGACTTCCACCGGCAACGCGCGCGATCTTGTACCAGTCTTCAGGGTTGAACGCGCGGCCGCTCGATTGCGCGGCGAGCGCCGTGGCGGTGAACAGGACGAGTGCGACAGCGCGAGACAGGATGGTCTTCATGGTGGAATTTCCCAGTGCGGTGGGGGTGTTGACACCTGACTGACATCTGAATGTACGCGTCCAAACCGCCGGCCGCTGAGGCCGGAGACGGCATCTCTATAGAGGGAACGCGTCGCGACGATTACATCGCCACGATCGGCTTTGGCGGCCCCTCCACCGTTGTCGGCACGATCGGCTGCAACCCCGCCGCCTTCAGCAGCGCGTTGATCTTGTTCAGGTACAAGTCCACCGACTTCCTGTACCGGCCGAGCTGCGTGTCGAGCTTCGGCGATACGGTCTCGAACACCTGATACGCCTGCGGCGGCGGCCGGCGGTCGCCGCTCGTGACGAAGCCCATGAGCGCCGCAATCTGGTTGTTCAGGCGCACCGGGAAGTTGAGCGGATCCTCGCCGCTCTTGTTCCTCGTCTGGTAGACCGAGTCCTCGACGCTGCCGAGGCTGTCGGTGAACGATCTCGAGAGCGTCGCGAACTCCTTTACGTTCGCCATCTTCGGCGCGCGCTCGTCGATCTGCTCCTTCACGCTGCGAATCCGCTTCACCGCGTCATCGGCTTCGTTCATGCGATCGCGAAGCTGGAGCGCGAGCTTGGTCTGCGCCACGAGATCGGCGTCGGTCGCACTCGAACGCGGATCGCGCTTCACGAGGAGAGCCTGGTTCATCGGCGGCTCGGCGCCCACTGTCACCCGCACCGTGTATGATCCGGGCGCGAGCACCGGTCCCTGCACGCCGCCGCCCCAGAGGATCATTCCGCGGAAGTTCGACGCGTCGGGATAGCGCATGTCCCAGCGATACGTGTTCACCCCAACCTTGTTCGTCACGACCGGCGGAGCGCCGCCGCCCCCGCGGCCGCCACCGCCGCCGCGACCCGCGGGCGGCGTGGGCTGCGTATCGGTGGACGCGAACTTCTTGATGGTCTTCCCGGCGCCGTCGAGAAACTCAATCGTCACCGGCTGAGTTCCCTGCGACAATCGGTACGTCACGAGGGCCTGCGCGCCGCCGACCCGGTAGACCGGTGCCGGCTTGTAGAGAAAGTTCTTCCCCTCGGCCATCGCCACTTCGGGAGCCTGGCGCAGCGTAGTCAGGTTCTCCATCGCCCAGAACGCCCGGCCGTGCGTCGCGATCACCATGTCGTCGTCGCGGAGCGCGATATCGTGCACCGGAACCGGCGGAAGGTTCCGCGCGAGACTCTGCCAGTGCGCACCCGCGTCGTACGAGAGCCACATGCTGCGTTCCGTCGCCGCATAGAGCATTCCCGGACGCACGAGATCTTCGCGAATCGCACGCGTGAACTCGTCCGTCTTGATGCCATCGGTGATCTTCGTCCACGTCGTGCCATAATCCGTCGTCTTGTACAGGTATGGCTTCTTGTCGTCCATCTGGTATCTGTTGCCCGCGACCCACGCGGTGCCGGGCGAGTGCGGAGACGGATCGATGATCGACACACGCATCTGGTCGGGCCACTTCGGCGTGATGTTCTTCCACGTCTTGCCGCCGTCGCGCGTGATGTGCATCAGGCCATCGTCCGATCCGGCCCAGATGAGTCCCGGCGTGATCGGCGATTCCTGCAGCGCGAACACCGTCGCGTAGTACTCCACCGACGTTTGATCCTTCGTGATCGGGCCGCCGCTCGGCCCGAGTGTCTTCGGATCGTGCTTGGTGAGATCCGGCGAGATGATCGTCCAGCTCTTGCCGTCGTCGACCGACTTGAACACGACATTCGATCCCACGTAGAGCACGTGCGGATTGAAGGGCGAATTCATGATCGGATAGGTCCACTGGAACCGGTACTTCGAGTCCACGGCATCGTGGCCCATCGGATTGAGCGGCCACGGATCGAGGCGCTCGCTCAAACCGGTGCGGCGATTGATCACCTGCAGCACGCCGCTGTAGTTGCCGCCGTAGATGATGTCGGGGTCGATGGGATTGGACGCGATGTACCCGCTCTCACCGCCCGCCACTCCGTAAAACTCGGAGTACGGCGACGGCGGCGGTCCGCCGCGTCCACCGCCGCCTCCACCACCGCCCCGCCCGCCTGCGTTCGCGGTGCGCACCGGCCCGCAGTTCGGGCCGGAGTCCTGCTTCGATCCGCAGACGTGATACGGAAAGTGGTTCGTGAGGTGTACGTGATAGAACTGTCCCGTCGGCGCGGCCACGCTCACCCGCGTGGTGCCGCCATCCGTGGTGATCACGGCGCCGTTGTCGTGCACCACGACGAGACGCTTCGGATCGTCGCTCGCCCACCAGATGTCGTGGTTGTCTCCGGCGCCGAATCCGCCTGACCAGGTCAGCCCGCCGTCCTTTGACCACTCCGCGCCCACCTGCGGCGCCGCGACGACGTTCGTGTCCTTCGGATCGGCGTAAATGTTCGAGTAGTACCAGGCGCGCTGCCGAAGGTCGCGTGAGCCGCTCAGGAACTTCCATGTCGCTCCGGCGTCATCCGAGCGATACACGCCGCCACCCGGCTCGTGCTCGATGAGTGCCCACACCCGGCTTGGCTTCGCCGGCGAGATCGCGATGCCCATCCGGCCAAGCACTCCCGACGGAAGCCCCTGGTTGCGCGAAATCTCCGTCCAGTGATCGCCGCCGTCCGTCGTCTTGAAGATTCCACTGCCGGCACCGCCGCTCCACAGCGTCCACGGCGTGCGGTACGCCTGCCACATCGTGGCGTACAGCACGTTGGGATTGCCCGGCTCCATGATGAGATCGGCGACTCCGGTCGAGTCGTTCCGGAACAGGATCTTCTTCCACGACTTGCCGCCGTCCGTCGTCTTGAACACTCCGCGCTCGGAGCTCGGCCCGAACACGTGACCGAATGCGCCGACGTAGACGATGTCCGGATTCGTCGGATGAATTCGAACACGCGAGATGTACTGCGTTTCCCTGAGGCCCAGCGAGGTCCAGGTCTTGCCACCGTCGGTGGTCTTCCACACACCGTCGCCGTCGGAGACGTTGCCGCGAATCTGCGTCTCTCCGCCGCCGATGTAGACGACGTCGGGATTGCTTTCGCTCACGGCGATCGCGCCGATGCTGCCGCCGAAGTATTTGTCGCTGACGGGGACGAGTGTGGTGCCGCCGTCCGTCGTCTTCCAGACGCCGCCGCCCGTCGTGCCGAAATAGTATTCCTTCGGCCGTGCGATCGATCCGGCGACCGAGACCATGCGGCCTGCGCTGTTCGGCCCGATGTTCCGCCACTGCACGTTGCCCCAATAGGTGGTATCGACAGGACCCGACAGCGCAGTCGTTTGCGCAGCCGGTCGCGCCGGAACACCGCGCTGGGCCGAGAGTGCCAGTGGAAGCGCGAGCAAGGACAGCAACGCACGCGCGGAAATGAAAGTCTTTTTCACAAGGAACTCCTCGAGGTTGAGCCCGCCTTCGGCGAACGATTCGGTCGCCCCAGCCGCTTTCTGAACGTTATCCGTTGACAGCGTTCGGTTTGAAGCCGTAAAAATCACATCTATAGAATGTAGTTCTGGTCGTGCGCATACTTCAGTATGCCCTTCTTGCCTCGGAGCACCGACAGGATGATGTCAACAGGATGTCAACGCGCGTTCGCCTTCCTTTTCGCCATCGCCGTCAACGCCTCGGCTCAGGAAATACCGGCGCGGCTCGCCGACACGACCTATTGGCGCATGGTCACCGAATTCTCCGAGCCCAGCGGCAACTTCCCGAGCGACAACCTGCTCTCGAACGAGACCTCCCTCCAGTACGTCATCCCCGAACTCCTTCGCACCACCAAGCCCGGCGGTGTCTACCTCGGCGTCGCCCCCGAGCAGAACTTCACCTACCTTGCCGCGTTGAAGCCGAAAATCGCATTCATCGTCGACATCCGGCACGACAATTCGTTGCTCCTCCTCGTCTACAAGGCGCTCTTCGAACTCTCCGCCGATCGCGCCGAATTCACCGGCCGCCTGTTCTCGCGGCCAAGGCCCGCCGGCCTCGACAGCGCGTCGACGATCGAGCAACTCATGCTGGCCTATTCGGCCGTGCCGAAGGACAGCGCGCTATTCGCACGGAATCTTGTCGCCGTGAAGGACCGGCTTCTCAAGACCCACGGCTTCCCGCTCAGCACCGACGAACTCGCAAACATCGACTACCTGTACTCGTGGTTCTTCAACGCGGGGCCGAATCTCAGTTACAACATGAACATGGGCGGATACCGCGGCCGGTTCCCCACGTACGCGATGCTGATGCTCGAGACCGACGGAACGAACGCGCACCGGAGCTATCTCGCGAACGAGTCGAACTTTCGGGTCGTCAAGGAGATGGAAGGGAACAACCTCATCGTCGGCGTCACCGGCGACTTCACCGGCCCGAAGGCGCTGCGCGCCGTGGGCAACTACGTGCGCGAGCGCCACGCGACGATCACCGCGTTCTACGTCTCGAATGTGGAGTTCTACCTGTTCAGGCAGGGCGACGACTGGAAGAAGTTCTACGCGAACGTCGCGACGCTGCCGCTCGACGAATCGAGCACCTTCATCCGTTCGCTCTCGCAGGGTTTCGGATTCCGCCCCGGAAGTTCGAATGGCCGGCAGGTGGAACTGCTGTGCTCGATGCAGGGACTCCTGAAGGCTTACAACGAGGGGAAGATTTCCTACTATATGGATATGATTAACCTCTCCAAGTAATGACGGAGGTTCTGAGAACGGAGAAAACGGCAACGCTTTCAACCGACAGCCACCAGACGTCAGCTATCTGACAACGGCCTCGTTACCGATTCGCGCGCTGATCGGTAACGAGGCCGTTGTCTGGACGCTGCCGTATTCTGACAGGTGTCGTCTGATAGCGTTGCCGTTGTCGCTACGGCAAGACCGTCGCCCGTATCAGCCGATCGAGCTTCGGAAAGTCGGCGTCGAGATGCGCGTTCCCCTCGTTCAGCATCCGATCCTGCTTCCCGAGCCGCAGCCCACCACCCGCATTTTCGCCGTACCCCGAGTAGATCCGGTCCACGACGTCCATTCCCTCGACCACGCGCCCGACCGGTGAAAACCCCTGCGCATCGAGCTGCCGGTTGTCCACAAGATTGATGTAGACCTGCGTATTGCGAAGGTTCGGCCCCGTCATCGCGAACGCGAACGTCCCGCGCACATTGCTCGCGCGAACGGAATCGTCCGGGAAATATCGGTCCTTCCAGGCGCGCGTCACCGCCGGATCGCCCGCGATACCGAACTGCGCGATGTACTTCTCCCGCACGCGGAAGAACCGGGAGTCGTCGAAGAAGCGCCCTCGCACGAGTTCGAGGAACCGGTCGGCGCCGCGCGGTGCCCACGCGCGGTTCACCTCGAGAACGAACGCGCCTTTCGACGTCTCGATTCGCACGCGGAAAATCTCGCTTGGGCGTGCAGCGCCGGGCTGCGGCGCATGACACGCAGTGCCAGCCGCCGCGATCGCAAGAACCGCTCCGCCGGTGATTCTCGTGAATCGATTCATGTCGTGAATCCTCCTAAGTGCGTTCGAACATCACGTAGCCGGCAAACCTGCGCCATGTTTCGCGTTGTTTCTTCGAGTAGAAGATGCTCATCCAGCGCCAGATCCACATGCCGCGCATTTCCCGGTTGAGGCGCCGCGCTTCGTCCCCCTGCGAGCGAAAGGAAGTTTCGCGCCAGCCGAGCGGAAGAAAGAACCCGGTTCCCTCCTCCGGCCCGAACAGAAACGGTGCGTTCCCGCCGGATACGCTTCCGCCCCACATTTTCGTCATCATCTTCAGCAACTGCGGGTGCGCGAGATCGATCAGCCACCAGCGAAAGGACGACTGTGAGTGCAGGTCGCGGGCAAGCGTGCTCACCTGCTCGGGGGTGAGATAGATGAGCAGTCCTTCGGATATCACGAGCGCGCGCTGGGCGTCGGCTCCGATCCGCGCGAAAAGCGCCGAGCGGGCGCCATCGTCCGTGAGGTCGACGGCGATCGCCTCGTAGCGGCAGACGGGGCGCTCGTTCTTCAGGATCTCCGTCTTGTAGTCGATCATCACCGGAAAATCGACATCCACCCAGCGCAGTTCCCGCGGCACGTCGAGACGCCACGCGCGTGCATCGAGCCCGCACGCGAGGTTCACGACGAGATCCACCTTCTCGCGCTTGATGAGGTCGAGGATCATCTCGTCGAACACCGCTGTTCGCGTGATCATCGCCCACGCCATCGACCGGCCCTGCGTGACCTCATCGACGATCGCCTGGCCGCGTTCGCCTGCGAGGCGCCGCGCGAACGGATCCGTGAAGATCGCGTCCGGCCGCTCCGTCTCCATCGCGCGATAGACGGCCACCCATCGCGCCGTATCGGAAACATGCTCGATCGCCATGCGATCCCTCCCCGTCAGGACGTCAACGTTCGATACGCCAGTCGACGCCGAGCCGCGACCACGCGTGTCCGTTCGGGCGCGTCGCATACTCCGATTGCGTCTGATCCAGGCTGTAGCTCGCAGTGAGCCGTTTCCATCGGACGGAAAACCCCATCTGGTACTCGGGCACGAACGGCCGCTCTTGCACGTGAGCGCTCGGGCGAAACAGCGTCCCGGCGAGAAACTCGTTGCGCGCAACGCCGTGGATCGTGGCGTCGGCGAAGAAGGAAATCTCGGGAGTCGACGACTCCGCCACCGCCTGCCAGGGATGCTGCAGGCGAAATCCTCCACGCACCCGCACGCCGGCTCGGGCCTCGGTAAGGATGTTGCCGAGCGACACGCCGGCATGCGGCTCGACATCGCCGCCGAACGGCTCGCCCTCGCCGGCCACGAACATCCGCTGCGTACGGTCGTACGCGGCGATGATTCCGGGCTCGAACGGCAGCTGTACCGTCCAGTTGTCCGGGCGGTTGAAGGCCGGTGCGATCGAGTGGAACGCGTCCTGCATCGCCTTGCCGAGCGCCCCAGGACCCGTGATGCCGATGGTGATGCTGGTCTCGTCGAGCCGGTCTGGTTTGGCGATGCGCGACGATTCCTGCACGTAGAGCCAACCGGCGTTCGGCCGCGTTCCCGGAAGGTGAATCGTGTCGCCGGGCACGAGCTTGCCGGTGTAGATATCCTGCCCGATCGAATACGTGTGCGTCGCGCACGGGTTGTCGCTCTTCTCGCACGAGGCCGCAGCGTGGTGCAGCCATCGCTCCCACGGCGCGGCGCCGAAGAACACGAGTGAGCCCCGAACACCGCTGGTGTACTCTTCGTCGGGTCGCTTGTACGGAGCCTGCCAGAAATTGAACGCGTCGTTGTCGGCGCGCACGCTCACTGATTGCAGCTGCTGGGCACGCGCGGTGCCGGCGGTCATCGCGAACACGAATACGATGACCGCCGCACCTGAGCATGCGCGCCTCAATTCGCCGGAGGCTTCTGCTTTTCCCAGACGAAGCGGCGCAGGAAGTCGCTCATCTTGCCGAAGGTCGTCACCCAGCGGCTGTGGATCATCGATTCGTGCAGGTCGTCGGGGATCACGGTCAATTCGTAGTAGACGTTGTGGGCTCTCAGCAGCTGGACCAATCCTATCATCTGCGAAAAATCCACGTTCCGGTCGTCGTCGCCCTGCAACAGGAACACGGGCGACTTCCAGCCGTCGATCGCCGAGATCGCGGACGACTTGTACGAGAGCGCGGTGTCGGCGAGCGACTGTCCGTAGAGATGCACTCCCGCGAGATCGACGCCGGCAACGAACATGTCGGAGTTGCGTGCGAGCGCCTGGGAGGTGAGCAGCCCGCCGTAGGACAGCCCCCAGATTCCAAGGCGTGACGAGTCGACGTCGGGCCGTGACTGCAGATACTTCGCGCCGGCGACGACGTCCTGATACTCGGAATTTCCGCGAGATTCGGTGCCCGGTGCCTGGCGGAACGAGCGCCCGTAACCGACACCGCTGCGGTAGTTGATCGACATCACGATGTAGCCCTGGTCGGCGAGCCACTGGTTGAACGCGTACGCCCAGTGATAGAACTGCATGTAGTGATAGGCGGGGAGCATTTCCCGCGCAGGCCCGCCGTGCACGAAGATCATCGTCGGCCGTTTCTCGCCCGGTTTCAAATCCTTCGGCAGGAAGAGCTGGTTGTGGAGCTCGAGGCCGTCGGCTGCATGCGTGATAATGATCTGGGGGGTCACGTGGGCCGCGACCGGAAAACTCGCCGGAAGTGTCGGAAAGATTACCTTCGGCGACCCTCCCTCGGTCGAGACGATCCCGACCGACGCAGGCTGTGCCGCATTGAAGTAGAGCACCGCGAGCTTCTTCCCCGATGCGAGCGGCGTCGGATCCCTCTCGACGCCGTCACCGGTGGAAAGCTGGCGCGGCGTGCCGCCGGATGTCGACACTGCCCAGATGTGGCGGCGCTCGATGTCGCCGGCATTGGTGCAATAGTAGAGCGTCCTGCCGTCAGGTGAGAGCGCGACCGAGGTGGCGTCCTCGATCAGGCCGTTGGTCGTGGTGAGTTGAACCGGCGCCGAGTTCGTGGCGGCGACGTTGATGGCGTAGTAGCGATCCCACTCGTCATTCGGAACGACGGCCGGAAAAATCACGCTCTCTCCGGCCCACCGGATGTTCGTGATGCCCGAAAAGACACGATCGTTCGGCTCGCTGTGCCAGAACTCGCGAATCTTTCCCGTGGCGATATCGGCGACCATCAGCGACAGCGTATAGCCGCCCTTGAACGTCGCGCTGTACAGTCCGGGTGCGCGCACCGGTGCCGGTGCCGCGTCGGCTCCGCGACCGCCGCGCCCCGCGGCACCTCCGCCTCCGCCGCGACCACCGAAGCCGCCGCATGCGGCGCCCGCGCCGCCGCGTCCGGCCGCGAGCGCGGAAGCCGATCCGCCCGGATTGCCGATACCTCCGTTCCCCTGCTGCGTCTGCCGGCCGAACGGAATTCCGGGAGTCCGGATGAACGCGATCTGCTTCGAATCGGGCGACCACGTCGGACTTCCATCACAATCCACGCTCGGCGAAACGAAATCGACCTTGCGCGTCTTCACATCGTAGATGCCGATGAGCGAGTGATTCTCCCGCGCGCTCACGAACGAGATCTTGGAACCGTCCGGGGACCAGCGAGGCGTCCCATTGTTGCCCCATTCCTTGATGAAGGGCACTCCGCCCGTGTCCATGCGCGTGGCCGGCGGGACCTTCGCGGTACGCACACGATAGATCTGTCCATCCTTCACGTAGAGCACCCACTTGCCGTCCGGCGACACCGCGGGCGCGCTTCCTTCCGCGAGCCGCCATGCGCCGCCGCCTCCGGTCGTGCGCGCCGCCCAGATCGCGCGTTCCGCACCGTCGGGATCGTGCGTCGGATTCGCCACCCAACCCACGCGGTTCGGCGCCGATCCGCGAACAAAGATGGCAATCGAGCCGTCGGCGGAAAGCGAGACCGCCGTAAGATCGGTGCCGTCGTCTTCCATGAAGTTGGTGAGCCGGACCGGCTTGAGATCCGGAGCGGCCGCCGTGAACACGTTCCGCATGCCGCGATCGTACGCGATCCAGGCGATGCGGTCGGCCTTTTGTGCGGACGTGACTTCCAGCGGCTCCGCGGTGCCGATGTACTGCGCGATGGTGTTCTTCGAGGTTTGCGCGCCGAGCGGCAGCGAGATCGCGACGGTCAGCGCGATCAGCAGTCTATTTCGCATCGAGCTTTCTCCCTGAATTCAAGTTGTCGAAGTGCAGGATCGTATTGAACACCAGGAAGTAGCTCCCGATGGTTTCACCGCGGTACACGGGATTGTTGCCGAACAGCACGACGTGTCCCTTCTCCATCGGCACGTCCACCACGACGGGCCGCTGTGCGATGTCCGCGCCGCCGTCGAGCAGGCCTGAGGCAAGCAGGTCGCGCTGTTCGCCATAACGCAGGATCACGCGCGGACGCTGGTCGGGCGGAATGATGTTGAGCGGGTTGCGCAGCTGGTCGTCCGTGATCGGCGCGTACTGCCATGGCTGCACTGTCGGGCGCGGCGCCGGAAGAAACCGAGGATCGAGCTGCGGGAATCCCTGCACCTGATCGGCATCATCGGGCGTTCCGCGGCCCGTGGAGCGCGTCGCGCCGCCGCCGCCCGCGCGTCCGCCGCCACGGCCGCCGCCGCCGCGCGAGCTGCTGACGTTGAAACTCTCGCCGCTGTTGCTGTACACCGCGAGGTTGTCGCTCACGCCGTACGCGATCGGGCTCGCGTCGTCGACGATCTTCGTTCGAAGAAAGCTGCCCACCACTTCGCCGCGCCGTGGAGCATTGCTGCTGACGCCGTTCACGAGGCCGAACTGGATCGCGAAATCCGCGGTGTTGGTCACGCCCACCATGACCCCGCCGCGCTTGACGAAGTTCAGGAGATTTTCGAGTCCGCCGTAACCGAGCCCCGGACGCACGTCGTCCGTTTGCGCCCACGTGCCGATGTTCGGCGTCTCAGCGGAATTCTTCCACGGCATCGGGTTGCGCCACATGGGCATGCCGTCGACGATGGCCTGTCCGTTGCCGCCTGCGGGCGGGAAGAGGATCACGTCGTACGTCGCGTTCAGGTTCGAGTCCTTCGCGACGTCCTGCGTGCTGATGTACGTGAACGGGATCTGGAGCTGGTCGAACGCCTGACGCCACCACCCTTCCGTCTGCGTTCCCGTCCACGTGTGGAGGATCGCGACGCGCGCCGCCCGCACGGCATGCATCTTCACTGACGGCGCTGCTGCGAGCGCGGTGACCTTGAGGCCGAGTTCCTTCGTGAGTTTGTCGAGGTCTCCCGACGCGACGTTGCGAATCACGAACGAGCCGCGGCTGAAGTGCGCGCCGCCCGCGTCGAACGCCTCTTCCGCAGACTGGAAGTCCGCGTCCTTCAGCTTGTAGCGAAGCGTCGCGATCGCGTTGTCGCCGTTGGCATTGATGGCGAACACCGACCCCGAGCCCGCGACGCCACCAGCCGCGGTGACGGTGCCTGTCACGCGCTCCATCGCAGCGTCGAGCACCTTCACGTCGGTGACGCGAACGGCCTGAACGTTGAAGCCCTCGGGAAAGGTCCAGCCCGTGTCGTCGTATGGATTCTTTTGCGGATCGTTCGGGCTCCAGTACTGGTAGTCGAGGAGCGCGTCGGCGATGCGAGAGTAGGGCTGGTCCATGCGCACGATGTAGCTGCCCGCCGGAAATTCGCGCGTCTCCGTGCGAGGTGCGGCGGTCGCGCCCGAATCGGCGGGCGCCGCGCCGCCGCGGCCGCCGCGGCCGCCGGCCGCCGGTGCGCGCTTCACCGGCAGTGTGACCGTGAAGGACGATGTCGCGCGCGAAATCTCGACCGCCTGCATCTGCAGGATGCGGAGCAGGTCCGCCTGCGCGCCGGGGCGCGGATCGTTCGCGCTGAAGACGTACGCGGCCGGTCCTTCGACCTTCGGCTTCAGGACCGATCGTTTGCTCTTCTCGTAGAAGTTGTTGAGGAAGAGGTGCCGGTTGTTCGCGATGTAACTGAGCGAGACGAGCAGCCCGGTCTGCTCGTAGTTGTTGTTGTTGCGCAGCGACCACTTCACGTGCGGGATCGGCGGGTTCTGCTTGAACCAGGACCGCTCGGTCTCCGCCGGGGAAAGCGTGCGATCCACGGTTTCCGCCGTGCCACCGTTGCCGAACGTCTCGTACAGGCGGCTGATGCCGTTGTGCGTCGCGGCGATGAACATCAGGTACCCGGGCGACCACGTGTCGAATTCGCCGTGCGCGAACACGCCGGGCATGCCGTACCGCGTCATCTCCTGCACGTTGTTCCAGCCGATCATCTGCCACTCGTTCGTGAGCAGCGGATCGAGCCATGCGTTGTACGGTCCATCGCCGACGGTGTTGTCGTACATGAAGGCCACCGACTCGTGCAGGTCGTGCAGCACCTGCGCCTTCCANNTCGCGATTGTTGTCGTGCGCCACGTAGTGGCCCCAGTACGCGAGGCTCGGAGCGACGTCGTTGGGATGCTTGACGTGCCAGTTGTAGAGGTCCACGGTGCGATCGCGCCCGTCCACTTCGACGATCGGCGTGATCAGCGTGATGACGTGATCGCGGATGTTCTTGATGTACGGGCTCTCGTCCACGGCGAGACGATAGGCAAGCTCCATGAGAGCCGTCGGAGCGCCCGCCTCGGTCGAATGGATCGTACCCGTTATGTAGTAGACAGGCGCCGCGGTCGCTGCAATCTTGTCGGCCGCCGCGTCGTCGAAATTGATCGTGCGCGGATCGGCGAGTTTCGCCAACTGGGCCTTGTTCGCGTCGAGCTTCGCCATCAAGGCCTCGGACGCGACGGCCACCGCGATCATCTCGCGTCCCTCTTCCGTCGTGCCGATGGAGAAGACGCGCACGCGCGGCGTGGATTTCGCGAGCAGCCGCATGTACTCGTAGACCTCCTTCGAGTACGGCAGCTTGGTCGGAGCGCCGGCGATGTCGCCGAGCGTGACCTTGGGCGTCGGAACCGTTTTCGAGGCAGGGAGATAATCGACGAGAGGCGACAGGAAGAACGGTTCCGTGGTGTACTCGCGGATCTTCTTCGTGTATTCCTCGTCGATCGGCTGCTTGGGATCACGGCCGGGTTTCGCGGCAGCCGGGTCGCCTTGCGCGAACATCGAATGAACCGGAATGGCCGCGAGCAGTAAGGCGAGGATGAATCCCGATGTGACGGACCGACGCTTCATTGCAATCCCCTTCAACGGTGATAGTGGTGTCCATCGTGCGGAAAGCGCGATTGAGGGCGCACAATTCCGTGCATGACGATGGCAGGAATCACAGCCATGGGCAACGCATGCGCTCACATGCCGGTGGACACCAGCACGAAGCGGGCGAGGAACGAGTAGAGAAACAGCAGGGTTCCCACCGCGCCGACGCCGAGCGCCGCGACTCCGACGGCGCGCAGCTGCCTCCCACGCGCGGGCTGTGGTGCGACGAAGCGGCCGTCCATCATCGCATCCGCGATCTGGTTGAGCCGCGCCCACGCGCATACGCCGGCGATCGCGAGACCCAGTCCGGTCAGCCCGGCAAAACGCGGGCCAAGGAAAAGTCCGACTACGACGAAGAGCACCCCGACGCCGATCGCCATCCCCAATCGTGCGGGTGCTGTGCCGCGCCGAAGTTCGAAGAGATAGTCGCTCAGCGATGCATTCTCGGTCATCGGACGCCTCGGGCGAGGGATGCCAAGTAATATAGAATACGGACGGCCTTGCGTTACTTTGCAATGAAAAGTACTTTGGACTCCATGGCCGGGATGATCCGCTACTGGGAGCTGCGCAGGATCTGGTACAACCTCGCGCTCGCGCTGTTGTGCGCCTGGTGGGTCGTGCACACCTGGCCGCACTTCGAGCCCGCCATGACGCTCGGCAACCTCGGCAGGATGCTCATCCTCGCCGTGATCGCCAACGTGTGCTACTCGAGCGCGTACCTCGTCGACCTCACGGTGCAGGCGTCATCCTTCGCGCCGGCCTGGCGCCGGTGGCGATGGCTGCTCTGGCTCGCCGGCACCCTCTTCGCCCTGCTGGTGGCGACGTACTGGATCGGCGACGAGATCTACCCCTCCGTAAGCGAAGGATGAGGCGCGACGGGTGAGGCGCGACTTGGCGAAGGGCGACAGGCGAGGAGCTATGGGGTAATACCCTTCAGCTGCGACAGCCGCAGCATCAAGAGCGCCGCACGCTTCGTCTGCGACGGCAGCATGCGCAGATCGGCGGTCTCCTTGTCGCTGTGGTCGTCGTGGCCTGAAAGCCCGATCCCGTCGATGACCATCGGCACGGTGTTCGCGATGAAGGCCACGTCGGCCGCGCCGGCCTTCGAGGGATCGACCGCGGTCACCGCGCCCAGCCCCAGGTCGCGGCTCGCCCGATCGTACATCGAGAGGATGCGCCGGTTGCCGTCGGTCGGTGCCATCGGCGGGTAGCCGTCGTCGAACGCGATCTCGCCGCCGGTCTTCGGCAGGTGACGCGACACGATCTCGCGCATCGTCCGCTCCGTCTTCGCGAGCTGCTCCGGTGAGAGCGTCCGCATGTCCCCCGTGACCGTCATCCTTCCCGCGATGACGTTGTTCTTTCCGCTGGCCGAACCCGCCGTGCCGGTGCTGTCGGCGATCACCAGCGTGCCGCCAAGCGCGAGCCCCGGGCTGAAGGCGAGATAGGGCTCGCCCGACAGTTTCTGGTAGAACTCGGTGAGAATGCGCGACATCTCGAAGATCGCGCCCGCTCCGATGTCGTCGTGGAAGATTTGCGACGCGTGCCCCGGATATCCTGTGGTGGTGAGCTTCCACTCCGTGGCGGATCGGCGCGAGATCACCGCGGATTTCGGGTCGCCGGCGCCGTCCTCGAATCCGATCGCCGCGCTCGCCCCGGCGGCGGCTTCGACGAGTGCGCGGCGCGCCGCGGCGAGCGGCCGACCCGCGTCTTCTTCGTCGCCGTCGAACACGGCGGTCACGTTCATCATTTCGAGCTGTCCCGCGTCCTTGAGTGCGCGCAGCCCGAACAGCATCACCACGTCGCCGCCCTTCATGTCGATCACGCCGGGGCCGGTTGCCGTGGAGTCGTCGAGCCGGATGAACTTCTGGAACGGACTCGCAGGCTCAAACACCGTATCGAGATGGCCGATCAACAGGATCTTCGGCCCCGGCCCGGGATGCTCGGCAATCAGGTGTCCCGCGCGCTCGAACGACGCGCCGTCCACCCAGCGCGTCTTGAATCCCAGCGACTCGAGCTGCGGGCGCAGCACATCCGCCACGCTGCGGACGCCGGCCAGGTTCATCGTGCCGCTGTTGATGTTCACGATTCGCTCGAGCAGCACGAGCGCCTCGGCGTTGTGCGCGTCCACCGCCCGTGTGACTGCGCGTTCGGCGGCGGAGAGCGAAGCCGCCGGCGTGGCCTGCGCAGCAGCGACCACGGGAACGGCGTAATAGACCGCGAGCACCGCGCCCGCGGTTGCGAAACGGCGAGAGAAGGATTTGCGCATGCTGTCAATCTATTCGTTCGCGGTTTGCTTGCCCGGGGGTGTCCACCGAATAACATTCGAGCTTCGATTCGTACTCATTTTTCGCTCTCATATCATGCCTTCATTCTCTCGTTCGCTCATGAGTGTTCGGCGCGCGGTCACCACGTGCGCGGCCGTTGCGATTGCGTGCTCGGCGGCCGCCGCTCAGGGCACAGGATCTTCGCCGGCACTCCCGGCGGACTCCATTCTCGCACGCGCCCTCACCTTCCGCTCGATCGGGCCTGCGCTCATGGGCGGAAGGATCGCGGACATCGCGGTCGCGGAGAATCCGAAGGCCGTTCGAGGCGGGCGGCTCGGCACCGTCATCTACATAGCCGCCGCGACCGGCGGAATATTCAAGTCCACGAATGCAGGTGTGACCTGGACATCGGTCTTCGATTCCGTGCGCACCGGCTCCATCGGCGCCGTGGCCGTCTCGCCATCGAACTCGGATATCGTCTGGGTCGGAACCGGCGAGGCGAACAACATGCGCAGCTCGTCGTGGGGAACCGGCCTGTACAAGTCCAGCGACGGCGGCAAGACCTGGTCGGGCGCGATGCTTCCCAAGTCACAGCACATCGGACGAATCGTCGTCGATCCGCGCGATCCGAACGTCGTGTACGTCGCCGCGATGGG
>PMYN01000037.1 GCA_003171215.1 Gemmatimonadota bacterium | reverse complement strand
ACGGGAGCGCCTGCGCGAGCGGGTGCTGGAGCGACGCGGCGAGCAGCTCCCGCACTTCGCGATCCGAGGTCTGCGCGAAGTCCTCGTACCAGAGGCCAACGCCATGGAACGGCTCCGGTTCGAGCACGCTGACGCACTCATCCGCAGCCTGTTTCAGCAGCCGCATCGCGTCGCGAGAGGCGACTGGTGCCGCCACGACGATGCGAACCGGGTGCATCGCGCGGACCGAGGCGACGGCCGCCGACATCGTGGCTCCGGTCGCGAGACCGTCATCGACGATGATCACTGTGCGTCCTGTCACGTCCAAGGGCGCGGCTTCGCCGCGATACGTCTGCTCGCGGCGGGCGAGCTCCGCGAGTTCCTGTTCCGTCACGCGATCGATCGCGGCTTGCGAAATCCCGAGCTGTTCGATCAGGTCGCGATTGAACACGGTGATGCCGCCGCTCGCCACGGCACCCATGGCCAGCTCGTCCTGACCCGGAACGCCGAGCTTGCGAACGACGAGCACGTCCAAGGGCGCATCGAGCGCACTGGCCACTTCGCTCGCCACCGGGACACCGCCGCGAGGAAGGCCCAGCACCAGCACGTCGGGCCTGCCCGCATAACCGCGCAGGGCCCGTGCGAGGTGTCGTCCGGCCTCGCGGCGGTCGCGAAAGCGCGTGGTCAACATGGTTTGCTCGGCGGGAACCGTCAGACGCCGACGGCGATGAGNNTCCTTGCAGCGACTCGCTGCCGAATGGGGATCGTCCTTCGAGGACGCCATGACCATTACGATGCGATCGTGTATGTCATCCGTCTGTCGGGCGGACGGCGCGCGCGCTGTCGGGGTCTGCCGCACCATTGCTCAGGGGATTCCCGACCATTGGGAATCGCGGCGAAGGAGCTTCTGCCGCAGCACGTCGACCGCCTTGTTGGCTCGCGGCCACCGAGAGGACAAATCGCAGATTGCGGGCGGCTGCGACCATCGGGAGAAGCGCTGCGCCTCAGTCAGCGCGCCCCTCCGAACGCCTTGACACGTCGGAGGGGGCGTAGGGAAATGCCCGACTCAGGCCGGCTCGTGCTCCTCGATGATCAGGGTGTAGATGCTTCTCCTTCTCATCAGGGATTTCATGTGCGACCGTTCCGCCCGCGTCGCCCTACCTCTGGCCCGCGCGGTCGATCATCGCCTGCCACAGATCGCGGTTCGCCTGCCAGCGCTCCTTCTCCACCGGCGAAGCGATCTCCGCGACATTGGCCTTCATCTTCGCGAATGACGCGCTCGCCGCTGCCATATCGGCCCTGCCGAACGCGCCTTCACGCGCCACGAAGAGTTGCCACAGGTCGATGTTGGCTTGCCAGCGTTCCTTCTCGGAGCCCGCCCTGATCTTCTCGACGTTCGCCTTGATCTTGTCGAGCGCCGCCGAGATCTTGCCAAGGTCGATCTTCTGCAGCCTTCCGGCCTGCGCCACCTCCACTTCCCACGCATCCTTGTTCGGCTCCCAACGTTCCTTCTCCGACGGCGCGGTGATCTTCGCGACGTTTGCCTTCATGATGCTGAACGTCGCCTTCACGTCCGGCTTCGCCTGGCTCGCCGTGCCCTGCGCGAGCGCCGGCGCGGCGAACAACACGGCCACCAATAGTTTGCAGAATCTCATGTGTCCTCCATAAGTGATCGTCGGAAAGTGCATATGCCCTGCGACCCGGCGTATCGGGGGACGCCTGAAATCCCGTAGGGCATCGGCTGTCCAGAGCGACTTGTGTGCGAAGAGGGCATCAAGAGTTCCCCTACGCCAACGGGCGCGTTCCCCGACAGCGATCCCGCGCGCTCCATTGAGCTTGCAACACGTCCCAACCGAAGGAACATGAAATATTTCGACGAACGCGCGAATCCTCCCGTGAGCGGCCCGCTCGATCGGTTCATCAGGCGGTTCGGCGCACTCAGCCACCTGTTGGCGACCATGGCGCTCTACCTGGTGGGGGCGTGTGCGCTCGGACTGGCGCTCGTCCCGTCGCTGCTGATCGTCGAGCGACTCGGCGTGCCGCTCCTCGCGGGCGACGGCTGGTGGCGAGTGCCGGCATTCGCGGTGCTGATCGCCGGCGCGTTGTTCCTCTGGGGATTCGCGCTGCTCGTCGTCGTCCCGGTGTTCAACTTCGTCCTCCCCACGCGCATCCGTCCGTTTCGCGGCGGCTACTTCACGATCGCGGCCCTGCCGTGGTACCTGCACAACGGGCTGTTCTATCTCGTTCGCTTCACGTTCCTGCCGTTCGTGACCCTCACTCCCGCCGGAGTGCTCTTTCTGCGCGCGATGGGNNCGGCCGCGCATCTCGACGGAGAACTTCAGCGACGTCTCCATGATTCTACTCGGCGACGACGTGACGATCGGCGGCAGCGCGCAGATTTTCTGCCACTACGGGGGCGCGGGCAATCTCGTCCTGGCGCCGGTGATCATCGGGAGCCGGGCCACGATCGGCGAGAAAGCGACGCTGATGGGCGACGTCGAAGTGGGCGAGGGCGCCACGATCCTCGCGAACTCCGTGCTGCTGCCGGGCACGCGCGTTCCGGCCGGCGAGCGGTGGGGCGGTGTTCCAGCCCGTCCAATCCTGCACGACGAATGGGACGCCTACAAGGCACTCTTGCGCGGCTCGTCCGGGCCGGTTCAGGCGGCGCCGAACTCCCGCTCGCGATTGAACACGTAGGTCTTCCGGTCCAGCCCGTGCTCGGCCACCGCATGGGCGATGTCGATTGCGCTGACGACGCCCACGATCTTCCGGTCCTGTGTGACGAACACGCGATGGACGCCCCTTTCCTTCATCAGCCGCGCGGCCTCTTCGACCGGGGCNNCGGCGTCGTCCCACTGCTCGGTGAAGAACTCCGCGGTGGATTCGTCCTCCGGATCGATGTCGTCCGTTTCGGGAGTCTCCTCCTCGATGTCGGCCCATTCGACCTCGTGACGCGCCGTGGGTACGCTGGGATTCGACGCTTCGAAGCTAAGCATGTCCGACGTCGAGACGACTCCCACCACATGCTCGCCGTCGAGGACCGGGGCGCCGCTGACGTGACGCTTCGCGAACAACTCGATCGCATCACGCAGCGTCGTGTGCGGCGTGACGGTGACGACGTCGGTCGTCATGATATCGCGGACTTTGAGCATGGAGCACCTCGAACGATGAAGGGAGCGCACGACGCCAGCGCACGACATCAACGTGCAGTCAAGGACCATGCGCGTCTGTCGGGCAACAGCCTGACATCACAGCGGCCAAACCCTGACTGACCTTTGCCTTCACGTTCCGTAGCGTGTCGATAGTGCAGTGCGTGACGATCACCCGCTGCCCTGCGGAGAGCGCCACGAGACAACAGGGCCGGAGGCGACACCATGTTCCGCAAACTCGTCGTGCCACTCGACACCTCCCCGCTGTCCGAGCAGGCCGCATGGAAGGCCGCGGCAATCGCTCGCTCGACGCACGCCGCGCTTCATCTGGTTCACGTGTACGAACCACGGTTGCCGGCGTTTGAAGGCGGGTCGGTCATCGATGAACAGATCATCGCGCTGGAGCGCGCGCAGTTCGAACGCCATCTGCGCCGCGTGGCCGATGACATCGAGAAGCGCGCCGGCTGCAAGTGCCAGCTGTCGATGCTTGCCGGCCCTCCGGCCGAGGCGATCGCGAAGTACGCGCGCCAGCAGGGCGCGGACCTCATCGTGATGTCGACTCATGGGCGCACCGGCTTGAGTCGCGCCTGGTTCGGCAGCGTCGCGGACACCCTTGCGCACGAGTCGTCGCTGCCGTTGCTGATGGTGCGCCCCGTCGAGGGGGAGGCGGCCACGCCGCAGGCGGAGGCTGCGTCCACGTTCGGGCGCATCCTGATCGCGCTCGACGGCTCCGACACGGCCGAGAGCATTCTGTCATGCGTCCGCTCGATGCGGACGTCGGAGCATGCCGTGCACATGCTCGTCGAAGTCGTGAATCCGGTGACGCTGCCCATCATCGACTACCCCGACGCGGGCATCGTGACGGCGATGGCCCCGGACATCCCGGCCACGGAACAGGTTGCGGAGCAGGCCCAGAAGTACCTGACCGGCCTCGCGCACCAGCTTGACCGCGAAGGCGCGGGGAGGGTGGAGACCAAGGTGCTGATCGCGCCAAGCGCGGGAACCGCGATCGTCGACTTGGCGCAGACTTTCCGCGCCGATCTGGTCGCGATGACGAGTCACGGTCGCGGCGCGTCCCGGCTCCTGATCGGGAGCGTCGCCGACAAGATTCTCCGTGGAACCAACTGCTCGATCCTGCTCAGGCGCACGCCGGTCGCGAAGGCGGCCGCGCCGCGGCGCGCAGCACACAAGAAGCACGTACTCGCGTCGAAGCGCGATTCATGAGAGGTCAGAACATGCTGCTCTCCTACGAACAACTCACCGGGCTGACGCGAGACCTTCGCACGACGCCTGTCCTCAGCGTTTACATCGATGGCGCCGCGCACGACCCGGCGCGGCGGACCGCGTGGCGGCTAGCGTTGCGCAACGCGCTCGACGACGCGCGCACCTCGGCGGAATCGCAGCCGAAGGCGAGTCGGGAGGCTTTCGAGCGCTGCACGCAGTTCCTGACCACGGCGCTCGATGAGATTCCGTCGGCCATTGGCGCGCCGGGGTGGGTGGGTTTCATCACGGCCGACGGCGTGCGTCTCCGCGGACCGGTTGCAACATCGATGCCCACGCTCGCCAAATGGCAGGTCGGCGCGTGGGTTGCTCCATACGTTCGCGCGCTCAAGCAAACACATCCCGTCGTCGTCGTAATGGTCGACAGCCGCTCAGCCGTGCTGTACCGCTATCACGGTGGCGAGCTGAAGAGGCTGGAGATGCTGCACTCGCATCGTCACGTCGGGCATGCGGATCACATGGGTGACGCGCCGCGTGAGCATTTCCATAGCGGAACCCGCGGAGAGACGGCGACGGACGCCGCCGAGCACCAGCGGCTCTCGGCGCGCGATCACATGCTGCGCGCGGTCACCCATGATTTGCAGGAATTGCTGAAGGTGGACGGCGCGGTGGTGATTGGCGGCACGCCGGATTCCGCTCGCACGCTCCAGCGCGCGATCCCGGCCGCGCTCGCGTCGCGGGTGCTGGTGAGCGTCGATCTTCCGCTGGGTTCCTCCGAGGCTGAGATCTCCGCCGCCGCGGAGCGCGATGCGAAGATCCTTCGCAACGCGCGCGATTCGGCGACCGTCGAGCAGGTGCTGAATCTTGCCGCGTCGCACGGCCGGGGCGTGGTCGGTGCGAAACAGGCGCTCGCCGTGATGTCGGCCGGTGAAGGGCAGCAGCTGCTCATCACTCCGCGGTTTCTCTCCGAGCATCCCGGCGAGGCGGAAGCTGCCGTGGAATTCGCGCTCGACCACGACGCCGATATAGAGGTGCTGTCGGGCGAGGCCGCCGATGTGCTCGATGCCAAGGCAAACGGCATTGCAGCCTTGCTCCGTTTCGTCCGGACGGCAGGCACTGAGAGCAACCCCGTGCTCGCCGGCCGGTAACGGTTCGCCGCCGCCGACGCAGGCGGCGGCCGGTGGGTGAGCGGAAGGCCGGAGCGAGTTGCTCCGGCCTTCTATATTTGTGGAATCCCGCCCTGCGCCCCTTCCGAGGACCGGCCCGTGCCCAACTCGTTCGATATCCACGTCGCGGCGCGCCGCGCGATGATCACCAACGGATTTCAGCCCGACGTCCCGCCCGAGGTCCTCGCGGAGGTCTCGAAGGCGGCGGATCCGGCGACGCTGCCGCTCGGGAGCGTGCGCGACCTGCGCGCGCTGCCATGGTCGTCGATCGACAATGACTCGTCGATGGACCTCGACCAGCTCGAAGTTGCGGTGCGGCTCCCGAACGGCGCCGTGCGCGTGAGCGTCGCGATCGCGGACGTGGACGCGACAGTCTCCATGGGCTCGGCCACCGACCGATTCGCCGCCGCGAATTCCTGCTCCGTCTATACCGGCATCGTCACGTATCCGATGCTCCCGGACCGGCTCTCCACGCAGCTCACGTCGCTCAGTCAGGACGTGGACCGCCCGTCGATCATCATCGAGTTCGTCGTTGCGACCGACGGAACGGTGAGGTCGCATGACGTCTATCTGTCGCGTGTCGAGAACAAGGCGAAGCTCGCCTATGGCAGCGTGGGCGCGTGGCTCGACGGACGCGGCCAGCTCCCCGCGGCGACGACGTCGACGGTGCAGGAGCAACTGCGATTGCAGGACGCTGCCGCACAATCGCTTCGTGCCAACCGCGGCCGGCGCGGAGCGCTCAGCCTCGAGACCATCGAGGCGCAGACGGTGCTGCGCGCCGACAAGACGGTCAGCGTCGAGCTCGTGGAAAAGACGCGTGCGAGCCATCTCATCGAAGACTTCATGATCGCCGCGAACGTGGCGATGGCCGAGTTCCTCGACGAGCATGCGTCGCCGACGATCCGTCGCGTGGTGCGCACGCCGGAGCGATGGGATCGCATCGTTGCGCTCGCCGCCGCCCTCGGCGAAAAACTTCCGGCCATCCCCGATTCGGCAGCGCTCGAAGCGTTCCTCACGAAGCGGCAGAGTGCGGATCCCGATCATTACCCGGATCTCTCGCTCGCGGTGGTGAAGCTGATCGGCCCGGGAGTGTACGAATTGCACGAACCCGGCACGCCCGACACGGGGCACTTCGGACTCGCGACGCACGACTACACGCATGCGACGGCGCCGAACCGCCGCTTCGCGGACCTCGTCACGCAACGGTTGTTGAAGGCGGTGCTCGCCGGCAAGCCGTGTCCGTACTCGACGGACGACCTCACGAAGATCGCCGCGCACTGCACCGAGCGGGAAGACGCCGCGCGAAAGGTGGAGCGGCAGGTGCGCAAGGAGGCCGCCGCCGAGTCGTTCGCCTCGCGCGTCGGCGAGAGCTTCGACGCGATCGTGACCGGCGTATCGCCGAAGGGAACCTACGTCCGCGTTGTGACGCCGCCGGTGGAAGGGCGGGTAATGCGCGGTGAGCAGGGCCTCGACGTCGGGGACAGGACGCGTGTGAAACTTCTCTCCACGGACCCGTCGCGCGGCTTCATCGATTTCGGCGCGGAGCCGAAACAGGTCTGAACGACATGCGGCGTGGACTCCTTCGCTTGCCCACGAACAGGGTCGGGGTGCCGACGAAGTTCCGGCGCGCGCCCTCGGCCTCGTTCCCCAGCACCCGCGGCGCGGTGGCCTGCGTGGTGACGCACGTCGTCCAGGCCTTCACGTCGAGCCCGATATCGCTCACAAAGATGGCTTGGTTACTCGAAGCAGGCCTAGTCGGTTCCGTGCTGGCTCACATTCGCGCCATCGGTCTGCCTCAGCATGCTGAATACGGCCGCCGAGAGCACGGTCATCGCTCCGAGCACCACGAACGCCTCGTGCGTGCCGTGAATCATCTGCGTCGCGTCGGAGTGAAATCGGTCGGGAATGAATATCGCGGCGGTGAGCGACGCCGCGGCGACACCGAAGCTGAGGGACATTTGCTGGCTGGTGCTCGCGATGGTGCTCGCCTGGCTCGTCTCGCGCGCGGGGACATCGGAATAGACGAGCGTGTTCATGCTCGTGTATTGCAGCGATGAAAGAAAGCCGAACGTGAACGCCTGCGCGACGATCATGAACACCGACGTCTGCGGGCCGACGGTCGAAAAGAGGGCGATGAGCATGCCCAGCAGGATCGTATTGACGAGCAGCACGCGCCGGTAGCCGAAGCGTGCAAGAATTCTGGGCATCGTCATCTTCAGGGTCATTGCCGCGATCGGCTGCGGCATGATGAGCAAGCCCGATTGCACGGCGGTGTAGCCGAGGCCCACCTGATAGAGCAGGGGAAGAAGGAACGGCATGCCGCCCGCACCGAGCCTCGTGACGAAGCCGCCGGCGACAGCGCAGCGCAGCGTGCGCAGACGGAAAAGGGAGAGATGCAGCAACGGCTTGGACTCAGTGCGCGCGTGCCACACGTAGCCGAACAGCAGGGCGAACGAGATCGTGAGGAGGCTCGCGACTTCGCGCCCGCTTAGCGACGTCTCCCCGAACACCTCGAGCACGTATGAGAGGATCGCGATCCCCGAGCCGAACAGTATGAACCCGACGACGTCGAGCGGAGCGCTGTGCCCCGCTCGAAAGTCCGGGAGGTGGCGATACACCATGTAGAGTCCGACGAGCCCGATCGGGAGGTTCACGAAAAAGATCACGCGCCAGTGCAGATACCCCACAATGAGCCCGCCGGCGAGCGGGCCGAGCATCGGGCCGATCAGCGCGGGAATCGCGACGAAGCTCATCGCGCGAATGAGCTCGGACTTCGCGAAGGTGCGCACCACCGTGAGACGTCCCACCGGCACCATCATCGCGCCGCCGCATCCCTGGAGGATCCGGCATGCGACGAGCAGATGAATGTCGGCGGAGATGCCGCACAGGAACGAGCCCAGCGTGAACAGGCCGATCGCGGAAGCGAACACGCGGCGCGTGCCGAAGCGGTCGGCCACCCAGCCGCTCACGGGAATGAACACTGCAAGGCTGATGGTATAGCTCGTGAGCACCGACTTCATGCTCAGCGGCGCGACATTGAGCGCCGCGGCCACGGTCGGGACGGCCGTGTTGAGGATCGTGGTGTCGAGTGACTCCATGAAGAAGGCGACGGCCACGAGCCAGGGCACGAGCCGCTTCACCGCCTCGGTAACCTTGGGCTCTTCGCGCATGCACTAAGCTATAAACGGCCATCGTCGGACGGCGGATGTCAGCGAACTCCCGAGTGGCGTCCATCCACGGTACGCACTAGTCTCCAATGGGTGAGCGCGCTTCGCATTGCGCAACCGAAACAAGGAGTGCCACCATGAGATCGATCTCCGTAACCGTCAACGGAGTCCCGCACCAGCTCGCCGTGGAAGAGAGTCGACGCCTGCTCTGGGTGCTTCGCGACGACCTCGGCCTCACCGGAACGAAATTCGGCTGCGGCGTCTCGGCCTGCGGTTCGTGCACGGTGATCGTCGACGGCAGGGCGGTGCACTCCTGTGTGACGACGATGAAATCCGTCGACGGGAAGCACGTGACGACGATCGAGGGACTCGCGACCGGCGATCATCTCTCCCCAGTGCAGCAGGGGTTCGTCGACCACCTCGGATTCCAGTGCGGTTATTGCACTCCGGGCATGATCATGGGCGGAACCGCGCTCCTCGCGAACAATCCGAAGCCCACCCGAGATGAGATCGTGAAGGGAATGGAAGGGCATCTCTGCCGGTGCGGCGCGCACGCGGGGATCATCGACGCGATCGCGGCCGCCTCGCACGCGCCGACGACGGGAGGTGGAAAGTGAGCAAGGTCAACGAGGAAATGATCGTCCCCGAGGGGTGGGGATTCGTCGACACCGTCGACCGCCGCGACTTCCTGAAGCTCACGAGTTCGGGACTGCTCGTGATCTTCGCCCTCACGCCGCCCAAGGGCGCGCTGCGCCCGGTATGGAATCCCGCAGGAATCCAGCGGCCGAGCCCCGATTTCAACGCATTCGTTCATATCGGGGCCACCGGGCGCGTGACCGTGCTCGTGGGAAAGGTCGAGATGGGGCAGGGCGTCATGACCTCGCTTCCCCAGCTCGCCGCGGAGGAACTGCACGTTTCGCTCGCGTCGGTCGACGTCGTGCTCGGCGATACGGACCTGTGCCCGTTCGACATGGGCACGTTTGGGTCGCTGAGCGTGCGCACGCTCGGGCCGGTGCTGCGCGCCGCGGCGGCCGAAGCGCGCGCGGTACTCGTGCAGATGGCGGCCGAGAAACTCGGCGTCGCCGCGGCCGATCTCGAGGTGAAGGATGGCGTGATCACGTCGCAGGCCGACCGCAGCAAGCACGTGACGTACGGCGAGCTCACCGAGGGCAAGCGGATCGAGCGCCGCATCGAAGGCAAGGCCGCACTGGAAGCCGTCGCAAACTTCAAGATCGTCGGCACGTCGCCGCCGCGGCGCGATGCGATCGACAAGGTCACGGGGCGCGCGAAGTATGCCGGCGACATCGTGCCGCCGGGCGCGCTGCATGCGCGCATCGTGCGGGCGCCGGCGCACGGTGTGCAGCTCACGTCCGTCGACACGAAGGCCGCCGAGGCGGTGCCGGGCGTGCGCGTGGTTCGCGACGGCGACCTCGTTGCCGTGCTGCACGAACACCGCGATGAGGCGGACCGGGCCCTCGCCCTGGTGAAGACGGCGTTCGGACCCGCGCCGTCGACGCTCGACGAGCGGACGATCTTCGCGCATCTCGAGAAGAGCGCGCCAGAGGGGCGCGCGGTTGCGGAAGGCGGGAACGTCGCGAACGGAGAGAAGTCGGCGGTGCAGGTGGTCGAACAGAAGTACCTCAAGGGATACGTCGCGCACGCGCCGATGGAGACGCACTCGGCCGTCGCGGCTATGGGAAGTGATGGAAGGGTCACCGTCTGGGCCAGCACGCAGACGCCGTTCCCGCTGCAGACGCAGGTGGCGCGCGCGCTGAAGCTCCCGACCGAGAAGGTGCGGATCATCACGCCCTACGTTGGCGGCGGATTCGGCGGGAAGAGCGCGTCGCAGCAGGCGATCGAGGCGGCGCGACTCGCCGTCGCGGCCGGCAAGCCGGTGCGAGTGGTATGGGATCGCACCGAGGAGTTCTTCTTCGACACGTTCGATCCGGCAGCGGTGATCACGATCCGCGCGGGGTTGGACTCGGCCAAGAAGATCGTTTCGTGGAGCTATGAGGTGATCGGCGCCGGCGAGCGCGGCTCACAGCAATTCTATGATGTCGCGAATCACAGGACGGTCGTGCGCGGCGGCTGGAACGCGAATCAGAACGGCATGCATCCGTTCGGGATCGGGCCGTGGCGCGCGCCCGGTGCCAACGCCAACACGTTCGCCCGCGAGGTGCACATCGACATGCTCGCGCAGAAGGCGGGAATGGATCCCGTCAGCTTCCGTCAGCTCAACCTCACGAAGAACGCGCGCATGCAGCGCGTGCTGAAGGCCGCGGCCGACAAGTTCGGCTGGCAGCCGACGGTCGCGCCGAGCAAGCGCGGCTTCGGCGTGTCGCTCGGCGACGATGCCGGCACCGTTGTCGCGACCATCGCGCAGGTGAGAGTGGATCCCGCGACCGGGGCGGTGCAGGTGCTGCGCGTGGTATGCGCGCAGGACATGGGGGTGGTGGTGAATCCGGCCGGCGCGATGCAGCAGCTCGAGGGGTGCATCACGATGGGGCTCGGTTATTCGCTCGCCGAGGAAGTGCGATTCAAGGACGGCGTGGTGCTCGACAAGAACTTCCCCACGTATCACCTTCCGCGCTTCTCGTGGGTCCCCAAAATCGAGGGCGTGCTTCTCAATTCCCCCGACTTGCCTGCGCAGGGCGGTGGAGAGCCCGCGATCGTGACCGTGGGCGCGGCGATCGCGAACGCCGTGTACGACGCAATCGGCGCGCGCGTGACGCAGCTGCCGCTCACTCCCGCTCGGGTGAAGGCTGCGATGACGTGAACGACAATTGCTTTTCCACGGATTCCGCGATGATTTGAACGGATAAGCAACTGTAACAGCAACCGCCTTTCCACGGATTTCGCGGATGTCGCGGATAGACAACTGCAACGGCAAAAAGACTTTTGGGGGAACTGCAACTGCTTGGCGGTTGCTGTTCCCCCAAGTTTTGTTTTTGTGGTTGCCTATCCGCGGTGATCCGCGAAATCCGTGGAAAAGCGCTTGCCGTTACAGTTCCATCCCCCAGATTCTGGTCGATGCGAACCAAACTCAACCGTCAGCAGATCATCGGCTTCTGGGCCGCGTGGACGGGGTGGACGCTCGACGGGATGGATTCGGTGATCTACGCGCTCGTGCTCGCGCCGGCGCTCACCGAGTTGCTGCCGCGCGCGGGGATGGAGGTCTCGCCGGCGCGCATCGGCTACGTGGGGTCGGTGATGTTCGCGCTCTTCCTCGTCGGCTGGGGCTGCTCGTTCGTATGGGGGCCGATCGCGGATCGCTTCGGCCGCACGAAGGCGCTCGCGGCGACGATCCTCGTGTACGCCCTGTTCACCGGCGCGTCGGCGTTCGCGCAGAACATCTGGGAGCTCGGCGCATTTCGCCTGCTCGCCGGGATCGGCGTGGGCGGCGAGTGGGCGATGGCCGGGACGTACGTCGCCGAGGCGTGGCCCGAGGACCGGCGAAAGATGGGCGCCGGGTTCCTTCAAACCGGCTACTACTTCGGCTTCTTCGTTGCGGCGGCGCTCAACTACACGGTGGGCGCGCACTATGGCTGGCGCGCGATGTTCCTGTGCGGCCTCGTGCCGGTGATCGTGTCGGTCCTGACGCTCGTCAGGGTGCAGGAGCCGCCGCGCTGGAAGGCACACGAGGCGGAGGCGAGGCGATCGCACCCGCTCGTGGAGATATTCTCGCCCGCGTATCGCAAGCGCACGATCGTGAACGCGGCGCTGCTCTCCGTCGCGATCATCGGCCTGTGGGCGGGCGCGGTGTACGAGCCGGCCGCGATCACGATCCTCGCGAAGAGGGCCGGGATGGACGCGGCCGGCGCGGCGAAGATGGTCTCGGTCGGCACCGGCGTGCTTTCCCTCGGCACGATCCTCGGATGTCTCTGCCTGCCGCTCGTTGCCGAACGCTTCGGCCGCAAGCGGACGCTCGCGATGTACTTCGCGGGGATGATGGTGACGATTCCGCTCGCCTTCGGTTGGGCGTTCTATCTCGAAAACGGTCTCGTGCCGTTCATCGCCGCGCTCTTCTTCCTGGGCTTCGCCGGCGGAAACTTCACGGTGTTCAGCCTCTGGCTTCCGGAGCAGTACGACACACGCGTGCGGGCCACGGCGTTCGCGTTCTCGACGTCGATCGGCCGCTTTCTCGGGGCCGGAGTGAACTTCGCGCTGGGTGCGCTCGTGCTGCGCATGGGCACGCTCGGCACGCCGATCGCGTGGACCGGCGCGGCGTTCGCGCTCGGCATCCTGATCATTCCGTTCGCGCTGGAGACTAAGGGGCAGCGCCTGCCTGGATGAACGGAGGGAGCAGGTGCTTCTGGACCTTGCCGAGCGCGGTGCGGGGGAGGGAATCCACTCGAACGATACCGCGAGGAATCTTGAAGCTCGCGAGCTGCGTGCGCAGGTGCGCCAGCAGCGCGGTTTCGTCTAGCGAGGGTTCGGCCACGAGATACGCGATCGGCACTTCACCCCGCAGGCGATCGGGAACTCCCACCACGGCGGCTTCGCGCACGCCCGGCTGTTCGAGCAGGAGCTCCTCGATCTCGCGCGGATAGATGTTGAATCCGCCGGAGATGATGAGGTCGCTGCGCCGTCCCTCGAGTGTGATGTAGCCGTCGGCCGAGCGCTTGCCGATGTCGCCGGTGCGAAACCAGCCGTCCATCGAACCGGCGGGCGTCGTGGCGTGCAAGGCGGCGGCGGTCGCGTCGGGACGGCGCCAGTATCCGGCGCAGACATTCGGGCCACGCACCCAGAGTTCGCCGGTCTCGTCGTCGGCCACGTCGCGCCCGTCTTCCCCGAGAATGCGAATCGAAACGTGCGGCATCGGCGGCCCGACCGTGCCCGGCCGGCGCTCGCCGTCGTACGGATTGCTCGCGTTCATGAGCGTCTCGGTCATGCCGTAGCGTTCGAGGATCATGTGGCCGTACTTCGCGCGGAACGCCTCGTGGACTTGGGCTGGGAGCGGAGCGGAGCCCGACACGAACAAGCGCGCGTTCTTTCCGATGGCGCGGGCGCGATCGTCGGGGACGTCGAGCAGCCGCACGTACATCGTGGGCACGCCGAAGAAGAGCGTCGGGCGATACGACTCGAACAGATCTGCGGCGGTCGCGGACTCGAACCTCGCGACGAGCCGCATGTGGCATCCCACGGCGAGCCACGTCTGCACGCCGTTGCCGAGGCCGTGCACGTGGAAGAGCGGAAGCGCGGCGAGGTAGCGGTCGTCGCTCGTGATGTTCCAGCAGCTGGCGACGGCGAGCGCGTTCGCGGCGAAGTTGCCGTGCGTGAGGACGGCGCCCTTCGACGCGCCGGTCGTGCCGGAGGTGTAAACGAGGGCGGCGGGCGTGGAGGCGTCGAGCTCTACCGACGGCCGATCGGCCGGCATGGCTGCCGCCTCGGCACAGAGCGTGTCGACATCCCAGCACGCGGCTCCAGTGGGGAACGCGGGCATCTGTGCGGCGGTCGTTACGACGGCGAGCGGCTCCGCATCGCTCGTGATGTGCCGGATCTCGCGTTCCTTGTAGAGCGCGTTGATCGGGACGACGATCACGCCGAGCTTCACGCACGCGATCCAGAGGTCGATGACCTCGATTCTGTTGACCAGGCAGAATCCGAGACGGTCGCCGCGGCTCAGTCCGCGCGACTTGAGCAGTTGCGCAAGCCGGTTGCTTCGCGCGTCGAGTTCGCCGAACGTAAGTGAAGCCGTGCCGCCGCCCGGGCGATCGTATTCGATCGCCACGCGCTCGCGCCGCCCCATCAGCGAGGGATCGTACAGCTCGAGGAGCGACATGCGGGGGCGCGTCGATTCGGATCTGTCAGCCATGTCGAACGGAAGCTAACATCCGGATTCGGCACTCTGCCATCGGCCGTTGGCCCTCATGCTGCCGGGCCGGCTTTCGACAGCCGGCACCGGCGGCACGAAGGCCCGGCCAACTTACGGTGTGCAGGTCACCGCGGGCTGATTCGCGATGGGCTGTGTCGCAAACGGTAGGTACGCGGAGTCGGACGACGTGATTCCGCTCGGTCCGCTTGTGCTCCCCCACCAGTTGCACTTCAGGTTGGTGCCGATAGGGCTCATGGTGCGCCAGCCTACGTAGTCGAGCAGATCGTTGCGCGTCATCGCTATCGTCACCCCGCCACCGAACGGCTCGAAGGTGTGCTCGATTGTGTTGTCGGTGCCCGAGACGGTGGCGGACGAGAGCCACACGCCGGTGTAGGCATTCGTGATGCGATTCCCGTGCATGTCGGCCGCACCGTACACCTGAATCCCGACCTGCATGGGATACTCAGACAGATCGGCGCGGGTGGCACCGCCCGACCCTGTGCCCACGACGACGTTGTCCGTGACGATCGCGGGTTCGGTACCGTAGACGCCGACGTCCAGGCGCATCGGAGAGTGCGTCGGCCTTGCGATGTCGATGGTAAACGTGTTGCCGACGACCGACAAGGGCAACTGCGTGAACAGACACCAGTCCAGGCCGCAGTCGCTGAATGAATTGTCCTGCACGGTTATTGGTCCTGGCTTCGGACCGGAGAGATGAATCGATTCGATGGACTGGCCCTTGAAGGAGCTGCTGCGAACGACGATGGTGCCGGAAGGGCTGTTCACATGGACGCCAATGTCATTGCCGATGAAGGTGCTCGAATCCACCGTGACGGTCCCGATGCCAGCGCCTGCGACCATGAGGCCGGAAACTCTACTGGGATTGCTGGGGTCTGGCGCCGTCAGGGCGCCGCTGAACTCGCTCCGCGTCACCAGCACGTCTCCCGCATTCAGTCCGACCGACACGTTGTCCCACTGCCCTCCAGTGAATCGGAGTCTCCGCAGTATCACTGTGCCTGAGGGCGGCACGGGACTCCCGCCGATCCACAACGCTCCACCGGAAGACCCTCCGTCCAAAGTGGCGATGCCCGGTCCTTCCGACTCTATCGTGACCGGTCGCCTCACGTTGACGCTGCTCACGATATGAGTGCCGTCACACACCACGACGGTGCCGCCGTCTGGTGCCGCGGCGAGCGCTGCCTCGAGAGTCCCGTAGCTGCTCGCCGCTCCATCGGGACAGAAGCGCACAGCAGGTTGCCCCTCGATCCACACGTCGAGATAGCTGCCCGGCTTCCCCTGCAAGTTGACCTGCAGCGTAGCGGAACCGCCGAGCGCAACGGGGATGTCCCAACCGCCGGTCTTCTTGTTGAAGTCGCTAGGGCCGAGGAGGGTGGCGCCGTCGAGCGTGACGGACCCACTCGTGACCCGCGCGGAACCGTCGGCTGCACCGCTCTGCACGTGGAGCGCGAAGGGCCCGATGTAGCCGGACGTCGAGATCGATCGCGTGTACTGGTCCGGGGCACCCGTGGTGCGCTCGAACTGCTCGGGGCCGTAGAACGTTTGCGCGAGGCTGGCGGCGACGTTCGCGCCCGGGCTCGCGGTCATCGATCGCGATAGGTGTGACGCGCCGGTCGCGGCGGGGCCGTCAACGGCGCCGCAGCCGTGCAGGAGCGCGAGGGCGACGATCCACGCGGCATATGGCGGTAAGGCGTTCAAAGGCAGGCGCTCGAGGCGATCGAGCACGCGAGGACGTACGGAATGCTGCTTCGTCATCATGCAATGCTCCGAAGTTGAGGCGAGTGAATCCCCGACGTGATGCCGTGCGCGCGACGCGCGCGCCGTCGGCGCATCGCACCCCGGGGTCGCGACATCAGTTGGTTACGGGGAACTGCTCACGCCGGGTTGACCCGCTATCAGCGTACCAGCAAACGGCGTGTACGCGGCTGATAAAGTTCCGGGCAAAACGCCGGTCGGTCCGCTGGCGCTCCCCCACCAGTTGCAGGTAGCGGACCCGGCGGGCAGTGCGGGAGTCGTCAGCCCTATTCCCAAATAGGAAGTTGCAGCCGCCATCGGGTAGACGTAGTTGGTGATGTCGTTGCGGTGCGCGACGATCCTGGAATTGCCGTTTACGAACATGAGTGCGACGAACGTGCTGTCGATGATGTTGTCGCTGGCGAAAACGTTATCCGTAAAGGCAGCGAATCCCCGTGGCACGATGCCACCGAGAGCGCCCGTTATCCGATTGCCTTGAATGACGTCCGTCGTGGCGGTGTTGCTCAACTGGTCGACGATCGCGTTACGAAGGCCGTACGAAGCGCTGAGTGATGCCGGTCCAGTAACCGGTCCCACGATCGTATTGCCGGTGATGATCGCAGGACGCGTTGCCCACGCCGTCGCCGCATTGAACCCAGCGCGGTTCAGGTAGATGCCGTCCACTACGCCGTGGCCAGCGGTGATGACCATCTCGTTTTGGCTCACGGTGTTGACGCCAACCGACTCGATCGCGACGCAGCCGCCATAGGTGATGGTGCCGCAGTTCGTGAAGTGGTTGCCGATCACGCGACCGGTCCGCATGGTGGGTATCCCGGAGTAGCTCGATCCAAACGAGGAATAGTAGATCAGACCGAACGACCCGGTATTGGTGAACGTGCTACGGAATGTGTCGAAGTCCACGGGCTGGTTTGAGGTGAGGCCGACACAACTGTTTGCGAAGCTGCTGCTCTCGACCACGACGTGGGCGGTTGCCACGGTGGTCGAGTCCGATACCAGGCCATCCCCCGTCGACACCCCTGGGATGTACACACACGTGAGTCCGGGCCCCGAGAACGACGTGCGGAGGATGGACGCCTGGTCGAACGTGCCATGCAGATGCAGCCCGACTTGTGTGAACTGCAATGCGAGATCGACCACTGCGTTCGTACCGCTCGCCGTGCCATTGATGTCGAGAATCGCATCACCCGGGGCCGCGGTGCTTGGCTGGACCAGGGTTGCCAGGCCAGGATGTTCGGCGCGAATGGTGAGGGCCTTGCGCACTTGGGCGTCATTCACGCTATGCGTGCCGTCGCAGACCCAGATGGTGTGTCCGACCGCTACCGAGTCGAGTGCGGCCTGCAGCGTCTGATAGCCGAACCCGT
The DNA here is from genome assembly GCA_003171215.1 of Gemmatimonadota bacterium. GTDB lineage: Bacteria > Gemmatimonadota > Gemmatimonadetes > Gemmatimonadales > Gemmatimonadaceae > Fen-1231. Next base: position 2,981 of record PMYN01000037.1, on the reverse strand, counting down.
CGCCGGTGGCGGCGGGACAGAAGCGCGTGTGTTCCATCCCTTCGAGTGAGATCGTGAGGTAGCTGCCGGGCTTTCCCGCAAGCTCTATCTGCAACGTGGCGGAATCGCCGAGCGAGACCGGAATGCTCCAGCTGCCCGCTTTCTTGTTGAAATCACTCGGGCCGAGGAGCGTGACGCCGTCGAGTGTGACGGATCCACTCGTGACCCGCGATGAGCCGTTCGGGTCGCCGCTCTGCACGTGCAGCACGAAGGGTCCGGCATAGCCGAACGTGGAGATCACTCGCGTGACCTGATCCGGGGCGCCGGTGGTGCGAACGAACTCTTCTGGTCCGTAGAACGTTTGCAGGGTGCCAGCCGCCACGGTCGCAGCCACGGAACGCGAGATTCTCGAGTCGTTGGTCGCAAAGGGGCCGACCGGGTCACCGCAGCCGTAAGCAAGCGCGAGAGCGGCAGTGCACGTGGCACTTCTCGATATGGAGCTCATGGTCAGACGCCCGCGTCGATGGAACGCGAGCGGCCCGCGGCGGTGCTGTTTCATCATGAGGGGCGTCTCCAAGGTTGAGGCATGAGAGTGCTGGGATTGAATCAGGGCGTGCTTTGCGGATGCCTGATGGGACTGGCGCTGCGACGCCGTGCTGAATGACCCGATAGGACGGTTCCGCGATGTTATGAGGACTCAAGGCAAAATGGATGGGCAGAAAACGCCCATTTGCCCGCGGACGGCGGCCGTTCGCGCCGAGCTTGCGAGGGACAACCGAAGCAGCTACGATTGCCGTGCCGTGTATCATCTGGCCTATGCGGCGCTGGACACATGTGCAGGTCTTGGAACAACATGACCCACACTGTCTTTCCGTTATCATCCGCCGACGTCGGCGACTTGCAGGCTTCGTTCCTCACGCTGCTCTCGCCGTTCGATCACCCCACCGTGGACGCGTGGCGCGTCGCGGTGAATCGCACGCTGCGGCCGCTCTTCGGCGCGGACATGGCGACCTTTGCCATGCCTCCGAGCAACGGGAAGCGTGAGTACCTCAGCGAACAGATCGACTACGACGCCCTCAAGCCATCGTATCCGGAATGGCTCGAGATGTGCGAGCCGCAGTTTCGCACGATCGAACGGGCGGTCGCACTCGGCGCATTCAGCAGGAAGATGCTCTACCTGCCCAATTGGTCATGGTTTCACCGCAGCGCGTACTACAACGATTTCGTCGTGCCCTTGCGGGCCTATGACTCCATCGGGATACACGTGCGCGCCGGACGCGAAAACAGGGTTTGCTGCCTGCTCTTTCACCACGAGCGGCCGACGGGCAAGCGGTTCGGCCGGCGGGGGATCGCGCTCGCGCGCCTCATACTGCCGGTCTTCAAGAGTGCGGTGCGCACCTGCCTGCATCTGCGGGAGCACCACGCTGACGTTTCATCGGCGATTGACGGCCTGAGCGACGGCGTCGTTCTCGCCGACTCGCAGGGTCGACCGCTACACCAGAATCCGGCGCTCGGGGAAATGCTCGCCTTCGAACCCGACCGCGACCGCCTTGGCAAGGTCATCGGCGACGTGGCGGTCGCTCTCTCGCGCTTCGCCGCGCTCCCGGCGAAGACCGATGAAGGCGCGCTCCGCGGTCCCGTCAGTCGCGCGCTCGACACCGCGTGTGCCTCGTACCGGGTCAGCGCATCGTATCTCGCGGGCTCACACGCCGGCGACGATACCGTCGTTCTCGTGACGGTGCAGCGTGCCACATCGAGCTTGCCGTCGCAATCCATAATGCGGGAACGCTTCAGCCTCACGAAGCGGGAGTGTCAGGTGGCCGAGTTCCTGGCGCGGGGCAAATCGGACGCGGCGATCGCTCGAGCGCTGGGGATCAGCGCCCACACTGCGCGGCACCACGCCGAGAACGTGCGACTCAGGCTGGGTGTTCACTCGCGCGAGGACGTCGAAACGGCGCTTCGCCGGCCCGGTGGTGCGCCGGCACCGGCGCTCCGCCCGCACCGGAGCTGCCATTGATTGCCGCACGGGTCAACGGCACGGAGCTCTTCTACGAATCGCACGGCAGCGGCCGGCCGCTGCTGATGATGCACGGCGGACTCGGACTCGATCATACGACACTCCGCCCGTGGCACGATGCTCTCAGTGAAGGTGCCGAGTTGATCTACTACGATCATCGCGGAAACGGACGCTCCGAGCGGCCGGCGAGCCTCGACGATGTCGACCACGCGACGTGGATCGCCGACGCCGATGCCCTGCGCGCGCACCTCGGCCACGAGCGCGTCGTCCTGCTGGGCCATTCGTACGGCGCGTTCCTCGCACTCGAGTATGCGCTCCGATACCCAGGACGTCTCGACGGCCTCATTCTCTGTGCCGGAGCCGCGGTGGTGAACTACGCGGACGCGATTGTCGCCGGCGCCAAAGCGCGCGGCACGCCGGCGCAGTTCGACGCGTTCGCGGAGACCTTATCCAAGCCGACGGCTGATGACGCGGCCCTTCGCGACGCCTGGAACACGATATTTCCGCTGTACTTCAACCACCCCGATCCCGGGGTTTGCGCGTTCGCGCTGCGCGATGTCTCGTTCAGCGCATCGGCCTCGAACCGGTCGCTGCAGCAGTGTTTGGCGAAGTACGACGTCGCCGGCCGGCTCGGTGAAATCGCGGTGCCGACGCTGATTCTCGCGGGGCGGCACGATTTCGTCTGCCCCGTCGCACCCGCTGCCGAATTGCTGCACGACGGGATCGACGACTCGTCACTGGTCGTGTTCGAAAATAGCGCGCATTTCGCGTTCATCGAGGAGCGGGACCGCTACATCGGCGTGATCGGAGACTGGCTGGCCGCACTGAGCTGATGAGCGCTGTCAGAGCTCTGCAAACGCGCCGCGCCGAACTGAGACCGGCAGTCAACGAAAGAGCGCTGCCCGTGGGGGCAGCGCTCCATGCGTCCTACGCTCTACGCTCGCTCGGCGAGCTCGGCGAGCAGCTCAATGGCGTCCCCGTCCGC
>PMYN01000134.1 GCA_003171215.1 Gemmatimonadota bacterium | reverse complement strand
GCGAGCACGCTGATGCCCGTGATCACGGCGATGGCGTTGCGCTCGAAGAAGCTCTGGCGGCCCACGAGGATCTCATCGCCGGAGAGGAGCGGCGCCCAGACCGACGCCGCGTCCTGCCAATCCTTGACCCGTGTCTGCTGGCCATTTCGAATGATCGAGATGTTGTCCGGCCGGCCGATTTCAGCCACCCCTCCGGCCAGCGCGATCGCGTCGCGGAGGTTGGTGGTGAGGTCGATGTAGTAGACATCCGGTTTGCGCACGTCACCGACGACTCCCACGCGGCGAAGCGGAGTGACCTCGATCGACTTCGTCCTCAGCACCGAGCTGTACGCGGAGCGAACGGAGTCCGCGATCGCCTCGGAGGGAATTCCAGCGAGCGAGATGACGCCCACCCGGGGCAGAACCACGTGCGTGGACTGGTCGATTCGCACGCTGTCCACGTAGCTCGAGTCGAGCCATATTTTCAGCAGGAGCTTGTCGCCGGGCGAGAGCGGAGCCCGTTGCGGATCGGCGCGCAATTGCGCCATGGCAGCCGACGGAATCCAGAGCGCCAGCGTGACGGCGAGCACAGACAGCGACCGCGCAGAAAGACGTATCATTGGATCGGGATGGTACCGCTGTGCCGTGGCTCCGGCAAGGTTGCTCCAAGGTTGCTCGTACGTGGTGCCGTACTTAGCTTCCCGAAGATCGTCGCTCACCCTCACCCGCGACCGGATGCCTCCGCGCAAGACGCCTGTCGAGCCAGTTCGCAAAACGCCTCAACGCGTTCGCACGGGTGAGATTTCCCACACTGGTTCCAGGTGGCCCGACGTTCCGGAAACGGAATGCCGGCGCGTCATAATTGTGGGTGCGCCGGAGGACATCCCGCGTGCACTGCAGCATCCGGCTGCGATTGCCGGCCGATTCGAGGTAGTGGCTGCACTCGCCGTGGACGTGGAATCGGACGATCAGGACGCGGGAGTGAGAGAGCTCGCCGAGTTGCTTGGTGCACACCGGGCGGAGACGATTCTCGTGGCGGGGCCGGTGGGTGTCGGCACCATGCGCAGAGTGGCCGACCTCGCGCTGCTGCACCACTGTGAGCTGCTCGCCGTGATGCCCACCGAGGTGCTCGCGGGGCACGACCCGGTGATCGTGTGGAGCGGTGAAAGTCCGCTCGTCCAGCTCGCGCGGATTCCGAGACGGCGCTGGGAGGTGCAGGTCAAGCGCGCGCTCGATGTGGTGGGCTCGGCGCTAGGGCTGCTGGTCACCGCGCCGCTATTTGCTCTGCTTGCCGTTGCCATTCGGCTGGAGTCTCCGGGCGCGGTGATCTTCAGGCACGAGCGCATCGGGCGCAGCGGGCGCAAGTTCCAGTGCCTGAAGCTCAGGACGATGAGTTCCGACGCGGAGGCGGTTCTGCGCGCCGACGCGGAAATGTACGAGGAGTACCGGCGCAACCACTACAAGATTCCGGACGACCAAGACCCGCGCGTGACGATCGTGGGCCGCTTCGTGCGGCGGACGAGCCTGGACGAGCTTCCGCAGCTCTGGAACGTGCTCGTGGGCGAGATGTCGCTGGTTGGCCCGCGGCCGGTGGTGGAGGAAGAGCTCGAGCACTACGGCACGGCACGCGACCTGTTGCTCTCGGTGCGGCCGGGCATCACCGGCGCGTGGGCGGTGAGCGGCCGGCACGGAGTGGGCTATCCGGAGCGGTGCGACATCGAACTGGCGTACGTGCGGCGGTGGACGCTGCTGAGCGACGCGTCGGCGCTCGCGCGGACGGTGGGTGCGGTGGTCAGGCCGGGCGGGTGATCAGTCGCGCCGTACGGCTTGTTCTCGAATTCGGGCGGCGCGTGGCTATGTGGAGTCAGCGCGCAGGCTCTCAGTCCAGAGGGCGGATGTGCTGCACGCTCACGGGAGCTACCGAAGTCTCAGAGACAGAATCACATTGACGGTCATTTCCCTATTAATAAATCGAGCTGGTCTAAACGGCAATTGTCAATCAAACTGCGAGGGATACCGAATATCTCGCCGGAGATTGTGCCCACGAGCAGCAACGTCCCGGCCAGCGATGGACCAGCACGGTCAAATTTGAATTTCGACCTATACGTACAGGCTGTGCTGCCGTCACGAATGCGCAAGACGCGAATAGATCCTGTTGCCGAGAACACGTACACAGAACTGTCAACCACAAGCGGCGGGCCTCGCGAACCGTCGGCTTCGGCGTGCCAGATTTCGGTACCAGTCGCTGGATTGAAGGCGACGACCAAGTCAGGAATGGGAAGGACAACCACACCGATGCTGCGAGACCCGGTCGCCGTTCCGGAGTTGTGCCCCAGCACGATTCGCCGCGCGGGGTGCGACAATCCTCGCCACAGAATACTGCCATCTCGTACTCTCACACCAAAGATAATTTGGCCAACAGGACGTTCCGATCTTCCCACGATGATGTCGGCCGCGATTCGTCCGAGCAACACTGGTCCGACCTGAGCCGCTTGGGTGCCGAGGTGATAGACATCGAGCATCTGAGCGGCTGATTGCACGATGACTGTGTCAAAGACGGCTGGTCCGGCAACACCCGTCTCTGCGACACCTGGGAGGCGGCTGCACCATTGCCGCGACAGATCGGTGGCGTCCAGCGCACAAACCCAACCATTGCCAGCGCCGAACACGAGCGTCGCGCCAATTAGGGCCGGCGGAGCCATTGCCACCGCGCCGGGAAGCTGAGTTTGATGAATTAGCTCGCCTGAATTCAACTCCCTCATCTTCACCAGCCCACCCGCGGTCGCGTAAGTTACTCGCCCGTCAGATATGACTGGCGATGACATGACTGAATTGGATTCGAATGCCGACCACAGCAGAATGCCGTCGCGAACTCGGTAAGCGGCGACACCGGCCGGCGCTCGTGTTCGAAAAGATGGTCCACTGTCGCCGAATCCGAGAACGACTATCTGCCCGTCCGAGACCCCGTCCTCATGCACCCAGTTCGGTACAGTCGCGCGCCAGACCACCATGGCCTTTTGCACGTCGATGCTCACGATGGTGCCAGTACCGTGGGTGCCAACAATAGCGTTGTGGCCGACAATCGCTATTGATGAACGCACGGATCCACCTATGTGTATGTTGAAGCCTCGCGAATACTCGAACAACTCCGGCGCACGTGCAGTCTTGACCTCATCGCCTCGATACTGACTCCAAGGCGCTCCTGTAATCCGCGCCTGGTTCGCGAGCGGCGCCATCTTCCGACGCAAGATGCGCTGGTAGACAACTCGTGTCGTGGAGTTGCCATGGAAGCACCGAATGATCGAATCCGCAACGGCGCCGTACGACAGCAGTGATCCTCGGAATAGGCGCTCAACACATTCGAGCGAGTCCGGCTTGACGCGCGCGTAGAGGCGCACCGTGTCGGCGACCGAGTCCATCGCCACCTCGACACCCGTGGGTATCGGCCAGTCCGACGGAAGGACTCCCCAGGCTAGCGATGACCGATGAGCCGTTACGGCGTGGGCAAGGAGCCGCAGAGTCCAGATTGCGCGTTCCTGACTGGTGAGCCAGGGAAGCCCACCGGACAATTCGCGAACGTGCGGCGGCCAACCGTACTCGCTTGGCCTTTCTGAGGAGGCGCGCATCACCGCCGCGGTCGCAAGAACGCAGCTGGCGGCAACGCAGCTGGCTCGCAGTAGGTTGATGATCGCTCTCGACATCGGTATCCGACGTCGGAAAGTGACAGCGATAGCAAAGACGACGTAGACGGCTGCAGCGAGAGGTAGCGCCCCCCGTGCAGCAGCACCTCGTCCAAGATATGTGCGAATGCCAAGGAATATCAACGACAATACACCCGTTCCGACGACACAGGTGTCTAGGTAGACGAGACGCACTCTTGCAGACGACATGCTTACTCAGTTGGGAAGTCTTCGGGAAAAGAAGCGTCTGGTGCGAACACCAGAATCGAACATTTGAGTCCTATTGAGCAGCTCAGGAGATTGCTGACAAGGTATACGAAATGCTGCATGTCTCGGGCTGCCCGCTGCGCGCACCGTGCGCACGGTGGTTGCAGCGGGCAGAGCGGACGACAAATCGGTCGGCGCCTGTCTGGATAATAAGCTCGCGATTACTCGGGACGCGATTGAAGAAACGGCAATACCGCCAAGTCGGATCCTGTACCAGCTCACGCGCCGCCGCCCATGCATCGAGAGAGTTGCGTGCGCCACGGCGGCAACTGCAACCCGAAGGCCTCTCGCAGCAACCGCGCGTCTAGAACGGACCAAGCCGGGCGCACGGCAAGTGTTGGATACTCGACCGATGAGATCGATTTGACCTGAGGCCGCTTCCTCGCGTCGGGCATTGGCAGTGCGTCAATAATTTCCGACGCGAAGCCATGCCAAGTAGTGTGGTCTGGCGGCGCCATATGATAGATGCCGCGTGCGGGAGCTGCCGAGCCGTCGCGTCGCGACCGCAGCCACAGCTCTACAGCCCGCGCCGTGGCGCGCGCGATAGCCCGCGACCAAGTCGGTCCGCCGTGCTGGTCGCCAACGACACTCAACTCTTCCCGCTCGCGAGCCAGTCGCTGAATTGTGTTGAGGAAGTTCCTGCCGCGGCGGCCGTACACCCAGCCGACGCGGAAGACGTAAGCCTCGACGCCTCTCTCCAGCACCGCTTGGTCGCCGCGAAGCTTGGAGGCGCCATAGACAGTGCGTGGTCCCGGCAAGTCGCGCTCCGTGTACGGCTGGGAGCCGGTGCCATCGAACACGTAGTCGGTGGAGTAGTGTATTAGGAGCGCGCCCGAGCGCGCGGCCTCCGCGGCGAGGATCCCCGGGGCATCGCCGTTCACCCGATGCGCGATAGTCGGCTCCGTCTCTGCACGGTCAACCTGCGTATACGCCGCAGCATTAATAATCACTCCCGGTGCGATGGCCCCGATGACGGCACGAATCGCGACGGTGTCGGTCAGATCGAGAGAAGCATGATCGAGGGCTCGGACCTCGCCGAGCGAGGCGAGCGTGCGCACCAATTCCCATCCTACCTGGCCGCGAGCGCCGAGCACGAGCAGGCAGGGTCGCCTCTCCTCAGGAATCCTGGCGAGATTCATTGGCAGCGGCTCCGTCGGGACTTCTGGGTCTTCATCGGAGCCGTCGCATGCTTGCGTGCGAGTACCGGATAGGTGAATTACGATCGGGCCACGATTCCTTAGATCGTCCGAAGGTTCCGTGCGCACCGCGCCCGCAGCAGAGCACACGATGCACGCAGTGGCAACAGTCACCGCGTCGGGCGGAGTCAGAAACCGAGGTGTCAATCCAAGTCGGAGGCACCGATGAATTCCGTTTGCATCAGATGGCGCGTCACCGACCCAATCAATGAGAGCAACAGAGCGGAATGGAATCCACGCGTTAGCGGCAGCACGGCCCAGTCGTAAACGCGCGGTCTTCAAGAACCGTTCTTCTCGTCACGGGATCGGAAACACGTGCGGCCCGAGTCAGAGGTAGCGATCGCCAGGCTTTCTAGACCGAATCACAGTTGCCGGAACGCCCACGGCCACCACCCGCTCTGGAACGTCACGCAGTACTACCGCTCCGGCGCCGATGATCGTGTCCCGGCCGATAGTTCGACCATGGATGATGTTCGCACCAAGCGAAACTACGGATGCCCGGCCAACGCGAACTGAGCCTCCCAACGTTGCACCGGGCCCAACGTGTACGAACTCGTCGAGCACCACGTCATGATCGATCGATGCGTGGGTGTTCACAATGCAATGGTTGCCGATTGAGACGCCTACGCTGAGGACTACGCCCGCCATGATCACCGTTCCGCAACCGATTTGCAGGTCGGGTGCGATAGTGGCTCTCGGATGAATGGCGGTCGCAAAACGGTGGTAGTCCTGCGCGACACGCTCGCGCACCTCATTATCGCCGATTGCGACAATCACCCGGACGTCGGAGCCAACATCTCCGGCACCAATCACAGGTAAGCCTAGGCGGCTTTCGCCTGCGTGCGGCTCGTCGATGAATGCCGTTGGCATCTGGCCTGCAGCAATCAAGATATCGGCAACAACACGTGCATGCCCGCCGGATCCCACGATGTATATTGAATGATCGTCGGCCGATCTAGATTTGGTCGCCGCCATCATCCGTACACCCGTTGTCTCATCATCTTAGACTATCCAGGAATAGTGAAGCCGAGTCGGATCTACTTATCCGTACCGCACATGAGCGGTAACGAACAGAGTTTCATTGCCGACGCCTTCGCGTCGAACTGGTTGTCCTCGACGGGTCCGAACATAGACGCGTTCGAGTCCGAAGTCGCTCAACGTCTTGCCGAAAACGTTTCGACGCTCGCGGTGAGTTCGGGGACCGCAGCCATTCACTTGGTGTTGCGCGCGATAGGCGTGGCGACGGGTGACCGCGTAGCAGTCTCCACCTTGACATTCGCGGGCTCCGTCTGGCCGATCATGTATCTCGGCGCGCAGCCCGTTTTCATTGATAGCGAGGCCGGCTCCGGAAACATGGATCCTGGACTGGTCGAAGATTATTTTCGAGCAAGCGAACGAACAAGAACGCTCCCCAAAGCGCTGATCGTCGTGCACCTCTACGGACAGCACGCGGACGTGGATTCGATTGCATCAATCTGTGCCAAATATGGTGTGGTACTGGTGGAGGATGCCGCCGAGTCCCTCGGGGCAAAATATAGAGGAAGGCAGACTGGGACTACCGCCGACTATTCGATTCTGAGCTTTAATGGAAACAAGATCATTACGACGACTGGCGGCGGCATGGTGGTGTCGCGAGACAGCAAAGCTCTTGTGGTGATGCGTAAATGGGCGAACCAATCCCGCGAGCCGTCTCTGGAGTATCTTCACCGAGAACTGGGATACAATTATCGTATGAGCAACCTGCTGGCCGGCATTGGCAGAGGTCAGTTGCGCGTTCTCGACCAGCGGGTTGACGAACGTCAACGGGTTGCCAAACGTTACCGCGACGCGCTCGAAACGATGGGCGGAGTCGAGTTGCAGCGCGAAGCACCATGGGGCATGCATTCACGCTGGCTGAGCGTGGTGTTCCTTGATCCAATCGAGCACAGGATCACACCAGCGGAGCTGGTCCAGTCGCTTGAGGCCCAGAACATAGAAGCTAGGCCGGTCTGGAGGCCGATGCACACTCAACCCATCTTCGCTGGCTCTCAGATTATCGGGGGTGCTGTGGCTGAGAGGCTCTATCGTACTGGGCTATGTTTGCCATCCTCGTCAAGCCTCACGGACGCTGATCAGGATCGCACGATCGACTCCGTTCGCAACTGTCTGGGCGCCGAGGCTCGTAACCCGCAAAGGGCGTCATTGTAGCCATCCCTGATTCAGCCACGCCACGGTGAAGCAGACCGACTCCAACCGTTCGGACTAAGATAGTCAGGTCGTTCCAGATCGAGCACGTGTCAACATATCGAATATCCAGATCCAAACGGTCAGGCCACGATAAAGCGTTGCGGCCGGATACTTGGGCCAATCCAGTCAATCCCGGACGGACCGTGTGTCTCCGCCGGTGCTCTGAGGTGTACAATGCAAGGTACTCCGGCAACAGAGGTCTCGGACCTACCAAGCTCATCTCCCCACGAAGCACGTTGATGAGTTGCGGTAACTCGTCAAGCGATGAAGACCGGAGCGCACGACCGATTCGAGATAACCGCTGGCTGTCGGGGAGCATTCGGCCGTCCGCCGAGCGTGGGTCAGTCATTGTCCGAAATTTGAGCAACTCGAATGACCGATCGTTCAAACCCACTCGTTGTTGCTTGAATAAGATCGGCGCACCCATGAAGACCCGAACGAAGATGCCCGTTACAAGCAGAAGCGGAAGCCACAGCACGGCAGTGGCAAGAATCACAACGATATCAACGGTTCTCTTGCCAGCGTACGTCATCGAATATTGCTGCCCGCAAGTCGAGACGCACCAGACGGCGAGCGCCTCGTCGCAGAATTGCTGAGCCAATGGCGATCCCGTCGCATGCGATAATACTTGCAACTTATAATGGTGCAGAGCATCTGCCGGCTCAGCTGTCCAGTCTTCAGGAGCAAGCGGCTACTCGCTGGAGATTGTATGTCCGCGACGACGGTTCGTCTGACGACACGCTAGGTATTCTCCGGAGTGCGGCAACCGCCGATCCGCGAATCACGATCTTGCCGTCGGACGGGCAGCGACTAGGGCCGTCAGCCAGCTTCGCCAAATTACTCGCCCACTGCCAACGCGTGGGCGAGAGCTACGTCTTTCCGTGCGATCAAGACGACGTTTGGTATCCAAACAAGACGACCAGCATGCTGGCGGCTCTTTGCGACCACGAAGTTCGATTCGGGCGAGAGATGCCGGTGCTCATTCACAGCGACCTCCGTGTCGTCGAATTCGATCTGCGTCTCCTGCATCCGTCGTTCGCACGTCGGCAACGGTTGCCGTCGATGGAAAAGCGGACCGCTCGCCAGCTTCTGTTCCAAAACAGAGTGACTGGTTGTGCCTCCCTTGTCAACCAAGCTCTCCTCAAACACGCATTGCCGATGCCGAAGGTGGTGATGCACGACTGGTGGCTCGCCCAGTGCGCAGCCCTCTTCGGAGCGATCATCTACTTGGATGAGCCAACAGTTGCATACCGTCAGCATACCGCAAACGCGGTTGGAAGTCAGCTGCCCTTGGACACCGCACTTCAGATCGCTCGATCACCTGAATCCTGGTGGAGAAAATACGAGGAGAACTTCTTACTCGGCGTGCGTCAGCTCTCAGCACTGCGAGCGAGAGTGCGCGGGACGCAGATCGGAGTGGACGCCGACATGTTAAAAGCCATCGACGAGGTCCTCGACGCCCTGACAAACCGAGACTACTCCCGTCTTGAAAGAATCCGTAAAATCGCACGGCTCGACGTAGCGCCGGAACGTGTACTGCAACGACTTGCACTATTTTTCAAAGTGCTCTTGATCGCCGATCCGGTCGCCCCGAACGGGCGGATTCGCGGAGACGATTAGTGACCACTGCAGAAGTAACACGCTGACGATCCCCATTCCAACGAAATTGATGAGCATCGGGTTCGTCATAGATGCGATGATGAGCGCGGTGGCGCTACCCAGCAAGGCGGCGCAGTCTCGGGGCCACCATCGGCGGCGTGCCAAGGTCGAAATTGCCCAATACAGCGGGAATATCAACGACATCGACAGACCGACCAGTCCAAGCTTCGCAAGCATGGCCACCGGCATGTTCTCGTAGCTGAACGGCGCGACTGTCGTTCGGATGTAATCTTTGGAATACGCACCATAGCCTCCGCCGATCAAGGGGTGTTCTCGGAAGAGTGCGAACAAATACGAGCTCTGTTCGAAACGTTCGTTAATTCCGATGTCGTGCCCCGATTTTGTCGCCAGCACGCGTCCGCTGAGCCTGGCGTCTTGTCCCATGACCGTCGCGAAAATACTCAAGAAGCCGACAGCCATTGTAATAGCCAATGTCGCCTTCGCAATATTGCCTACAAATCGTCTTTCGCCGACACGCACGATGATGCTTACTAGGTATCCGGCTGCAAGTCCAAGCCAAATCCCGCGGGAGTAGGAGACCAGTACCGCCAGAAGCGCGAGTAGTCGAAGCATCAGGGCGAACGAGCGACGCGTGACCACAAGCGGTATCCAAAAAAATGCAACCAAGTGCCAGAGGCTGGAAATCCAAAACACTCGGAAGAATCCGTCCTTCATGCCTCCGATGTAGAGTGACTGACCTGTTGGGCTGAGCAGAGCATCGACCACGACAACGAACGGCAGCCGGGTCGAGGGCACCAAAGTACCTACTATCCAGATCACAACTTGGGCGATAGCGAGAAGAGCGCTGCTCCGGACGACGAAGCGTTGAAGAGAGCGCACGCGACCCTCCAACGAGGCAGTGGGAATGCAGTATACTGCCATCAACGGAAGCACGAGGACGAATATTGCTCTGCCCTCGGCAATCCCGTAGGCGAGCACACCCGCACTTAGGCTTGGGATGATCGTGGTCCAGACCAACTCAACGACGATGAAAGCCGCAATAGACCACAACGCTCCGAGCGATTGGGCGCTAACCGCTCCTCGAATATGGACCGCTGCCGCCAGCGACAGCGCCGCCCCGAAAAACAGGATGAACCGCAAGGGAACGCCATGGTAGACGCCATACGGCCCGCCGAGCACGAGTTCGACGCTGAATAGAGCGGGCAAGACGAAGAACCGATTGGACACCGAGATGAGCGGGGCCCTCGGTATAGATGTCGATCTCATGAGATGGCACTCACACATGCTGAGCGCGGCCCGCGCGCGCCGCCCTCCGTCGAGTAAGGGCGATCTGACCAAGCCCCATTTCCTCTTTCCTTATGCGTTGACATCGTGGCCCCACAGATTCTAGTCGTCGCTCCTTTCCTCAGCCTCGATGCCCCAAGTCGTCCGCGCGCCGTCGCGTCTGCGCTAAGCCAGCTTGGTACGGTGACCATCCTGATGTCCGACTTTGACCATGTTGCGAAAGTGCGGCGCACGCTACCGTCTAGCCTCGGCCGAATGCGAATCACGAGCATTCGCACCTTGCCCTATGGGAACAATCGTGGCGTGCGGCGATTTGTGTCGCACCTGCTGTTCGGCCTCGCCGCAATCTGGTTCTTTGCGAGGAAGCGGAGCCGCTTCGACGGAGTGTATGTGACGTTGCCGCTCAATCTTGCCGCATGCGGCGTATTGTTACTGGCAAATCGGCATCGGACGGTGGCGGACATCATCGACTTTTGGCCGGATGTACTTCCATTTCCAAACATCGTCCGACGATCGGCCGCTCCGTTCTTCGCCCTTTGGCGCTCTTTGTTCGCGTTCGCGTGCCACAAAGCGGATCTCGTGCTGTCGGTCTCCGATTCGTTTCGCGTTTCCGGACAGCGGCATCGGCGGCCAGACGCTCCCCCAGTCAAGCGCATCTACATTGGGCACGCGGCTTTGCCACCTGTGCCGCGCGAGATCGATGCGCGTCGTGCACAGCGGGTAATAGCCTACGTTGGCAACCTCGGTCATCTCTATGATTTCAGTGCCCTTCTGGCAGCTCTCGCGATGGAAGACACACGAAAGAGCCACCAGCTTGCCATCGTCGGCGATGGAGATCGTCGCAACTGGCTGCTGTCTGAATTGCGTCGACTCGACATCGCTCATGTCTATCACGGAGTCGTTTACAACACCCACGCGCTCTCACAGATTCTCTCGGCGGCAGATTGGGGATTCAACGGGTATGTGAACACTACGGCTTCGTTTTCATACAAGGCCGGGACATATCTGTCCGCGGGCCTTCCATTGCTGAATTGCATGACTGGCGATATTGCTGAACTTGTCAATCGAGAGCACCTCGGCGTGAACTATCGCGAGGGCGATGGAGGATCATTGGCGAGAGTCTTGATGCAAACCACCGATCTGATGCTTCGAGACTACCGAACGTGCTGCACAGCCTTTTTCGAGCGAGAACTCGAAGCGCGACATGTCGAGACTCAATTACTTGATTACCTTCGCGCCAATGCTACCTTTGAGGATCACGAATAACGGGCTTGACGGTAAGCAAGAAACGTGCGTGTCGGGTCGGCCAAATTCGTTTCGAATTTTGTTCATGTTGAAAGGCGGAATGAACGCATAATGCATCGCGACGAGTTCAACGAACAACGGCGACTCGAGCAGGACTCCGCCATCGGTGTCGAGAGCGAGATATCGACCTTGAGGCTCCTGAACGCCATCCTTCGGCATCGGCTTCTTGTATGCCTGTTTGCTATCGGGTCGGCGGTTCTCGTCGCAATCGTCACATTCGTCGCGCCGCGGACATATACCACAACAGCCTCGCTAATGCCTCAAGACGCGGCCAGAGCCAACGGCAATGTCTTGTCCGGCTTAGCCGCACAATTCGGTGTTCCGCTCGGCACTTCCTCTTCCGGACAATCGGCGGCCTTCTACGCGGGCCTGTTGCGGTCCCGTGTTCTTCTCATGCAGGCGGCCCTCAGCGATTACGAATTGCGGCATGACAACGTACCGCTCCGCGGGAACCTTCCGACAGTGCTCGCAATTGCCACCTCCGACTCGGCGCACCGGATGGCACTGGCGCGCCAGTGGTTGCAGGCAAACTTGGAGGTGGGAACGGTTCAAGAAACCGGTTTGGTCACGCTGTCCGTTCGCAGTCCCTATCCTGAACTTTCATTTCAGATTGCAGCTCGTCTCTTGATGTTGGTGGACGCGTTCAATCAGGGCCGCCGACGAACGCAGGCGGCGTCGGAACGGATCTTCGTCGATGGCCGAGTGAAGGACGCCGCTGAGAAGTTATCGGCAGTCGAACAAAGACTGCAAGAATTTCTCCAGAAGAATCGTGAATATCGAAACTCTCCACAGCTGATCTTTGAGTACGACCGCCTGGGCCGAGCGTTGACCATGCAACAGTCACTTTATACTGCTTTGGCGCAGGCGGAGGAGCAGGCGCGCGTAGAGGAGATCAGGAATACCCCAGTCGTGACCGTTGTCGATCCGCCAGAGCTGCCCATGCAGCCAGATGCTAGGCTTCTCATCATAAAGACTTTCCTCGCTGTTGTAGTTGGCGCCCTGATTGGCTGTATCATCGCACTAGCACTGGACGGCTTAGGTCGCGAACTGCGTCCGTCTCGAGACCGCGAGGACTTCGACGAATTGCGAAAAGCAACACTGCACGACCTTCAGCGCCCATTTCGCGCGATACTTCGAATTGCACACCCGGGTTAAGACCCGGATCGGGACGACCTCTGCGGAGGCTGTAGGTCGAGCGGCGTAATTTCGTCGTATGGATAGCGCCAACGAATGTACTTGGTCGCCACAGCACGCGCGACGACGACAGGGAGCTTCGCAATCAGCCAACCACCGATTCGTTTGATCCAAGAGGAGATTTGTGGTCGAACGATGGCGCCATATTCGCGGACCGAATAACTGGCCATAGCCCGGTAAAAGAGCAAAGTGCCTAGCCGTCTCCACGGCTCGCGCGCTACGACAGCCGCTCGACTTTCCGGCGAGAACCGATCAAATGACCATACAAGTCGTGGCCATAACGTAAGCCAGATCTCAAAGCGGCGACTCACCCAAGAGGCGGCGCCGTAGCGAATTCCAACCGCCGGCTCGGCAATGACAACGGCGCCGTTAGGCAATTCGGCCTGGAAAATTACTCCCACATGGACGAACATCGACCCCTGATAAGGCGTCCGATTCCGCCCTAGCCACTCTTCGCGGCGGATGACCACACCGCCAATGAACGTCAAGTAGTCCGCCGTTCGCACGAACAGAGCCTCGTCGGCACCGCGCTCGAAAACTAAATCTTCAGCGATTGGCAAACGGCGATCCTGTAACACTCGTTGAAAGCTCTGGTCGTAGACTCGAGCGTTGACCACCACGAGGGTCCGAGCTTGGTGGCAGGCATCGATCACGCGCGCAGCGGCGCCCGACTCGATCTTGTCGTCATCGGAGAGCAACCAACAGTACACACCGTTCGCATATCCGACCGACTTGTCGTAATCCCCGTCGACGCCGGAATTGTGAGATTCCCGAAAGTACTTTACAAACGAGTATCTCGACGAGACGTCCGCCATGACCGCCGACGTCTCGTCTGTAGAATTGCCATCCACCACGACGACCTCGATGTCTAGACCGGAGATTTCGTCGACGATGCCTTTCAGTGTTCGTTTGAGAACTGTGGCTCGGTTTCGTGTTGCGATGCAGAGCGACAAGCACGGTCGAACCTCTTTCACGATGCTTGGGGCCACGGCTTTCGACCAACGATCACGCGAATGAAGCCTCGCGTCAGCCCAAGCCGGCACAAGAGCTTGTCGATAGCAATGATCAGACGGGCAGCCTGGTACCGAAAAGCGTCTGGTCCTTTCACCAATGTGCATGGCGAGAGAGAGAACGCCATGAATTCCGCTTCCTCGACGATCTCGAAGTCTCGATGCCAGATCTCAGCGATGACGTACACGCTGTCGTGTTTACCCTGCTCCATGGGAGAAAAAATCTCCTCGGCCGTGCGTGTGATCCCGACTGCACGTTTGACAATAGCCTTGAGCTTCGCCCAATAGGACATGTTATACGTCGGGAGGATCAGTCGAAAGAATCGATCCAATGCAATCTCGAGCGCGCCGCGCGGCATGTCGTCGACTGTGACGATGATACCACCTGGTTTGAGCGCCCGGTAAATCGTTTCCATGAACGCCCGAAGGTCGTCAATGTGGTGAAACGCCGAACTGCCCGTCACTGCGTCATACTGTTCGACGCCGAGATCAACCTTGGTCACATCTCCTACGTGATAGTTAATCCCTCCGAAACCCTCTTGGTACGGGTTTTCAGCGAGCATTCGTCGCGCTAGAGCAATGGCCTCATGGGATAGATCATATGCGTCAACGGTTTGACCGTTTCGAGCCAGTTCGAGCGACAGCCAACCTGGTCCGCAGCAAATGTCGAGCACGCGGCCACCGGGCGCGTGCGACGCCAGAGCGATGAATCGATCCCGATGTGCGCCCTCGAGCAAGAACGTCATCTTCGGATCGATCAACTCGTCGCCGAACCACCGCGGCTTGGACGGAGTGGCTCGACGGATGTCGGCCTCAATAGGAATCCGTCCTTCGTCCATGCGTCGCTGCGTTTGTTTGTCAAAGAAGCGAGCTTCGGCTTCCTTGAGTTCCGCCAAGTTATCACTCATTGTGTCTTCCTGATGGAGAGTGTCACGAACACGCTCATCCGCCAACAATTTCGATTATGGGCAATGGAAAAATCATCTTGCCGCCGCGTTGGAGAAACGCCTGCTCGCGCTCCAACAAGTTGCTGCGGAAGTGCCAAGGCAACACGAGGAAATAATCTGGATCTTGAGCATGCGCCTCAGCTTCCGAGACGATCGGGATGTTGGTCCCGGGCGTATAGCAGCCGTGCTTGTCCGTGTTAACGTCGGCGATACACGTCAGATCGTCCGCCGTTAGTCCGCAACACTGGAGCAGGACGTTGCCCTTCGTCGACGCGCCGTAACCAAACACTTTCATTCCTTCTGCCCGAAGGCGGCGGATCAGCGCCGGAAGCTCCAAGCGATGACGAGAAACCGCGGCGACGAACTCGGTGTAGGCGCCGGGCGTATCCAGCCGCAACTCGCGCTCGTGCTGAAGGAGCGATTCCACGGCCTGTGTATTCGCCTGATGCCGCGAGCCGTGCTTCGCCACGGTTACGGCAAATGATCCGCCGTTCACCTTATTCAGCTCCACGTCGAGAATCTCGATGCCCGTGCGGTCAGCCATCCACTTGATCTGAGTGAGGCTGTAGTACTCGATATGCTCTTGGCAGATGGTGTCGTACGCCTTGGTCTCCAGCATCAGTGGCATGTAACTCTGCTCAAAATGCCAAATGCCGTCGTCCGCCAGCACCGCCTCGACTGATCGCATGAAGCTCAGAGGATCCTCGAGGTCATAGAACATTGCGATCGACGTAATCAACCGGGCCTTGTCGCCACCAAACATCGAACGGAAACCCTCTACCGAGAAGAATTCGGTGGCGAGTTTGATGTGATCGGGGTAGAAGTGACGGAACTTGCCGGCGCTCGGATCGATGCCACCTAGGCGTTGACCAACGTTCGTGTATGACTTCAGCAGCGTGGCGTCATTGCTGCCGATATCGAGAACGATGTCGTCGGGACTAACGCCCGCCAGAGTCTCGAGGCGCGCCGCCTTCTGGGACAGATGCTCTACCATCGACTTGTTGAGGCCAGAACGATATCCGTAGTTCGCCCCGTACATCTCGGCCGCGTCATACGAGTGACGCAATTGCAGCAGGCCGCCATCAGTGCACAGCACGAGCTCGAGCGGACCCTTGGTGAGGTCGGTGTTACGCTCCTTTGGAAATACGCCCGTGAGATACTGCGTACCTAGGTCAAGAATCGGGACAAGCTTGGGACTTCCGGTCATGCGGCATTGCGTCACTTCCCGGTACATCGATTCACCTCGACGAGAAAAGAATGATACTTCCGTTCCGCCCAGCGCCTACAACGAAGCGCCAGAACTTCCATACACGTGTCGGATAGCTCAGCCTGGCGACGGTCGTTCACGTCGCGAACTGCCTTGGCCCGCACCGCTGATACCGTAGACAGTCGATGGTTTGCGCTGGACACTGCTTCAGCGAGATCTCCACTTAGCTCATTGGAGCGGCCGCTCGCGATGACCTCCGATGTTACTCAACCACTCAATAGTACCGCGCCACAGGCGATCGGGAAACGTAGCCAGACCACGACGATATCAATGCGGTCTATCAAACCTCTCTTCGGATTCGGAACGGGTCATCCGGACAGCCAGCGGACCTCCGAGCGACTCGCCGCTGCAATCAGTGCCATTGAGCCTGACCGCACACGAAGACAGCCGCGTCATATCCGTGATTTCGTGCACCCGCAATCCACATCCATCTCGTCGAACAACATTCAAAGACTTGATCAGTTCAAGCAAACAACCGATTCAAGCAACGAGAGGACTCTGTCGGTACCACCGTGACCGCCGTCTCGCACCCACTCCGACAGGAACGTATCGCGTGCCTGCGCGTGTCGAGCGAGGATTGTGATGCCGCCGTCTTCCACGAGCTCGCGCAACGCGGCGACGATCTCCTCCGCGCTCCTCGGAACGGCGACCGCCCCGCTATCCACAAAGAGTTCGCTCCATTCCCAGCCAGGGAACGCCGGGCAGATCGTGGGCTTCCCCAAAATAACCGCGTCGAGGGTAGACGCCGAGCCGAGGGTGAGAAACGCATCGCACGCTCGGGTTAACGGTCGAATGTCTTCTGTCTGTTCAGCAAAAACGATGTTGATCGCACCGGATGCGAGTGCACGACTCTCGTTCACGTCCTCCAACGGATGGGGTTTGACGATTAGTGTTAGCATCGGCAGCGAGGCGGCAGCCGCGAAGACGGCTCGCTTCATATTTCTCAGAATTTCGATGTCGGCCGCGTTGTCGTAGGCACTCATTCGGTACGTCGAGCCGAACACCACCGCGAGCTGTCCTACCGGGACACGGAACCGATCCCGAAACTCCTTCAGCTCGACTTCGGTGACGTCAAAAAGCGCATCATGACGCGGCGAACCAGTGACAATCACGCGCTCAGCCGAAATGTTGTGCGAGACAAGAACATCGCGCGACTGGGGACCCCATACGGCTACTCTATCGGCAGCAAAAAACCGCCACTCGATCGCTTCCGCGCCGCAGGCACCGAACTGGATCTCGACTGTCGGAATACCGGAAGCGGCACCTAGCAACGTAAACGCCCGCGTACGTGCGTCCGCGACGTCAGGAGACACAATCACGGCCGGCCGATGTCGGATTAGAACGTGGTGCGCTGAGGCGGTGTATCTCGCAATTTCATCCGTCGCATACAGTCCCAGATCAAGAATCGCCTCGCCAGCGTCAGCCCACAACGATCGGCCTTGATCCGAAAACACCAAACGATATGCCTCGTCATTAACAAGGGTATCGAACGCCCGGCGCATAGATCGCGCAATCCCGCGAGCGTCTCGCTGAGTGTCGTTTGTCCAATGTCGCCAGACTGAATGAAAGGTCGCGCCGTCAGGATCCGCGAAGGACACTGATTCCCGCGTGAGGACGACTGGACGAAGGTCCCGACAATCTTTCATCGCGGTAACAACTGGAAGCAAGATGTCTCTGGTGATATAGGGCGTGAATCCCAGGAAGAGGGCCACTGGTTCCGCCGGCCATCGGACGCAATCTGAATCATCGCAGCGGGGTGCGCCTTGCACTACGTGTCTGACGGCCCGGAGCTGTCGCTTAAGACGTGAGCGTCGCCTGTTAGCCGAACGGGACTGTGTCAGGGCCGGAGGAATCCGATAGAGGGCGAGGTCAGGGGCGAGTATGTCCCACACCGGGAGGTCATCGACCTTGAGCAATTCGCGTATCGTCGATCGGCCGGAGATTTCCGTGTCGCCCCACGCCTGAACAAGGTCGGCGGAACGCTGGAGCGTGCGAACGAAGCCGCTCAGTTCATTCGACATCGTCACACGCCAAAAATCATGCGGGCTAAGCGCATTGTCTCCAAAGCATCCTTCAAGGTCGGTAGATCCGTGGGTTCGTGACGCACCGCCGCGACGGCAGCTTCGGCCTGCGCCCAAAGTCCCGCCTTGTAGTCGACGTCCCGTGCATCGACATCGATTGCGACGGCACGGCGCTCGCCGCGATTCTGTCGTGATACCTGCTCGATCGGTCGAAGCTCCCAACGCGTGGCCGGCGTCGAAACCGACACCGCCCAAGGACCGGGCGCATTCCACAAACCTTCGTAGAGCCCCTCGTCGCCGCTGTCAAACCGGACGTGACTCACCACGACACCGGGAACATCCGCATTCCACGGGATTACTGGATTGACAGACGCAACGGCTCCTCGTCCGAAAACTCGGAACAAGTCAATGAGATGAATGGAATTCGCGTACATCCAATTCGCAACTACCAGCGACGGCTGGCCGCTCGCCAGCGCCTGTGCAGGATCTTCCTGGTCCTGGACCTTGATGAATCGGGGCGAGGTGTCACTCGCAAGTGCCGCCCGCACATGGCGTGTGCTGGAGTAGTACCGTCGGTTGAGCGCGACGAAGGCGCGTCGCTGCGCCAAACTTGCAGCGTTGGCAATCGCCTGCGCATCTTCGTAGTTGTATCCGGCAGGCTTTTCCACGAGCGCTACCCAGGAGAACTCAAAACACGCCTCAGCCACCGCACGCACTTCGAGTTCGGGGACAGCGATCACGACAAGTTGGGCTCGCGTGCGTTCATAGAGATTTGGAATGCTCGCCGCGACCGTTTGGATCCCAAACTCGGCGCTCAACGACTCGGCGCGCGCAGCGGTTCGACTATGAATGCCGCAGACACGAACGCCCGGAATCGATACGAAAGCGCGCACATGTTCACGCGCCATGTAGCCGGCGCCGATGATGGCAACGTCAATCGTTCCATCCGGACTTGGATGCGTCAAGCCCACGGAAACACTCGAGCCGCGGGCATGTCAGGAGAGCGAGGATCGACCGTGCGGTTACCGTTCTCGGTGGATAGGTACGCTGCTACCAATGTTCGTAGAGCAGACCGCCCATCTTCTCCGGATGGATAGTTCTTTTCCTGGAGAAGCGCTGTCAGTACTGAACCTGAGACCTCAATAATGTTCACCGCGATGGGTTCGGAGTTCTCGAACCACGGCATGCCGTATCTGGTGGTCGCCTGCTCGCGATGCGCTTCAAGTCGTGCAGAATAGCGGAGCGTCACCGCGAGTTCATCGACGACAATCTGTCCGTACCTTGCGCCGTAGACAACAACGATCCCGTGCCCTTGATCGGCGCCGCTCTCAATGTAGAAGCGCTTGCCCGAAGGTGTCGAAAGGCGTATTGAACCTGCACGATCAACAAAATGCGAGCCCCGAGGGTTCGGCACATGCTCGTCCGAAAACCACGCCGACACAGCCGAAACTGGTTCGTCAGTGAGAAACCGGAACATCTCGAAATAATGGATGCCGTTCATGCTCATCCCGAAGTTCCCTGCCACAACCGTGACGCTAGTCAGACCGCCGAGGACGGGCGAGGCGAGTAGCCGCTTTGGCACGATATACTGCTGCATGAATCGCATCTGATGATTGATTGCCAAGCGTGCTCCATGACGGGTGCAAACGCGAATCATCCGGTCGCACTCGTTCAACGAAACGGCCATGGGTTTCTCGCAAAGAATGAACTTCGCGCCGAGCTCCGCCGCTAGGCAAGTGTACTCGCAGTGACTGGGCGCAGTCGTCGCCACGATGACGCATGCTGGCGTCGTTCGCGACAACATCGTCGCAGCATCGCTGAACAACAAGTGCTCCGGCACCGCTTGATCAGTCGCGGCGAGCACGAGCGCTGCCGACTGCGAATCGCACACTCCCACCAACTCGAGTCCGAGTTGACGCACCATCTCAATGTGTCGCCGACCCATGCGGCCAGCCCCGATAATTGCAGTGGTTATCACCTATAGTCCTCGTTGAGTGGTCCAAGCCCCAGTGCCCCATCTCTTCTCAGTGTCGCGACTAGAAGGTCCGCATACAAACGGTGACCAGCCGCCGTGATATGATGGCCATCGTTTGCGTTGATGAATTTGTTTATACCACGTTCATCCCCCAGAATGGCGGCATGCACGTCAATCAATCGCACGTTGTTGCTCTCAGCGGTTTGGCAGGCACGCTTGATTAGAGAGTTGTACTGAATCACGGATCTTCCGAACCCTGGCGATCTCGCCTCCGTCGCTGCATTGGTTGGCGCGATATTGACGGCGTAAACCAACTCGAATGTTCGACACGCCACGCTCAACCACTCCGAGTAAACGTCGGCGAAAGTTCTCAACGACGTCGCGCGCCACCCGAAACCCCGGCGCAAGATTCCCGCGCGATGTTCGTGCAGGAATTCTATGACACGCGATTTGGCCCTTGGTGGCAACATTGCCACGCCGCGACGGATCAACGGGGGCAAGGGCCGAGGAGCACAATCGACGATGCCCGCCTGTAGGATCATGACCGAGCCTCCGGGCATGCCGAAGAAGAAACTGTCCTTCCTAAAGTCCTCCAGGAGTGTCGAAATCGCGACCCCTCCGCGCGATCGATTATAAATTGAGACGCGACACCCGGGCGTAGTATCCTCAATCTGCGCGCGAAACCTCTCTGCGAACGTTTCGAGGTAGTGGATACCCTCGGTCGAGCGCGGCATGCTCAGCGAATCTCCGTAGAGCCGGATCAATGTTTCGCGCTGCCCGCTTCTTCTCTCACCGGTGTCGATTGACATGCCTAGAAGTGGGTGGGTTCTGTTGAGTACTTCGGGTAGCGAGAGTTCAGAGGATCGATGCCCATGATCGGTAGGGTGCATTCCAGCAGCACGCGCTAGCCGTCGCGCGCAGTATGTTGCGCCACCATCGTAACAATCTCTCGAACCACACGCTCACGTCGTCCGAGATGTGCGCCATCCTGTGCATGACGCGGCACGACGACTAGACTTTCCACGTAATTGAAGTGCGACATCGGGGGCATAAGAAACTCCGTCGCGCCATCGGGCTGAGGACGGCGGGTAACTACACGTCGCTCTATCGGTGCTCGCACCAGTACCGCGCGCCACGAACTTCCTCTCTCAAATCCAAGGAAATAATCAGTCGAGGCACAACGAATTCAGCACTGAGAGAGCCCATCGGGCCCAGCAGGACCCGGCGCTACACCCTCGGCAGCATTCGACGCGCAAACGCCCCGAGTGCTTCGCGCTCGCGATTCGACATAACTCCGGACAGCACGAGCAACAAAGGAAAGGCAACTAGCCACGCAGACTGTACCACGAGATCAATAGGCAGAGCGACATAAGTCTGAAGTCCGCCAGCAACGACGATCGCAGTTGAAATCAAGATCAGGGCGATTCGCCTATACTCGTATGGAAAGGGAAAGACTCGGCTCGCTATTACCAACGTGACGATCAACGTAACTAGAAACGCCACGAGCGTGGTCCATGCAGCTGCGATTATGCCGTAACGCGGCACCAGTACAAGGTTAAGCAAGATGTTTAATACGGCGGCACCCATTGTCGCGATCGGAAGGTACGCAGTACGATTCGATACAAACAGAAAGTTTGCGGGAACAATATAGAGACTGTTAAAGAGATATCCGATCACGACGATGGGGACAATCGGGGACGCCCCGTGGAACGGAGGGCTAGTAAACAGCAGAATCGCGTCGCGGGAGAAAAGACACAGGAGCACGGCGATCGTGCAGACGGCGAGTGTGTAGTACGTCACCAAGCGAGCTAGACCGGCATTAGCCTGTTTGCCCTGCGCGGCGACGCGCTTGTAGAGGAACGGAATCCAAGCGTTCGAAATCGCGCCCGAGGCCATGATCATCACGGCGCCGAACTGGTAGCCGAGCGAATACAATCCGATTGCTCCAAGCGGAACGAAGTGCATTAGGATCGCTCGGTCCGACAGACCGAGCGCCCAACTCGCAACGCCGTGCGGAACCAGCGGTAGGCTGAACGCAAGCGCCCTACGCAGGATCTTGAAGTCGAACGCGAACGCACACTCGCGAATCGTGACAATGGCCAGAGGTGTGGCAAGAACGAAGTTCGCAAGTAGAGTCGCAAAGAGGTATCCGTAGGCGCCCTGCCTAAGCACGACCACGAAGATGAGAATCATGCCTGCGGTAAGCAGCACGCTGCCGACGCTCCACGCGACATACGCGCCGGGCTGTTCCTTGGCCTGCAGCAAGTTCAGCGGGACCAGATTGAACAGGCTTAAGAACGCAGTCCAAATCGACATCCGGACAAACGGACTGAATGGGAGATCGGCGTAGGCCCAGCGGAATAACGGGGCGCCCACGAGGTCCAGACACGCACTCGCCGCCAATCCGAGAATCAGAATCGCGATCCATATGGTCCCATTGGTCCGCCGCCGTTCCTCGTCAGACGAGGTTAGAAAATAGAATCGTGCGACGGCACTGTAGAGACTGAGCGGAAAGACGATGGCGAGGAATGCGGTAAGTGTCGCCGATAGTGCTACGATGCCGTAGTCCGCAGGGGTCAGGAAATGCGTATACAAGGGCAACACCAACAAGCCGACGCTTCGCAGCAGAACCGTTCCAACGCCATACACCACCGATTTCCCAGCGAGACGGCGAACGTCCTGCGCAATCGAACTATTCTCATGGAAGGCTATCTTCAACCCTTCCTCTGGAGCTTGCTCAAGCACAATGTCTTAGCGCCGGCACAGCATCCGTCATTTCGACAATAGAACGCTTCGCCCGCATGGGCGTTTGGATGAGTTTCACGCGTTATGCAACGGAACTTTGCAGACGATCGTCGAGCACACTAGCGCTCGCCGATGGCGGCGGTGTTCACGGACGCGGCAGCACTGCCTGCCAGGAATCACGCTGGTGAAGGCGGTATGTGTCGAACTCCTGTTCATCGCCCGTTCCCTGCGGTGAAGAACGCTCACCATCCGCGTTGGTCTGAATCATCGACGGAATCAATAACGTCGCAACTCATGGCGCGAATGGAGCGCGAGAACTCAACTAGCTCTCGTGATCTACGCCAACGCATTGTCCGGTACCGCGAGATCACGTACAGAGTCATGGATCGCACCGAACTCGCTCCGCGCATCTCTCAAACGGCATAGATATTCGTGCGATAGCTCCTGGCGTTCAACTTCATCCACTCAAGTGTGCGATGCAGCCCCTCTTCAAGGCTCACGGATGGCTCCCATCCGAGTAGCTTTCTTGCCAACGTATTGTCCGCGAGTAGGCGTTCGACTTCGCTGCCGATCGGGCGGAGACGGGCCTCATCCATTTCGATCGTGATTTCGTGACCGGCGATCGTCGCGATCAGCCGCGCAAGATCGCCGATACTGATCTCGCGCCCTGATCCGAGGTTCAGTGTGTGGCCGACCGCGTCGGGAGCCGACGCTGCCATCACGAATCCCTCGACCGTGTTCTCGACAAAGTTCAGATCGCGCGTGGGACTGAGATTGCCGAGCTTCACCGTGCCTCCCGCAAGGCATTGACTCATGATCGTAGGCAGCACTGCTCGTGCCGACTGCCGCGGACCAAACGTATTGAAAGGCCGCACGGTGACAACGGGCAGGTTGAACGACAGGCTGAAGGCCTCAGCCATCTTGTCCGCTCCGATCTTGCTCGCGGAGTACGGCGACTGCCCTTGCAGCGGATGCGCTTCGTCGATTGGGACATAGCGCGCCGTGCCGTAGACCTCGCTGGTCGACGTATGGACAAGCCGCTCGATTCCTATCTCCCGGGCAGCCTGCAGCACGTTCAGCGTGCCGCCGATGTTCGTTCGGACGTACGACGTTGGCGCGCGATATGAATATGGAATGGCGATGAGGGCGGCTAGGTGGAACACAACGTCGATGGTTTTCATTGCCTCGCGCACGCTATCCGAGTCACAAATATCACCCGCCATAACAGTCATCTCCCCGCGTAGCGGCGAATGATCAAGCCAGCCCCAGGAGCCTAGCGCGTTGTAGTGGACGAACGCGCGCGTGTTCGCGCCCAGTTCGACCAAACGCTCGATCAAATGGCTTCCGATGAAGCCACCGGCACCCGTGACGAGCACTCGTTTCCCGGTCCAGTTCACCGCGTTACCTTTCCATTTTTCATGTCGTCTTGCGCTTGCGCGTAGTCACCGTGCTGGCCGACGTCCAGCCAATACTCGCGAATCGGGAAACTAATGACTGTCCTACCGGCGTCGAGAAGCCACCAGATCAGGTCAGTCATGTTGAAGCTCCGGCCTCTGGGAATGAACTCGTAAACCGAAGGTTCTAGCAGATACACGCCCGCGTTCACAAGAACACCGACTTGCGGCTTCTCCTTGAGACTGGTCACTCGCGCTCCGTCGCACTCGATCACCCCGTACGGAACCTGCAGTTCATATCGCCGCACGGCCATGGTGAGCGACGCTGCATTGTCCTGGTGAAACGCCAGCATCGCGCCGAAATCAATCTGAGTGAGGATGTCGCCGTTGATTACCAGTTGCGTCTCGCTCGGCGGCGAGATCAGCCCCAGAGCGCCGCCGGTTCCCAGCGGCAGATCTTCGTTGACATAGTTCAAGTCTACCCCGAAAGCCTGCCCGTCACCAAAGTGTTCGATGATCTTCTCGGGCTTGTAGTGCGTGCTCACATGGACCCGACGAATACCCGCCTGCTGGAGCTGCTCGATGATGTGTTCCATAAGCGGCCGGCCGCCGACCGGCAACATCGGCTTGGGCAGGTCCTCCGTTAACGGCATCAACCGCGTACCCAACCCGCCGGCCATGATGACGGCTCCCAAGGCCGGAGTCGACGCCGGCAGTAAATCCTGAAGCGTCGCCAAGGCTGCAACACGGCCGTCCCCATCAATCAGTGGAATCTGCCGGAACACGCCTGAGATCATCCGCGCTAGCAGCTCGGCCGGCGCGGTACCGATCGGTGCTGTCACGGGATGCGCATACGGAGAATTCTCTTTAATCGCCAAGAACAACTCCACAGGTGCGTCAATATCCTGTTCGGCCAGTAGCGCACGACGGATATCGCCATCGGTGATGGTCCCTAAGAGACGACGGTCCCCGTCGACGACGAGCACGATGCCGCATTGCCCGTCTTCGATATGCTTGATGGCTTTTCGAACCGAGTCGCCCAGCCGGACGCAGAGCTTGTCAATATCGCGGAACATTGTATGCCTGTGTTCAGGCCCTTGCAACTACGCCACCACGTGACGCAACACCCACTCGCCGCCGTGCTTCTCCCACAAGTGCGCTGACCTGGCGTCATCACAGAGCGACATGAACTCGTCTGCCGACATGCCGATGTACTCCATGACTTCCGAGAAATAGCGCGTTGGCACCTCGCCGTCGAACTGGTGCACAAGGGCCACGCCTTCCTCACGAGTCAAGTGCCGGTTGCGGATCTCCTGAGACGCGTCATACGACGCGCGGCCGAGGCCGAACTTGATCCACGTCGTGTAATAGTGCAGATCATCGATCTTGTCGTCGATGCTATTGTACTTGCTGTAGGTGCCCTCGGTCCGGAACGGGCGCGCCTGGAAGCCGGTGTTCTCGACCGCGTAGTAGTAAGACTCTTGAGGCGTCCACCTCAGGTAATAGCCGAGGTAATGCACCTGAATCGACGTCTTCTCCAGATCGCTCGATGGCATCGGCAAATAGGCCCTCAGATCCTGCAGCGTGAGGCCATGTTTGCCTACTAAGTCCGGAACTGAGACGCCGGCCAAGTACACATCGGTCATATCGCGCATAGCGAAATACGACTTATCGCGAAGTGAAGTCTGGTTGTCGGCCAGCGGGTTCCCGTACTCGGCCTCGTTTTCACCATAGAAGATGAGCGAAATTCCATACTGCGCTGCGATTTTCGGAGCCAGGTTCTTCTGCCCGAGGATGAAGGTCTGGAACGGATGCAGCAGATTCTGAATGGCCAGTCGTGTCAGAGTTGTGTGAACGCGGCCATTCGGTTTGAAGGTCACGTTGTCAAAACCACCGACCTCAAGCCAAGTGCGATAATTGTGGTACCCGTAGTCGGTGTATAACGTCGGCGGCCAAGTGCAGGTCAACGGGTGCATCCCGTAACGGTATTTCAACACGTGCGATTGATAGACGCTATCCTTGCCGCCGCTACCGGGAACTAGGCAGTCATACGCGCCGTCGTTGCGCCGGTGCTGATCCAACAGTCTGACCAGTTCTTCCTCGCGGACCTTCCAATTGATCGCTTCCTTCTGGTCCGCATGCCGGCAGGCGTCGCACACGCCCTCTTCATCAATGTGCATGTACTTCGCGCCCTGGCGATCCGGTAGGTGTCTGAACTCCGGAATCGATGCTGGCCGCTGATTAGACATGACACATCGCTTGCAAAACATGACGTGTTCGGGGAGACCGTACTTGGCCTTAGGCGACGGATTCACTCGACTGCTCCCGTGATACGATCACTGATCATCTTGGCTAGGGTCCGATAGATCTTCAGCCCTTCAGGGCCACTCCGCTCGGGATGGAACTGGCATGCAACGACATTCTTGAATCTCAGCGACGAACAAAACTCGATGTTCCCATAGCGCGTTGTCGACAACACCACGTCAGGATCGGCGGGTCGGACCACGTAGCTGTGAACGAAGTACATCGGCTCGCCGTCCGCAACGGACTCGAGGAACGTGCCGGTCCAAGGATCACCACCGGCAGATACCATAGCCTTGACCCGATAAATGCCGTTCCAGCCAATTTGCGGTATCTTGAGCTTGTGATCGTCGACGACCGGATCCTGGAATCGCACAACGCGTCCGGGGATGATACCGAGACCATCGCGCTGACCGAACTCATCGCTGCCGCTCATGAGCAGTTGCATGCCGAGACAAATACCAACGAGCGGCCGGCCGGCGGCGGCGTAGTCCTGAATGGCCGTGATCAGCCCCAGGGTGCCGAGAGTCGCCATCGCGTCGCCGTACGCACCGACGCCCGGAAGGATGATCGCATCCGATGCGAGAATGTCCGGTTTCGACGATGTGATCGTCGCGGACAATCCGACGTAGGCGCACGCTTGCTTGACGCTGTAGAGATTTCCGAGGCCGTAGTCAACAATCGCCACGCGTGGGGGGGCCGCATCAGACATGTGTGCCAGCGTCCTCGGAGTATCGACAAGCGATGCTGTTCGCGGCCAGATGCGACTTGACATCGCGCGGTGACGCGTCTTTTACGCGAGAGAATCCGGTGCCGCGTTTCAGGAACTCGGTGTTACCCTCGGTGGCGTAGTCGCCGCCCGCCACCTGCTGAGCCTGTTTCAGATAGTTGTAGTGCAGGATCGACGCGAGCGCGACCGCTTCCACGCGCCCTTCCGTGATCACGCGCCTGACATCATCGACGCTGCCGGCGCCGCCGCCCGCGATTACTGGGACAGAGACCTGATCCGACACCTTCCGGACCAGTTCAACGTCGAATCCTTGGCCGGTTCCCTCGCGGGCAATCGACGTAATCATAATCTCCCCGGCGCCGAGGTCAGCGGCTTGGACGGCCCACTCGAGCGCGTCCACACTGGTCCTGTCGCGGCCGTAATTGACATATGCCTCGTATCGTCCATTCGCCACGGGCATTGCTTCAATCGACACAACGATGGTGGATGCGCCGAACGTGCGTGAGGCCTCATGCACAAATTCCGGACGAGCGATGGCGGCCGTGTTCAACGACACTTTGTCCGCGCCCGCGCGCAACACTTTCCGTATGTCCTCGATGGTCCGCAACCCACCTCCGACGGTCAGCGGGATGAAGATCTCGCGCGACGTGCGCTCGATGATCTCCAGCAAGCTATTGCGGCCATATAGGCTCGCCACGGCATCCATATAGATCAGTTCGTCAGCTCCATTCTCATAGTAATATCGGGCGAAATCCTCGGGCTTGCCCAACACGCGTAGCCCTTCGAAGTGGATGCCCTTCACGAGATTGGGCCCCTTGATATCGAGTCGCGGAGCAATGCGTACGTTCATGAACATCCTCCGTTGCCTCGCCACCGCGCGCGCCGGCACACCGACCACCAACTGCCCGCTACAACGTTCTTCATGACGGCGGGTGCGGACCCGCCGACGGCGCCCTCACCGATAACAATCCCCATCGGATCGTCGCTCCGGCTCCGACACGCGCTCGCAGGCCGACTCGTACTGTGCTGGCCGGCACCGCGTTGGTGGCCACGTAGATCTGACCACAAATCTGACAACCGCGTTCCGCCATACTTCCGTGATTGACGATAGCACCAAAACCGGCCTCGGCTCGGGCGTTGACAACGCTGCCGGGCGACAATTTCGATCGGTCGCCAATTCGCGCCGAGCACGAAGAAATGCATCCTCGGTTGGATAACCCTCATCGAACGCAGGCCCTGCGCCCGGGCTAAGTAGAAAAGTCGCTGTCGCCGTCGATTGACGCCCGTCCCACCCAGCCCGATGACGAATCGATTCACCTCGTGGCCGGCAAGCAAACTCAACATATCCTTCGCCCTAGAATTGGCGCGTTGAGCGGTGTTGCGCCCGACAACTTTGGATTGGAGTCCAAGACATTGTGGAGCCCAACACCATGAATCGACGGACTGTCGATCAGCAAAGGGGCGTGACCGCCACCGCCAGGTGTGACGCACTAACGCGTCAAGGGATCAGCCGCCGATCACGCCGGCGACCCGCACGTCGCGGAATCGCTTCGTCGTCAAGCGCGGCCCCAGCGTGATCGACTTGAGTCGCTCGACGATGATCCGTGAGGCGTGACCGTCCCCGTACGGGTTGACTTCACCACGAAGGCCGTCACGGAACTCAGGCCTTACGGCCTGGCGGATACCGACAACGATGGCGGAGCGATCGGCTTCGACATCGATCACGTTGCTGGCTCTGACGCGGCCCGTCTGACGCGAGCCGATGTTCACGACGGGAAGACCGAACGACGGCGCTTCGATGATGCCGCTCGATGAATTCCCCACCATGGCCGCAGCGAGACTCATTAGGCTGAAATATCCCTGCAAGCCAAGGTTGTCGACGCGGCACGCGGTTGCATGATGGCTGACGAACTCATCAATCATGTGGCTGATCTGCCGACCACCCGTATCGGCATTGGGCTGCGTAAACACGACGGGCAGTTTGACTTCGTCGAGTGCATCCAACAGCGCCTGGGTCTGCGTTTTCACGAGAGGGTATTCACGCGTCACCGGATGAAATGTCACTAGCAAAGGTTGCGGTTGCGTGGAACAACCGAACTTCGCAAAGAGCTCAGCTCCGGAGAGGCGCGTGAAGCTGTTCAGGTTGTCCAAACCCGGCGCTCCCGACACCACAATCCTATCCAACTCCTCGCCCAGCTGTTCAATCCGTCGGCCATAGTCGACCGTAGACACGAAATGCACATGGCTCAGCTTGGTCATCGAATGCCGCAACGCGTCGTCAATCGCTCCCATCGTGACTTCGCCGCCGTGAATGTGCGCTACGGGGATCAGGAACGGGAGGGCCGCCAGAGCCGCGGCATACATCTCGAAGCGGTCGCCCAGCACCACAAGCAGATCCGGCTGCGAGCGTGCAAAGGCCTGCGAAAAACCAATCACGCCGAGACCGATCGATTTTGAAATGCCTTCTGGCGAATCCGACGACAACAACATTTCGACCCGGTCGGCAACGGTGAATCCGTCGGCTTCGATGAGCTTCACGCTCATCCCAAACTCAGGCGAGAGATGCGCGCCGGACACCATCAGCCGCAGATTCAGTTCGGGATCCGTCTGAATACGTCGGAGGATAGGCAGGTAGATACCGTAGTCGGATCTCGCGACAGTGACGATGGCGATCGTCCTCAAATCAGCATCTCCATCGAGATCAAAGTGCCTTCAGCAATCAGCACCCGTGCCCTGCGGCCCACGACCTGTCCACGCATGCTCGGTGGCAATCCGGTGCCGGGACGGCGCATCGCGACGACATCCTCGGTGAGGACCGCACCTGCGGGTATGGTCGAGACCGCCACCAGGCTCCGCCGCGCCACTGCAGCCGTCGCCGCTTCGCTCACAGCTGGTTCCTTGCGCCCCGTGCCGAACGCGGATTCAACCGCGCGAATTCCGCGGACCAGTTGCGCCAATTCGTCAGGCTCAATCGACGCTTTGTGGTCAGGCCCGGGAAGTTCCCGGCTGAGTGTGAAGTGTTTCTCGACCACGCATGCGCCGAGCGCAACAGCAGCGAACGCCACTTCGTTCCCGACGGTGTGGTCCGAATAGCCGACCGGCAGAT
The DNA here is from genome assembly GCA_003171215.1 of Gemmatimonadota bacterium. Taxonomy (GTDB): domain Bacteria; phylum Gemmatimonadota; class Gemmatimonadetes; order Gemmatimonadales; family Gemmatimonadaceae; genus Fen-1231. The sequence goes on along the minus strand of PMYN01000134.1, from coordinate 5,782 downwards.
GGCACGCTTCTGCCATCGTTCTCATCGCACGAAGGTTGACATCCTCCGGCGCGGCAGGATAGTTCGTCACGCACTGCAGCAGAATAATGTTGGGATTTCCCGCCTGCCGAATGGTCGCAACCGCCTGCTCCACTTCCGCAAGGTCTGCCATCCCGGTGGACAAAATGATGGGCTTCCCCTTACGCGCGACGTGGGAAAGGAAGGTCAGATTCGTTATCTCGCCAGATGGAATCTTGAACGCCGGCACTCCCAGCGTGCCAAGGAGGTCAGCACTCTCTTCGTCAAACGGCGATGACAGAAAGAGGATGCCTGATCTTCGACAATGCTCCAGGATTTCTCGATGAGCCGCTTCGGACAGTTCTAGCGCGCGAAGCATTTCGAACTGTGACTCGCCGGTGGAGGTGGTCTGCCGCTGATATTCCGCCTTCGGTGCATCGAGCGTGACGAGCTTCGCCGCCTTGAACGTCTGGAATTTGACCGCGTCGGCACCAGCCTCACGGGCAATCTCTGCCAAACGACATGCCGATTCCACGCTGCCGTTGTGATTCACGCCGGCTTCCGCAATGACGAAGCACGGAGACCCGCTGCCCACCCTCCTGTCGCCGATCGTCACAGCGATTACCACGCTGTCCACCCCCCGTCGACAACGAGGTTGTGTCCCGTTACGTAGGCGGAGAGGTCGCTGGCCAAGTACGCGACTGCGCCGATCAAGTCTTGTTCGGTGGCCATCCGAGCGAGCGGCGTTCGAGAGATATAGCGTTCCTGAAACGCCGCGCCTTGATTCCGCGACACGCCGCCGACGGTGATGGCGTTGACACGAATATCCGGCGCCAGAACGGTCGACAGCCAACGGGTCAGTTGGAGGAGCCCGCCCTTGCTCGCCGAGTATGCCGCCGGATTACCGAGGGCTGTACCAGCGTACAGGCTCATATCCGGCGCGACCATCCCGTAGATGGACCCGATGTTGATCACCGAACCGTGCCCTGAGGAAGCGAGCGCAGCGCGGGACGCCTGCGTGAGCACGAATGGTGCCGTCAGATTTACTTCCATGGCCAGCCGCCATGTAGCGGCGCTCTGGTCATCGAACGGGACACCCCACCCTTTCAATTCCGAGGTGCCAACCAGCGCCGCATTGTTGATGAGAATGTCGAGGCGGCCAAATTGCTTCAGCACGATTCCCGGCACAGTTCGAACCGCGGCTTCGTCGGTCAGATCCACGCCAACAGCCAGCGTCTCCACGCCGTAGTCGAAACGTATCTGAGCCGCCAAGTTCGTGGCGGCCTGGGCATCAAGGTCCAGCAACACGACTCCGGCGCCGAGTTCAGCCAGCGCACCGGCCATTGCCCGTCCAATGTGGCCCGCGCCGCCGGTAATCAGCGCAACCCGTCCATGAAGGTCCATGAGAGCCTTGAGCGAATTCATGGATGTGACTCCAATTGCTGTTGCAGCAGCAGCTCCGCCACCCGGAAGTCAAGTTCGGTGTCGATGTCGAGAGCGCGTGCGGTGGGCACGACAACCGCCTGAACTACGCCCTGAAACATTCCCGTCGCTGACAATACGAACGACGGCCGCGCGGCATAGGCTACCGTCGTGATATCAAAGACCGCCGGGGCATCTTGTCGACGCGATGTCGCACGCTGCGGCGGAATTACGAGGTGTGCCACGCCACGCTCGTTAAGCGTGACCATGTTGAAGTGCGGGCTCCGCTCGGCATTGCGAACCGTAATCACAATGTCTGCATCACCAGATAGCAGTTTCGAAATGCACGCATCGATGTCTTCGACTTTTCGCAACGGCGAAGTCGTTGGTACGCAGACAAAAACATCCCACGGGCGCGGACCGTCATTACCATGGAGCGTGCGAATAGCGTGCTGCCAGGCCATCCATTCCGGCGAGTCGTCTTGAGCCAGTGCCGATGGGCGCACGAACGGCACTTCAGCGCCACAGCGGCGGGCTACTTCAGCAATCTCTGCATCGTCCGTGGATACGATCACACGATCAATGAGTTTGCTAGCATGAGCAGCTTCGATCGCATACGCGATCAAGGGTTTCCCGGCGAACGGGCGAACATTCTTCCGAGGAACGCCCTTTGATCCACCGCGCGCGAAGATCGCCGCCACGACATATGGCTTCACACTGTCACGACTCGGCAGTCCATCGCGGACCGTCTGGCGGCCAGGACGATCTGCAACACTCGCCGGCCTTCTTCTCCCGTCACTGCTGGAGTTGCCTTGCCAGCGACGCAATCGAGAAAATGACGCAACTCTGCCCGGTAGCTCTCGTTGCGGTCTCGCACGCTGGGTGCGGACACGTCAGCCCACTGCGACGTCTCCGAGGAATACAAGCGCACGTGGTGCCTGATACCATCCCAGATCAACGTTCCCGTAGTGCCGATGACCTTGCACGTTCGCGTTGGTGCGCGCTGGACCATGTCGAGATGAATGCTCCCAATGGCACCGCTGGCGAACGCCAGCGTGATCTCCGCAGTGTCTTCCACGTCAAGCTCGAGATCGCTCACATGACCAATCCGGGCGCTGACTTCGGTGATTTCTCCGGCAAGCCAGCGTACATAGTCAATCTCGTGGCTCAATTCGAGGAGTGCGCCGCCACCGAGTTCCGATCGAGCGGACACAGTTTGCCGGTAGTCAACGCCCGGACGCCAGTCGGCCAGGTACTGTCCTACTTCAGCGCGCACCGACAAAACTCGACCAATTCGTCCGTCGTCTATGGCTTGCCTCATCGCCTGCAGCGGCGGATAGAACCGATAGTTGTACCCTACCAACAGCGCGCATTTTTTCTCTCGGCATAGTGCCACCAGCAGATCAATACCCTCGAGACGATTCGACAAGGGTTTCTCAATCAGGAGGTGGATGTCGCGTCCCGCAAGTTCCAGCGCTGTCTCCACGTGCACCGACGCGGGCCCGGTGATCAAAGCGAACCGCGGCTTCGCCTTCAAGGCATCGCGAACATTGAAGACATGATGCACTGGGCGCGCAGCATAATCAGCGGCGTGGTCATTCGGGCTCGAGTGCTGATGCCAGACTGTTACGTTCAGATCGGGTTCGAGCTGTGTCAAGTTTGACAGGTGACGTCGGCCAATACTCCCGAGGCCGACGATAAGTGCGCTCACAGACACGGCATGATCACCATGCGGCGAGCGCCCTCGTGACCAGCGCCGACCCAATCGTGAACCCGACCCCCCTCCCAATCTCGGCGACCCAAATCACCAGTTGGCGTCCGCTCCTCCGTTCGCGCACGATCCCGCGAACTCCGCGAAGCACACCCTCCTGTACGATCACTTCGTCTCCCGCGGCGTAGTCGACGCGCTCGGTAACAGCTTCGGGCGCGGCGCCCTCGCGTCCTATCGCATCACGAAGAGCGGTGACAAAACTGTCGGCAAGCAGAGCTGGCCTCCCGCCTTCTTTGACCACAGTCAGGACACCCTGCGTCCGAAGAATCTGATGCCAGTCGGCATTGGTGGCCTTGGCAAAGAGATAGCCGGGAAAGAGCGGGCACTCAACTTCCCGCCAGCGGTCACTCCAGCGGTGGCGCTCCTTCACGATCGGTAGCCAAGGGGTCAGCCCAAGCGCTGCCATCCGTTTCTCGACCTTCTTCTCGGCGCGCGATTCAGCCCAAATCACGAACCAATGGTCAGTCTGCACTTCAGGGGTATCGACCCGCTGAATCATGGGAACCCAAGTGCATGGTCAGTCACAGATCGTGACGAACCAAGTGAAATACCGCGACGAACCCAAACGAGCTACGCCCTACCTTTCCTCTACTGCACCCTCGCTCTCCATCCGCAACCGCTCTATCTCGAGGCGGAGGGCATCGTACTCTTCGATCTTCGCTGCCAAAAAACGTCGCGTGAGCTCGGCCTTGGCCGCGACTCCCTCCGGAGTAAGGAGGTAGGCGTAGCCACGCTTGTTGGAGCTGTTGCGAAAGTTCTGGATCTTCACGAATCCCTTGCCGAGCAGCGCCCTCAGCAGGTAGTTCGCCTTGCCGAGGCTCATCCCAAGCTCCTGCGCCATCTCCCGTTGCGTGCGGCTGGGGCTCGTATGGAGAAGGCGAAGCACACGCAGAAACGAGGAATCGCTCACGGTCCGCGGCTGAAGTGTCTGGACGAGACAAGAGGTATGTTCAACACATGAACATTGGCGACGACCTCTGTGCTGTCAAGACGACTAGTCAATTTCTTGAGTAGCTCAATAGCGTCGGCGCGCATTGACGCACCGCGCGCAGAGTGTGACGTTGAAGGCCCCACCCCACCCATGCGAAACCGCCACTTCTTCTTTCTGGACGTCCTTCTCCTCGCCGGCCTCCCCGCGCTGGCGGTGAGCCTTCGAGTCGAGTCGTTCTCCTGGCCCGCTGATCTCTCGCATGCGGTCACCATCTACGCGCTGCTTGCGCTCGGGATTCGCCTCGGCATCGCTTCCGCAGCGGGGCTCTATCGTTGCCTCTGGCAGCACGCGAGCATCTCGGAACTCCAGCGCATTCTGTACGTGGGCGCTCTCTCCGGCGTTCTGACGTTCCTGCTGGGAACCGTCGGCCTGACGGCGACTGGGCTCGCCCCCGTCCGCCTTCCATACGTTGCACTCGTGCTCGACGCCCTTCTCGCGACCGGTGTTCTCGCCGGGCCGCGCCTGCTGGCCCGATTCGCCGGCCGTCGCACCAATCGCTCGGCCAACGACCGGCGAGCCATCATAGTTGGCGCCGGCTCGGCCGGACAACTGATCCTCCGCGAAACACGCCTCAACGAACGCCTCAAGGTGCACATCGTCGCCTTCGTGGACGACGATGCCTACAAGCAGCAGCAGTTGCTCGGCGGCATTCCCGTGATGGGCACGCTCGCAGATCTTCCGTCGCTCATCAGCCGCCTCGGAGTCGACGAGGTCATCATCGCGATGCCGAAGGCCCGGGGTAACGTCGTCCGGCGCGTGGTCCAGGCGGCCAGCGATGCCGGAATCCAGGCGCGCACGATACCCGGCTTCGACGACCTGATCTCCGGACGCGCCAACGTGAGCACGCTGCGGCGCGTGGAGATCCAGGACCTCCTGCGACGCGACGTGATCGTCACCGATCTCGCCTCCGTCAGGCAACTGGCAACGGGGCACACGGTGCTCGTGACCGGCGCCGGCGGGTCGATCGGCAGCGAGCTCTGCCGGCAGATTGCCGCACTGGAGCCGAGCACGCTCGTCGCCGTGGACCACAGCGAGAACCAGATCTTCGAGATCGAGCGCGAGCTGCGCAAGCAGTTCCCCAAGCTGAAGTTGATTCCGATCATCGCGGACATCCGCGATCCGGGCCGCGTGCACTCGATCGTCGCCCGCCACAAGCCGCACGCGATCTTCCACGCGGCGGCGCACAAGCACGTGCCGTTGATGGAAGAGAACATCGTCGAAGCGGTCACCAACAACGTCCTCGGCACGCGCAACGTGGTGGACGCCGCGCTCGACGCCGACGTGAAACACGTCGTCAACATCTCCACCGACAAGGCGGTGCGCCCCACGTCCATCATGGGCGCGACGAAGCGCGTGGCGGAGATGATCGTGCTCAATGCCGCCATGGCGGATCAGCGCAACTTCGTGTCGGTACGGTTCGGCAACGTCCTCGGGTCGAGCGGATCGGTGATCCCAACCTTCCTGCGGCAGATCAAGGAAGGCGGCCCGGTCACGGTCACGCACCCCGAGATGCGCCGCTTTTTCATGACCATCCCGGAGGCAGTGCAGCTCGTGATGCAGGCCGGCGCCCTCGGCAACGGCGGCGAGCTCTTCGTGCTCGA
>PMYN01000148.1 GCA_003171215.1 Gemmatimonadota bacterium | reverse complement strand
CATTGCCTGCACCTCGAGAACTGCTGCTACGGCGAGACCGAGATGCTCGTGAACCGCATGGTGCACGCGGGCGTATTCGGCGAGATGCTGCACGCTGAGGCCGCGTACCTGCACGACCTGCGCGAGATCCTGTTCGAAACGCGCGACGAAGGGCTGTGGCGCCGGGCGTGGCACACGCGTGCGAACGCGAACCTCTATCCCACGCATGGGCTCGGGCCGGTGGCGTGGTATCTCGACATCCATGCGGGCGATCGCTTCGACTATATCGCGTCGGTCGCGGGCCCGGAGCGCGGGCTCGAGGTCTATCGCGAGGCGACGGTGAAAGACCACGCAGATCCGAAGTGGCAGGAGAAGTACATCACCGGCGATCACAACACGTCGATCATCCGCACGGTGAAGGGGCGCACGATCATGCTCCAGCACGATGTCTCGAATCCGCGTCCGTACACCCGGCACAACCGCGTGCAGGGCACGAGAGGCGCGTTCGAGGATTATCCGCCGCGCGTCTATGTGGAGGGACAGAAGGGCGGGGAGTCGTGGGCCACCATCGATTCATGGAAGGCGACGCATACGCATCCGCTCTGGTCGAACATCGGCGAGCTCGCGCGGAAGAAGGGCGGGCACGGCGGCATGGACTTCGTGATGGCATACCGTCTGGTGCAGTGCCTGCACGACGGGCTCGTGCCCGACTACGACGTGTACGACGCTGCGGCGTGGAGCGCGCCGTTCCCGCTCACGGAGATGTCCGTTGCCAAGGGATCGGCTCCAATGAAGTTTCCCGACTTCACGCGAGGAGAGTGGCAGAAGGCGCGCACTTGAAAAGGAGAAACTACAACTGCGTTTCCACGGATTTCGCGGATGACCGCGGATTGAACAACCTCTTTAATCGTTTGTTCGATCCGCGGTCATCTGCGCAATCTGTGGAAAGCGGTTTCCGGTCCTTCCATTCCGCTTTCTATGAATAGCGGCTTCAGTTTTTCACCGCTCGATATCGGAATCATCGCGGCGAGCATCGCCATATCGTTCTTGCCCGCGATCTTCTTCGCGAAGCGGGCGGGGCAGAGCACCTCCGAGTTCTTCACTTCCGGCCGCGCCGCGCCCTGGTGGCTCGTCGGCGTGTCGATGGTCGCGACGACCTTCAGCACCGACACGCCCAACCTCGTCACCAACATGGTGCGCGAGCGAGGAGTCGCCGAGAACTGGCTCTGGTGGTCGTTCCTGCTGACGGGAATGCTCACCGTGTTCTTCTACGCACGGCTCTGGCGCCGCTCGGGCGTGCTCACCGATCTCGAGTTCTACGAGATCCGTTACTCGGGCAAGGCCGCGACTTTCCTGCGCGGATTCCGCGCGGTATACCTCGGCCTGTTCTTCAACTGCGTCATCATGGCCACCGTGAACCTCGCGGCGGCCAAGATCGCGAACGTCGTGCTTGGCTGGCCCATGGGACGCACGCTCGCGGTGTGCGGCGTGATGACCATCTTCTTCGCGTCGGTCAGCGGCCTCTGGGGCGTGCTCGTCACGGACTCGATCCAGTTCATGATCACGATGAGCGGGACGTTCGCCGTCACATGGTTTGCGCTGATGCAGCCGGCGGTCGGCGGAATGTCGGGCCTGCTCACGAAGATCCCCGCGAGAACGCTCGCGCTCCTGCCGGATTTCGGCGACTGGTCCGTCGCGCTCGCGGTGTTTGTGATTCCGCTCACCGTGCAGTGGTGGTCGGTCTGGTATCCCGGTGCCGAACCCGGAGGCGGGAGCTATATCGCTCAGAGAATGCTGGCGTCGCGCTCCGAGAAGGACGCGGTCACAGGCACCTTGCTGTTCAACGTGATGCACTACGCGCTGCGGCCGTGGCCGTGGATTCTCACGGCGCTCGCGTCCACGCTCGTGTTCCCTACGCTGCACGACATCGCGGTCGCGTTTCCATATGTGGACTCATCGCTCATCGGCAACGACGTCGCGTACCCCGCGATGATGCGATTCCTTCCGGCGGGATTCCTCGGGCTCGTGGTTGCGGGCACGCTCGCCGCGTACCGCTCGACCATCGAGACGCATCTGAACTGGGGCACGTCGTACCTCGTCCACGACTTTTATCGCCGATTCCTGAGGAAGGGTGAGACCGAGAAGCACTACGTGCTCGTCGGCCGCCTGACGACGGCGGGCCTCATGGTCTGCGCGGGCTTCCTCACGTACGCGCTCGGAACGGCGAAGGAAGCGTTCGACCTGATCCTGTCAGTCGGCGCCGGCACGGGGTTGATCTACCTGCTCCGCTGGTTCTGGTGGCGCGTGAGCGCGTGGAGCGAGATCGCGGCGATGGCCAGCTCGTTCATCGTCGCGATCGGATTCTTCATCGCGCGCAAGAACGGGCTCGAGGTGGCATCGCACATCTCGTTGCTCGTTACCGTCGGCGTCACGACCGTCGTCTGGGTGGCCGCCACCCTGCTCGCTCCTCCGACAGACCGCGCGACGCTCATACGCTTCTACGAACTCGTGCGCCCGTCGGGCGCGGGATGGGCNNTGGCTCGCCGTGTTCGTGATCAGCGGGCTCGGCATGTGGCGAACGCTGCGCGGGTTCTGGCCGGCGGCCAAGTGAGTCCGCCGCGCGCCGAAACGCGGGAGTATTTCGTTCCGGGCCGGGTGGAGCTCGTCGGAAAACATGTGGACTACGCCGGCGGCCGCTCGCTCACGATTGCGACGGAACTCGCCATTCACGCGCGCGCCACGGCGATCGACAAACCGGTCATTCGCCTGAGCCGCGGGGCGGGTGAGGTCGCCATGGACGTCGCGCTCTCGCCCAATACCACGGCCACCGGCCTTCGCTCGAGCGCGTACGTCACGGCGGTCGCGCGCCGATTCGCGCGCGACTTTCCGTACGCCCGGAAGGGCGTCGCCGTCCAGCTGCAGAGCAACCTGCCCACGTCGGCGGGACTGAGCAGTTCCACCGCCCTCGTCGTCACGCTCGCGATGGCGTTCGTCGACGCGAACGATCTCGCGAACGACGAACACTGGCGCGCCGCGGTTCCCACGCCGATCGCATTCGCGGAGTACGTCGCGGCGATCGAGACCGGCGAGGCGTATGGCGACTTTCCCATTGACGGCGGCGTCGGTGTCCGTGGCGGCGCGCAGGATCACGTCGCGATCGTGTGCGCGGAGGAGGGAAGCGCGGGGCAGTTCAAGTATTTGCCTGCGCAGCTGGAGCGTCGCGTGTCGTGGCCGGAAGACTATGTGATCGCGATCGGCGTCAGCGGCGTGCATGCGACCAAGACGGGAAATGCGCAGGCGGCGTATAACCGGCTCGCAGATGCGATGAGGCCGAACGGCGGATGGAAGATGGAAGATGGAAGATCGAAGATGGACGATGCATCCGCTGAGGTTCTCGAGCGCCGCGCGCAGTTTCGTGAGGAGACGGATGTGATCGTGCCGGGCGTCGGCGATGCCATACGCGATCGCGACTGGAGCAAACTCGGCTCACTCGTCGATCGCTCGCAATCGCTCGCAGAGACCGTACTGCGCAATCAGGTAGCTGAGACGATCCACCTCGCGCGATCGGCGCGTGAGCACGGAGCAATCGCGGCGTCGGCGTTCGGCGCAGGGTTCGGCGGCGCGGTGTGGGCGATGGTGCAGCGAGAGGAGGCCGACCGATTCCTGGCCGCGTGGCGCGCTGAATACGAGCGCGCGTTTCCGGGGAAGAGAGCCCGCGCAAAATGGGCACTAACATATCCTGCCGGTCCAGCAAGACGCGTGCGGGCTTGATTCGCCGTTACGGCCGCGCGTCGACGCGGATTGGCACGATCGTCATGTTGCTCGTGGTCGTGTGCGTGAGATCCGCGTTCGGATGTCCTGATCGCGACGCGCGTACCAGCAGAATCCGACCGGGCGTCAGTGTCGTGTTGCAGAACTGAAAGAGTCCGTCGGCGCCGGTCCGGAATGTCTCCTTGCCCCAGCTCCACTCTGCGTTGTTCCTCTGAAGGGCGTACGAGACGCGCACGCCCTCGACGGGCTTGCTGTCGGGATCGACGACGCGTCCGAAAAGGTACGTGGAGTCGGTCGTCCTCCAACGCCCGTTCTTCCGGCACTGACTCGCGACGTAGTCTTCCGCAGTTGGAACATCGAGGGTGAGTCGAACGACCGAATCGCGCGCAGCAACGAACGTGACCGGAGTCGGCAGCAAAAACCCGAGTTCCTCGATTCTCGGGTCCCGGATTCTCAACGCGTACGGGCCCGGCAACAGATCGTGAATCAGGACGGTGCCGCTGGAGTCGGCGATCCCGCGATAGTGAGTGTCGTGGAGCTGCACCATAGCGCCCACGGCGGGTCGCCCCGCGGTCGTCAGCGTCCGGATGCTCACCGTTCCGAGCCGCGCGTCCCAGCGCTGGCCATCCGGCCATACGGCGTGCGATACCTCGGCGCCGTTCTCCGTCGGATAGAAATTGTCGTGCATCCGGCACTCTGCCCGGCAGTTGGGCGTGTACACTGCGTACGGCGCGTTGCCAAGGAGTCGCAGCGACCAACGATCGATGAACGCCACACCGTTCGCGCTCACCGCAAAGGAGATCATCCCACCAGGGTGAAACTGTTCCGCGACCGGATCCATTCCAACATATCCGAATTCGACATCACGCAGCGCGCGCGCCGCGGTGTCGATCCAGAGTGTGCCGTCGATGTCCACGCGGCCGCGCTTGAAGTCGGCCGGAGCGAAGGCGAGGCCGACTTGATTGGGCCGCGCATTCGACGGCTCGGCGAGCCGGAAGCAATATCCCTCCACGAACGCGTCGTCGAGCAGCACGTCGGCGTCCGGGCCGAACATGAATCCGATGACGTTGGTATCGCCCTTGAAGCCAAGCCGCACGAGATCGCTCGCCGGGCGCACAGCTGAGAACGAGGTCTCCGTACTCCGCGCCGAGTCTTCGTACACAACGAAACTCTTGATGCTCTCGATTTCCGGGATGAGCGCACGTTGGAAATACAATCGATGCACCGACATCGGATTGGCTTCGCGCGCGACGACGGTGTTGAGCAGTCCTGCGCGCGCCTGATCCCAGAACGCAAAGGCCGCGGCGCGATCGGCGCGGCGCGGACAGTTCGATTTGTCCGTGACTCGAACGGTGGCGAGCGTGGTCGTGAACGGCACCATCGTGATGTCAAGCGAGCGCGCGGGATCCGCGGACTCCGCGAATGAAAGCTCGCGGGGCTGAAATCCGATCCGGACCACGCGGAGCGATTTCGCGACGCGGGCGTACGCGACGCGATACTCTCCGCGTTCGCTCGTGATGTTGCGGCCGAGCAGCGTGCCAGCGGAATCGAGCAGCATCACGACGGCGCCGGAAACAGGCTGCCGGCTCGCGCTGTCGCGCACGGTGCCGCGCACGACTTGAGCCGCGAGCGCTCCGGCGATGGTCGAGGCCAGTATCGCCGCGATCGTCGCACTCCGGACGATGCGAGCGCGCGGATTCACGCTAGCAGCAGCGAGAGCCGGGCGTCGAGTAGCGGGCAGTGAGCTGCTCGTCGAGAAACTCTTTCTCCGTCAGGGGCGTGCAGTTCGGGTGGCGCACCGACTGGTGGCGGAGATACGCCGAGAAATCCGGCGCGCCGATGATGCGCCGGATTACCGCGTTGACCCGCTCGAGCAGTGGCGCCCGAGCGGGGTTTGCGAGTGTCGTCATTGTTTGGCCTTGCTGCCGTTGGGGCCGATGGTCGTCTCCCACAACTTGAAGATCCGGCCGTACTCGTCCGTCCAGCTCGCGGGACGCGTGAACCCGTGGTTCTCGACCGGATACGACGCGAGATCCCAGTTTGTTTTGCCGAGCTCGATCAGCCGCTCCTCGAGACGCACGATATCCTGATAGTTCACGTTCGTATCCACCATACCGTGCAGCATGAGGAGCGGATCCTCGAGCCCCTCCGCGTGGAAGATGGGCGACGAGCGCTGATACGCGATGCTGTCGTTCTGCGGGAGATTCAGGATCTGTCCCGTGTAGCCGTGATTGTAGTGCGCCCAGTCGGTGACGCTGCGGATGGCGGCGCCCGCGCCGAAATACTTCGGCGCAGTGAACAGTGCCATAAGCGTCATGAATCCGCCGTACGACCCGCCGTACATACCGATGCGCTCGGGATGGATGCCGAAGTTCTTGGTGAGATATTTCGAGCCGTCAACCTGGTCGGCAAGATCGCGGCCGCCCATGAAGCGATAGATGGCGGTGCGCCAGTCGCGGCCGTAGCCCGCGCTCGCGCGGTAGTCGATGTCGAGCACCACGTAGCCCTTCGACGCGAGGTAGTGATTGAACATGTACTCGCGCGGATATCCGTTCTTCCAGAAGTGCCCGACGTTGTGCAGGTAGCCTGCGCCGTGCACGAAGATCACGGCCGCGCCGTTCGGCCTCGCGCCCATCTCCTTCGGCCGGTAGATATGCGCTGGCACCATCACGCCGTCGCTCGCGGGAATCATGACGATCTCGGGATTCAGCCACTTGAACGAGAGCCACTCCGCCGTGGGCGACGTGGTCATCTGCGTTCCCTTCGCGCCGGGCTTGCCGACATAGATCTCGGATGGGTGATTGACGAACGAGAGATTGTCCGCCATCGCGGACTCGTCGGGCGAGAGCACGACCTGGTGCCCGCCTTCTCCCACCGTGAGCTTCGTGCGCGCGCCGCCGGCGATCGGCATCTTCCAGAGATCGCGGTCAAACGGCGATGTCTCGCTCGAGTGAAAGTAGAAACTCTGCTTGTCGCTCGAGAGCGCGACGTCGTACACCTCCCACTTGCCGCTCGTGAGCGCGCGGCGGTCGCTGCCGTCAGCCGCTGTCGACCAGAGTTGTGCCCAGCCCGTGGCTTCCGAGCCGTAGTAGATGCGGCGATCGTTGTCGTACCAGCCCAGGCAGCCGAAGCCGCAGGGACCGCCGACCCACGCCGTGTCGCGCAGCGTCTCGACGATCTTCATCGTCCCCGTCGCCGCGTCGATCACCGAGATCTCGCGCGTCTTGAAGTTGTCCGCGTTGCCGACGACGATCGCAGCGGTGCCCGCGTCGTTCCAGCCGACGATCGCCGCGTTGGCGGCGTTGGCCTCCTCGCTCGCGATCGGCTTGAGCCACTTCACGTCGCCGCGCGGGAGTGATTGATACCCAAAGCGCGTCGCGGGAAGCGCGTCGCCAACCTTCGTGCGATTGGGAATGTCCTCGGTGTAGCCGCTTGCCGTTACATAGTTGGGCACGTTGCCCGTGCGCGCGTCGACAGGAGCGGTCGTGGTCGTGAAGAGCACGGCGCCGCCGTTCGGACTCACCGAGATATTCGCGACGCGTTCGTTCGGCAACAGCGACACCGCCTTGAGCCCGGTCGCCGGACGCGCCGCGGTTTCCACGCGGCGAATCGAGTCGGCGCGCGCGATGTCCTTCACGGCGTCGAGCAGCTCGAGCTGGTCGGCTTCGAGACGGCCGCGTTGCGTGTTGAGCGCAGGACCGCGCCCCTGTGGCGGAGCGGCGCCACCGGCACCGCCGCCCCCACCGCCGCGGCCACCCCGCCCGCCACCACCGCCGCCGGCCGCGCCGCGGCCGCCCGCCGCCACGACGGCTGTCGCGTCAGTCGCACGAATGTCGGTGAGCTGCGTCGTCGTGCCGTCCGTGATGTCGATCGAGTACGCGTTGCCATCGCGCACGAACATCACCTTCCGCCCGTCCGGCGAGAATCGTGGGCTCGACTCGGCGGCTGCCGTCGACGTAAGATGCCGCGCCGTGAACCGCGTCATGTCGACGATAAAGAGGTCACCGGCGTACGCGACGACCTTCATGGAGCGATCCTTCGAATACGAACCGTCGGCGAGCAGGGGGCCGACGGAATCGGCCACCGCGGGAGATACCGCTTCCGGCCTCGCGCCGGCCTGCGCGCGAATGCGATACGGTTTCACCGCGTCGCGGAAATCGGAGCCGGGCGGAAGCCACTGGAAGTAGATCCACTGGCCGTCGGGCGTCCAGCGAATCTGCGCGGGCTCGCGGCCGTAGATCTCAGGGCCGCGCATCATATTCTTGATGGTGAAGTCAAACTTCGGCGCTTGCTGCGAGAGCAGCACGACCGGAGCGAGAGCGATCGCCAGAAACGACGATCGAAGATGGAAGGTCGAGAAACGACGATGGAAGATGGAAGATGGAAGATCGAAGGCAGACCGCATGGGATGAGCCTCTGAGAGGTTTACGACTGGGCTGGCACGGCGCGCGCCGTGAACGGCACTTCGGTGCTGACACACGGAACGGTGCCCCTGATCACGCGCGACCAGAGCAGCGCCGAGTCGATCAGGATCACCATGACCGAGATCATGAACACCGCAACCACCGCCGCGTCGAGCCGGTCGTTGAAGATCATGCGGGCCGCGTCGCCGGCGGTATTCGCTCCGGCGGGAAGAGCTCCGCCCGCCACCGTCGCGGCGAGGGAGGTCGCATGCGAGAGGAACCCGAGCTTCACGTCGGGCGAGAAGATCTTTTGCCACCCGGCGGTGAGCGTGACGATCGCGAGCCACGTGAGCGGAATGATCGTGATGAACGAATACTTCGCCTTCCCCATCTTGATGATCACCGTGGTGCCCACGCAGAGCGCAATGGCAGCCAGGAGCTGATTCGATATTCCAAAAATCGGCCAGAGGAGGTTCACGCCGCCGAGCGGATCGGTGACGCCCTGGTAGAGGAAGTATCCCCACGACCCCACCACGAGCGCGCTCGACATCAGGACGGCGGGATACCAGCTCACACGTCCGAACGGCGCCCAGATGTGCTTGCCCAGGTCCTGCAGCATGAAGCGCCCCACGCGCGTGCCGGCGTCGAGCGTCGTGAGAATGAAGAGCGCCTCGAACATGATGGCGAAGTGGTACCAGAGCGCCATCGAGCCTTCGCCGCCGAGGACCTTGGCGAAGATGTTCGCCATGCCCACGGCGAGCGACGGCGCGCCGCCGGTGCGCGAGAGGAGCGAGGCCTCGTGCACCTTCGCGGCGAGCGCGGTGAGTTCCGTGGGCGAGACGACGAAGCCCCACTGGTTGATGGCCTGCGCCGCGCTCTCGACGGTGGTGCCGATGAGTCCGGCCGGCGCGTTGATCGCGAAGTAGGTACCCGGCGTCAGGATGCAGGCGGCGATCAGCGCGAGCGTCGCGACGAGCGACTCGCTGAGCATCGCGCCGTAGCCGATGAAACGCGCGTCCTTCTCGTTCTCGATGAGCTTCGGTGTCGTGCCGGACGAAATGAGTGCGTGGAAACCGCTGATCGCGCCGCACGCGATGGTGATGAACACGAACGGAAAGACTTTTCCGGCAAAGAGCGGACCGGTGCCGTCGACGAACCGGGTGGTCGCCGGCATCTGCAGCGGCGGCAGCAGGATGAAAATTCCTCCCGCGAGCGCCACCACCACGCCGATCTTCACGAACGCCGACAGGTATCCGCGCGGCGCGAGGAGCAGCCAGACCGGGAGCACCGAGGCGGTGAAGCCGTAGATCACGATCGCGACCGCGAGTTGCACAGCGCTCAACGTGAAGAGCGGCGCGAGCGCCGGGCTGTCGGCCACCCAGCGGCCGGCGTAGAGCGACACCACGAGGAGGATCACGCCGATCGCGGTGGTCTCGAGCACGCGCCCGGGCCGCACGTAGCGCATCCAGAGTCCCATGATGATCGCGATCGGAATCGTGAGCCCGAGCGTGACCGTTCCCCAGGGGCTCGAGCGTAGGGCGTTCACCACGATCAGCGCGAGCACGGCGATGAGGATGATCATGATCCCGAACGTCGCCACGAGCGCCGTGAATCCCGCGATCGGTCCGATCTCTTCCTTGGCCATCTGGCCGAGCGACTTGCCGTCGCGGCGCGTGGAAGCGCAGAGGATCACGCAGTCCTGCACGGCGCCGCCGAGCGCGACGCCGACGACGATCCAGATGAAGCCGGGAAGAAATCCGAACTGCGCGGCGAGTGTGGGACCGACGAGGGGGCCGGGGCCCGCGATGGCGGCGAAGTGCTGGCCGAAGACGATCCACTTGTTGGTCGGCACGAAGTCGCGGCCGTCGGAGAGGCGCTCGGCGGGCGTCGCACGCGCGGGATCGAGGGCGAAGATCTTCGCGGCGATGATCTTGCTATAGAAGCGGTAGGCGATCGCGTACGTGCAGAGCGCGGCGGTGAGCAGCCAGCCCGCGGAGACGTGTTCGCCTCGTTGCAGCGCCAGGAAGCCGAAGGCGCCCGCGCCGAGGAGGGCGACGCAGGCCCAGAGGAGAGCTTTCAGAATTCTCATGGGGGAGAAGATGCGGTTCGGCTACATCGTATCGCAACCATATAGATGGGGAGTGACTATCTTTCCGGTGAGTCTACCATCTCTCACCACGGGATCGATGAAAAGAACTCGATCGCTGACGATTGCCGGGATGCTCGCCATCGCGGCGTGTGCGGGCGGCCTGCAGGCGCAGCAGGCCAAGCCCGACGCCGGGATCAAGCAGCAGCCGCAGCAGCCGCCGCCGCCGCCGCCGCCGCTGTCGCCGATGGCGTCGCAGCACGTGATGGTGCTCCCGGTGCAGCTGTTGCATGCCGACAGCGGGGCGTGGGTGGACCAGACGAAGTGGGAGAAGTTCCGCCGGGAGCTGGACGACTCGATCGCGTCGGCGATCGCGAACCGCGGGATCGGCAAGACGTGGAAGTACGCCGCGGATATCGCGCGCATCGCGAAGCGCAATCCGGAGTACGTCGGCGACCCGTATTCCATGGGCGTTCAGGCGATGCGGGCCGTGAAGTTCAGGATCGGCGAGCCGATTCCGGACCTGTTCAACAACAACCTGCGGCCGCTGATCGCTCTCGGCGATGCGCGTTATGCGCTCCTTCCCGTGGAACTGTGGTTCGTGCGGAAGGGCGCGCTTCAGATCGCGGTGTTGAAGCTCGCGCTGGTCGATGGGCGTGGCGGCACGTTCGTGTGGATGGGCGAGGTCGGGACCGATCCTGCGGCGGCGATGTCGCCAGCCCTGATCAATTCGCTCGCGGCCCGTGTCGCGGATCTCGTAGTCGCCCCATAACCCATCCAGGACAGAATGTCGCGCTCAGTTACGCTGATTCCCGGCGACGGCATCGGGCCGTCGATCACCGAAGCCACGGTGCGCCTGCTCGACGCGGCGCGCGCCGATATCGTGTGGGACCGCCAGCTCGCGGGCGCGGCGGCGGTCGCGGCCGTCGACGATCCGATTCCCGCGGCGACACTCGACAGCATCCGTCGCACGAAGCTTGCGTTGAAGGGCCCGCTCGAGACCGCGCTGGGAAAGGGATTCCGCTCGATCAACGTGGCGCTGCGGCAGGCCTTCGACTTGTATGCGAACGTCCGGCCGGCCAAGACCGTCCTCACCGGCCTGAAGTTCTCCGGTGTGGACATCGTGCTCGTGCGCGAGAACACCGAAGGGCTGTACATCGGGATCGAGAACTACATCAAGATCGGCGACGATCCGATGGCGGCGGCGCAGTCGATGGCGGTGATCACGCGGTTCGGATCGGAGCGGATCATTCGCTACGCGTTCGAGTACGCGCTGGCTCACGGGCGAAAGAAGATATCGCTCGTGCACAAGGCCAACATCCTGAAGTACTCGCAGGGCCTGTTTCTCGAGGTGGGGCGGGCGATCGCGAAGGAGTATGCGGGGAAAGTCACGGTTGAGGAGAAAATTGTCGACGCGTGCGCGATGGAGCTGGTGATGCGGCCCGAGCGATTCGACGTGATCGTGACGACCAACCTGTTCGGCGACATCCTCAGCGATCTCACGTCGGGGCTGGTCGGCGGGCTAGGTCTCACGCCCGGCGCGAACATCGGCAACGACGCGGCGATTTTCGAGGCCGTGCACGGGACCGCTCCGGATATCGCGGGGAAAGGCATCGCGAACCCGACCGCGGTGATGCTCGCTGCCTGCCAGATGCTCGATCACATGGGCGACACGGAGCGTGCCGCGCGCGTCAAGGGCGCGATCGAGCAGACGCTGCGCGACCGGAAGACCGTGACTGCCGACGTCGGCGGGACCGCCACGACGGATCAGTACACCGACGCCGTCATCGACAACCTCGGCCCGCCCTGAGGGTGTCCTGATGTCGTTGCGGCTGCTCCACGTCTCCGACCTGCATTTCGGCCGCTCGAGCGTGGCGGCACAGGTGGAGGGGGTGGAGCGCGTCTATTCGAGCGAGCGGTTCGACGCGATCGTGATCTCCGGCGATCTCTCGCAGCGGACGCGCCGGTGGGAGTTCGAGCGGGCGAAGGAATTCGTCGAGGACGCGGGGCGGCACGCGCCGGTGTTCGTCGTTCCGGGGAACCATGACACGGCGTGGTGGACGGCGCCGCTGGGGTTCGGCTCGATCCCGGCGATGTACGATCGATATCGCAGGTACGTGTGCGACGAGTTGGAGCCGGTGTTGCACATTCCCGGCGCGACGATCGTCGGCCTCAACTCCGCTCAGGGGATTCGCGCTTTCACGTTGACGGCGCGGCCTCGCGATCTATCGGTGGTGGGCGCGCTGCGGGAAGAGCAGTGGGCGAAGGCTCGGCGAGAGTTCGACGCCGCGCCGAGCTGCGATCTCAAGTTGCTCGTGTTTCACCACAACCTGCTGCGCGGCGAGATCTCGAATCGCTGGGGGCTATCGAATCGTGCGCGGGGTATAACGAGTGCGGCGGCGACGGGCGCCGATCTCGTGTTGTGCGGTCACGACCACCAGGCCAGCGTCGAATGCCTCGATGTGAGCGGCAGGCGGATGGTGGTGGGATGCGCGAGCACGCTCACCACCAGGGTGCGTGGCGGCGGGCCCGGCTCGATCAACGTCTACGAGATGGACGAGAAGACGATCCAGGCGAGTGTCTTGCGATGGAGCGAGGAGTCGAAGTCGTTCGCACGGGTGATGTGGGCGAGGTACACGCGGTGAGTGCGAGGAGTGAGGAGGAAATGTGAGCGGTTTCCTGAATAGAATGATCGGCGCTGCTGCCGCACTTGTCGTCATCACCGTCGCGGCGCGCGCGCAGGGGACTGTGTGCGATTCGCCGTGCGTGATGATGCGGCTGCCGCTGATCGCGCCCAGGGACGGGCCGGTTCCCAATTCGAACCCGCTCGCCGAGCTGCAGTCGAAGATGGGGATGCGCTATCAAGGGCCGGCCTACCGTGAGACCGAGGTCGACAAGCCCGTGGTGCAGGTGAAGAACGGCGTGGAGACCCAGTACCCCGACGCTTTCCTCGAGAAGAGAGCGAGCGGCGTGGTCAGCGTGTCGTTCATCGTGGGGACTGACGGCCGCGCCGATACGGCATCATTGCGCATCCTGACTCCCTCGCACCCGCTGTTGAGCGACGCGGTGCGCGAAGCGCTGCCGCGCATGCGGTTCATCCCGGCGGAACTCAAGGGCGCGAAGGTTCGGCAGATCGTGGATCGGTGGTTCGTGTTCGACATCACCAAGGCGACCCCGTGTGAGTCGCCGTGCCCGTTCATGCTCTTGCCGCTGCCGAATTCGAGCGCGGGAACCGTGCAGCAAAAGCTTCCGTTTGTGATTCATCAGATACCGGGGGATCCCGCGTCGAGCCCTGCATACTTCGAGTATCAGGTCGATAAGCCTGCGATGCAGGCACCGGGAAGCGTATGGCCGGTGTATCCCGATTCACTGAAGAAGGCGAAGGTCGAGGGCGAGGTCGTTGCGTCGTTCGCCGTCGACACACTCGGCCGCGTGGATGTCGAGACGATCCAGATTCTGAAATGGACGCAGCAGCTGTTCGTCGTCGCCGTGCTCGATGCGCTTCCTCGGATGAAGTTCCTTCCGGCCGAACTCAAGGGCGTCAAGGTGCGGCAACTCGTGCAGCAGCCGTTCGTCTTTCATGTGAAGAAGTGACTACCATGCCCACCGTCGTAGACAACACCGCCGCCCAACGGCTGGAGATCGTCGACGGCGGCGCGATCGCATTTCTCACCTACCGAATGAAGGACGGGGCGGTCGAGTACTTGCGCTCCGAGACTCCGCCGGAGCTGCGCGGGCGGGGCCTCGCCGGCGCGCTCGCGAAGTTCGCGCTCGAGCGCGACAAGGCGGCCGGGCGGAAGGTGATCCCGACCTGCCCGTTCGTGAAGACGTACATCGAGCGGCATCCGGAATACGCATCGCTCGTCGCCGCGGGATGACCTCGCTGCACGAGATGATGCGCACGATCCGTCGCGCGGTGCGCGCAGCGATCGCGGCGCGCACCGCGCATCACGCGCGCCCGGCCAGGCCCGCGCGACCCGCGCGACCCGCGCGCCTCGTTCGGACGCATCCCGACGACGAGCCGATCGCCAAGCAATTACAGGAGTGGCATCGCCGGCTGAACGCAGAGCGATTCGACGGCAAGCTCGCGACGATCGCCGTGCGCGTCTCGCGCCGCATGCGCTCCCGGCTCGGCCACTACGCGCCGGCACAGCGGGGAGCGCCGGCTGAGATAGCCATCTCTGCGCGCCATGTGAAGCGGCATGGGTTCGAGCAGGCGCTGCAGACGCTGCTGCACGAGATGGTCCACCAGTGGCAGGATGAGGCGAGATTGCCGCTTGGCCACGGCTCGGATTTTCGTCGCAAGGCGCGCGAGGTCGGAATCACGGCGCGCGCGTCCCGGGCGGTCGACTAGGGGATGCTTGGTTCTGTTGACATCCTCGAAATGAGTTCTATCCGCCGCGAGAGATTGGCCTGATTCTGCACCGCAACTTGCACTCATTACCTGTTCACGGTACCGTCTCTTACGTAAGAGCGAACCCGCGAGGCCACACTGAAGATCATCCCAACGCTGGTCTGTGCCGCACTCGCGCTGTACGCGGTGCGCGCCGGCGCCCAGGGCAGCATTGCCGGGACGGTCTACGACTCGCTGAGCACGCGCGCCCCTCTGGCGAACGCAACCGTCGTGCTGGTCGAGCGGTCGCGGTACGCCACCACTGACGCGCACGGGTATTTCCAGATCGACAGCGTGCCCGACGGCCGCTATACGATCGGGTTCATGCACCCGGTGCTCGATTCGCTCGATCTCGAGGCGCCGGTCGTCCCCGTCGACGTCACCGGCGGGCGCCGCACGGTGGTATCGCTCTCCACACCGGGGCCGGCGGCGGCGTACGCGCGCATCTGCCCGGACGCCTATGAAACGGAGACCGGCATCGTCGTCGGTCGCGTCCGCGACGTGGACGACCAGTCACCGCTGGCGGACGCGACCGTCACCACCGACTGGACGGAGTACACGCTCACCGCTGGCCGCACCGCGAGCCACCGCGTGCGCGCCGCGGCCCGGACCAATCGTCAAGGCGTGTACCTGCTCTGCGGCGTGCCGACCACCGTGGCGCTCGACGTGCACACGGAACTCGCCGGATTCAGCGCGGGGCCCACGCCGCTCTTGCTGCAGGATCGCCTGATCGGCCGCGCCAATTTCGCGCTCAGCCGGCGGGACAGTGCGGCGCGCGCGGTGGCGCCCGGCGACTCAACCGCGAGCGCGGCGGGCGTGCCCGGCACCGCGTCACTGCGCGGGACGGTTGTCGGCGGCGACGGCCGACCGATGCGCGATGCCGTCGTCAGTGTCCTCGGCACGCCACGCTCGGCCCACACCGACGTCGCCGGCGAGTTCCGCGTAGATCGCATCCCGGCCGGCACGCGCACCATCGAAGTCCGGGCGATCGGCCTGTTGCCGATGACCGTGTCCATCGACTTCGCGACGAACGCGGCGCGCGATACCACGCTCTCGGTCAGCCGGCAGGCTCAACCGCTGAAGCCGGTCGCCGTCAAGGAACGTGAGACGACCATGTCGTTGATGTTGAGGGACGGGTTCGAGAAGCGGCGATCGCAAGGCTTGGGCGGGTTTCTGACCGAAGAACAGATTGCTCGGCATGGCTCTCCCGACCTCGTCTCGGTGCTCCAGGGAGCCAGGGGAGTGCACGTCGAGTGGAACTCCGACAAGCGAAGCGAGTCAGGCTTCAGTACTCCAATGCCGTTCCTCCTCGGCATCAGTAGTCCGCAACGCGGCGTGCTCTGTCGGCCGAATTTCTTTCTCGATGGCGCACCGTTCCCAGTCCGCAGAAAGGAGGACTACCGCGATTTGAGCGCTATAGTGCCGCCCGCCTCGATCAAAGGAATCGAGGTTTATTCCAACCCCGGCACCATCCCGGCGCAATACGACCTCACATCGTCGACGGGTTGTGGGTCGATCGTTATCTGGACGCGCTAGGCGCTGACCGTCGGGATCTCCCGGCTTCGCGGCCGCGCGAACTACTTCTGCGGCCGTTGTCGTTCCCCTTGGGATTAATCCGCGGTCATCCGGCCATCGATCCGGCGGTTTCCGTGGTTCCGCTGTAGAACCCGCCGACAGTAGTCGCTATCTTTTCGGCATGTCCTCTCACGACTCCGAGACCTTTCTCGCCTCGCCGCAGCTGAAGCCGCGCGATGGCGACTTGTTCAACATCGACGCCGCACTCACCGAAGACGAGCGCGCCGTGCGCGATTCCGTCCGCCGGTTCGTCGACGAGCGGGTGCTGCCGATCATCGGCGAGCGCTACGTCGCCGGCGGCTTCCCGAAGGAACTCGTCGCGCCGATGGCGGAGCTCGGCGTGTTCGGCGCGAACCTTCCCGAGAAGTACGGGTGCGCCGGGCTCAACAACGTGAGCTACGGGCTCATCATGCAGGAGCTCGAACGCGGCGACAGCGGCATCCGCTCGTTCGCGAGCGTGCAGGGCGCGCTGGTGATGTATCCGGTCTACCAGTTCGGCAGCGAAGAGCAGCGGATGAAATGGCTGCCGAAGATGGCGAAGGGCGAGGTCATCGGATGCTTCGGGCTCACCGAGCCCGACTATGGCTCGAATCCGGCCGGGATGCTCACGCGGGCCCGTGAGCAGAAGGACGGCTCCTGGATCCTGAACGGCGGCAAGATGTGGATCACGAACGGGTCCACGGCCCAGGTGTGCATCGTGTGGGCGAAGACGGCGGACAACGATGCCGACGGGAAATCGATCCGCGGCTTCATCGTGCCGACGGACTCGAAGGGATTCACAACGAAAGACCTGAAGGGGAAGCTCTCGCTGCGCGCCAGCGACACGAGCGAACTGGTCTTCAGCGACGTGCATCTGGCCGCCGACGCGATTCTTCCCGGCTCGGGCGGACTCAAGAGCCCGCTCATGTGCCTCACCCAGGCCCGCTACGGAATTTCCTGGGG
>PMYN01000060.1:33009-34677 GCA_003171215.1 Gemmatimonadota bacterium | reverse complement strand
GCGCCCATGTCGCCGCCGCCCTGCACGTTGTTCTGTCCGCGCAGCGGATTGCACCCGCAGCCCCAGCGGCCCACGTGGCCCGTGAGCAGGCACAGGTTGATCAGCGCGAGCACGTTGTCGGCGGCGTCGTGATGTTCCGTGATGCCGAGTGTCCAGCAGATCATCGCCCGGTCGGCCTTCGCGAACGTTTGCGCCGCGTCGCGAATGACGTCGGCCGGCACGCCGGTGAGGAGCGCGCCCTTTTCCAGTGTGTAGGACTCGACGGATGCCTTGTACGCCTCGTAGCCGGACGTCGCGTCCGAGACGAACTCCTGGTGCACGAGTCCCGCATGGATGATCTCGCGCGCCATCGCGTTGCTGAGCGCGATGTCGGATCCGACGTTGAGCCCGAGCCACACGTCGGCCCACTGCGCCGACTCGGTGCGGCGCGGATCCATCACGTAGAGCTTGGCCCCATTGTGGATCCCCTTCAGCAGGTGATGGAACCAGATCGGATGGGCCGCACGCGCGTTCGAACCCCAGAGGAAGACGACGTCCGTCTCCTCCACTTCGCGGTAGGAACTCGTCCCGCCGCCCGCACCGAAGACCGTCGCCAGACCGACGACGCTAGGCGCGTGTCACGTTCGGTTACAGCTGTCGATGTTGTGCGTCCCGAACACGACCCGGGAGAGCTTCTGCGCGAGGAAGTTCACTTCGTTCGTGGACTTCGAGCAGCTGAAGGTTCCGAGCGCGTTCGGTCCGTGCGCCTCGATGTTCCGGCGGAACCCATCGGCGGCGCGGTCGAGTGCTTCGTCCCACGTGGCGGGGCGGAGCACGCCGTTGTCGCGCACGAGCGGCGTGGTCAGGCGGGGATACAGGCGGGGCTTCGAACGATTGCGGGCCATGTCGTGCTTCTCCTGGCGAGGTGACTCCTTATGGCACACTCCTCACTCCTCACCAATCTATTCTGGGAGCAGGGTGCGAGAGAACCGGGCCGGGCGTAACTTTCAGAAGCATTCATCCCCTCTTTCGGATCGTCCGTCCATGAACCGCATTGCTGCGTGCGCCCTTGGCGTGTCGTTGCTCGTCCCCGCGTTCGCCCGCGCCCAGAGCCGGACTCAGAGCGGTCCGCCCCGGCAAACCGAGGGCGACGCCTACACCCGCTACGAGCTGCTCGCCCCGGGATCGGCCAAATTCCGGATCATCTATGAAGTCACCGCGACCACTTCCGGCGCGACCTACTACTTCAATCCGATCCGGAAGGGGAGCGTCGCGACCGACGAAAGCGTGAGCGATCGCGCGACGGGGAAGCCGCTCGTGTTCGACGTCGTCGGTCAGGCGGTCGCCACGGCCGGCGGCGTTCGCGGATCGGACTCCACGCAGACATACATCCGGGTGAAGCTCCCGCGTCCCGTGCCGGCGGATGGCGGTGAAGCGCGCGTGCTGATCCTCAAGACGTACGAGGATGCGGCAAGCTATTTCGCGCAGGGCGACGTGATCGTGTTCACTCGTTCTCTCGGGATCAAGCGAAACACCGTCGTGCTGCCGCCCGGCTACGAGATGATCTCCTGCAACTACCCGTCGCAGGTCATCCAGCAGGACGACGGGCGGGTCGCGATCAGCTTCTGGAACGGCACGCCGGCCGAGGCGCCGCTCACGCTGCGCGCGCGTCCGGCGGCGGGGCTGGGC
>PMYN01000060.1:0-32958 GCA_003171215.1 Gemmatimonadota bacterium | reverse complement strand
CCGGCACGGGCACGTACATCAACGAGGTGCGCGCGGGCAGCACCGTATCGAAGCCCTCGGCGCGCAACCTCGACACGGGCGAGGAACTCAAGTGGGAAGTGCTGAAGGGCGACGCCATCACCAGGGCGAAGCTCGGCGTCGCGAACGTGACGCCGCAATCGGAGATCGTCGTCTTCCGCTTCGCGCCGGTAAAGGCCGGAGAATCGGTCCGGATCAGGATGTTCGAGACGTACGCGGATACGGCGCGTTACAAGCTGNNCTGATGTGGGACCGCAGCTTCGGCCGGCCCGCGAACGCGGTGGTCCTGCCCGCGGGATGGATGCTCACGAACAGTTCCGTGCCGGGCACGATGAGTGAAATGCCCGACGGCCGCATCCGGCTCGATTTCGTGAACCCGCGCACGGACGACATCCCCGTGTTGATCACCGCCCGGAAGCGCATTTCCAGGTGATGACCCTCTAGATTCCAGCCATGCCCAACGCCCTGCGCACGCAGACGTTCAGCGAGTCCGTGATTCGCGAGATGACCCGCGTCGCCAACGAGCACGGCGCCGTGAACCTCTCGCAGGGGTTCCCTGACTTTCCCATGCCCGCAGTCATGAAGGACGCGGCTTGCGCCGCCATTCACAACGACATCAACCAGTACGCGACGACGTGGGGCTCCAAGAAGCTCCGCGACGCGATCACGGGCAAATACGACCGGCGATACGGCATGTCCGTGGATCCGGAGCGGGAGATCACCGTCACCTGCGGCGCCACCGAGGCCGCGGCGTCGGTGTTCCTCGCGCTGCTCAATCCCGGCGACGAAGTGCTGATCTTCGAGCCGTTCTACGAGAACTACGGGCCCGACGCGATCCTCTGCGGGGCGAAGCCGGTGTTCGTCCCGCTCACGCCGCCGGAATGGAAGTTCGACGAAGCGGCCCTCCGCGCCGCCGTCACGCCGCGCGCACGAGCGCTCGTCCTGAACTCGCCGCACAACCCCACCGGCCACGTGTTCTCGCGCGCCGAGCTCGAAGCCATCGCGAGGGTCTGCATCGAGCACGACCTCATGGTGTTCACCGACGATCCGTACGAGTACATCATCTTTTCTGGCGAGCACATTCCGATCGCGACCATCGCCGGCATGCGCGATCGCACGGTCACGATCTCCAGCCTGTCGAAGACGTTCAGCATCACGGGATGGCGCATCGGGTACGCCATCGCGAACGCCGAGCGCACGAGCGCGATCCGCAAGGTGCACGACTTCCTGACGGTCGGCGCGCCGGCGCCGCTGCAGGAGGCGGCCGCGATCGGATATTCGTTCGACGATTCGTACTACGCGAAACTCGCCGGCGATTACAAGGCGAAACGCGAGTTCCTGAGCGGCGCGCTGCGCGAGGCCGGCTTCAAATTCGCGACGCCGGACGGCGCCTATTTCATCATGGCCGATTTCTCGGGGCTCGACGACCGCGACGACGTGACGTTCGCGAAGTGGATGACGAAGGAGATCCAGGTCGCGACCGTGCCGGGGTCGAGTTTCTACCGCCCCGGCGCCGCGGACGGGAAGCGATACATCCGGTTTGCATTTTGCAAGAAACACGAAACGCTCGAGCGAGCAGTCGAAAACCTCTCACGATTGAAAGCCATCGTATGAAGACGGGCCGTCATTTTCTCTTCGTTCCGGGACCCACCAACGTTCCCGACCGTGTGCTGCGCGCGATGGATCGCCCGATGGAGGATCACCGATCGTCGGCGGCTCCCGAGATGGCGCGCTCCATCTTTCCCGACCTTCTCAAGGTGTTCGGCAGCGCGAACGGCCAAGCCTTCATTTTTTCCGGCTCGGGTTCGGCGATGTGGGAAGCCTCCATCGTCAACGCCCTGTCGCCCGGCGACCGCGTTCTCGCGGTGAGGAACGGACAGTTCAGCACGCTGTTCATCGACACCGCGCAGCGTCTCGGCCTCAAGGTGGAAGTGATCGACGTCGAGTGGGGCGATGCAGTGCCCGCGGCGCGCGTCGGCGAGATGCTCGCCGCCGACACCCGGCACGAGTACAAGGCCGTCCTCGTCGTGCACAACGAGACCGCGACGGGCGTGACGAGTGACATGGCCGCCGTCCGCCGCGCGATCGACGGAGCGATTCATCCGGCGCTGTTCTACGTGGACGGCGTGAGTTCCGTCGCCTCGCTCGACTTCCGGTTCGACGATTGGAAAGTGGATTTCGCCATCGCCGGATCGCAGAAGGGATTCATGATGCCGCCCGGCATCGGGCTCCTGTGCGTCAGCAGGAAGGCGCTCGGACTTCTCGACCAGGCCAAGTGTCCTCGCGCCTTCTTCGACCTGCGCGACCAGATCAAGCACAATGCGGAAGGCTACTTCCCGTACACGCCGCCGATCGCGCACCTGTTCGGCCTTCGCGCCGCCCTCGACCTGCTCTTCGAAGAGGGACTCGCCAACGTCGCGGCGCGGCATCATCGGCTCGCAGAAGGCGTGCGACGGGCGATCGCGGCGTGGGGTCTCAAGCTCTGTGCACTCGATCCCAGGCGCTACTCGGATACCGTGTCGGCAGTGGTGGTGCCCGATGGACTCGACGCGAAGAAGGTCATCGACATCGCGTTCCGCCGCTACAACCTGTCGCTCGGCGGCGGGACCGGCCGGCTCGTCGGGAAAGTCTTCCGAATCGGGCACGTCGGCGACATCAACGAGCTCATGGTGCTCGGCGCGCTGTCGGGCGTCGAGATGGCGCTGAACGACGCCGGGATTGCCGTGACGCTCGGCAGCGGTGTGGCAGCGGCACAGCAGTGGTATCGGGAGACCGCCACCGGCTGAACACAAGTGGCCGAAAAGCGTCGAAATGTTTTCCTTGCTCCGCCCGAGGAGCACTCCTAGTTTCCGTCATCTTACCGACACTTAGAGGGACGCAGCACCGTGACTCAATACAAGCATGCCAAGGTTCCGGCGGGCGCCGATCGCATCGAGGCCTCGGGCGGAAAGTTCAGCATTCCCGACCATCCGGTCATCCCGTTCATCGAGGGTGACGGCACCGGCCCCGACATCTGGCGCGCCTCGGTTCGCGTGTTCGACGCCGCGGTGCAGATCGCGTACGGCGCCAAACGCAAGATCGCGTGGATGGAAATCCTCGCGGGCGAGAAGGCCTTCAAGACGACGGGCGAATGGCTGCCCGCGGAGTCGATCGAGGCCGTGCGCGAGTTCAAGGTCGCGATCAAGGGACCGCTCACCACGCCGATCGGCGGCGGCTTCCGGTCGCTGAACGTCGCGCTGCGGCAGGAACTCGATCTCTACGCGTGCATCCGGCCCGTGCGCTACTTCACGGGCGTCGGCTCTCCGATGAAGCATCCCGAGAAGCTCAACATCATGATCTTCCGCGAGAACGTCGAGGACGTGTACTCGGGAATCGAATTCCGCGCGGGCTCCGTTGAGGCGGAGAAGCTGCGCTCGTTCCTCGAGAAGGAACTCAAGGCGAAGATTCGCGAGGGCTCGGCGATCGGCATCAAGCCGATGTCGCCCTTCGGGTCGAAGCGGCTCGTGAAGATGGCGCTCGAATACGCGTTGAAGAACAACAAGAAATCCGTGACGATGATGCACAAGGGCAACATCATGAAGTTCACGGAAGGAGGCTTCCGCGACTGGGGGTATGAGGTGGCGCGCGACGAGTTCAAGAATCTCGTCGTCACCGAGGCCGACCTGAACAAGGCGGGGAGCACCGCCCGCGCCGACGCCGTGATCCTCAAGGATCGCATCGCCGACTCGATGTTCCAGCAGCTGTTGCTGCGTCCCGAGGACTACGAAGTGATCGCGACCCCGAACCTGAACGGCGACTACGTGTCGGATGCGGCCGCCGCGCAGGTGGGCGGCCTTGGCATCGCGCCGGGCGGCAACGTCGGCGACGAGGCTGCCGTGTTCGAGGCGACGCACGGCACCGCGCCGAAGTACGCGGGGCTCGACAAGATCAATCCGGGGAGCGTGATCCTCTCCGGGGTCATGATGTTCCAGCACATGGGCTGGAACGAAGCGGCGGCGCTCATCGTGAAGGGCGTCGAGAAGGCGATCGCCGCCGGCACCGTGACGTACGATCTCGCCCGGCAGATGCCCGGATCCACCGAGGTCTCGACCACGGGCTTCGGCGATGCCGTGATCGCCGGAATGCGGAGCTGATCATGCCCTTCGCCCTTTCGCTGCACGCCGGCGATCCCGCGCGTCTCGCGACGCCCCTCCTCGCCGTCGCGCTCCCGTCCGACAAGACGGTGCCGCGCACGCTCGCGCCACTCGACAAGGCACTTGGCGGCGCGCTCACGCGCGCGGTGAAGCAGAAGGACTTCAAGGGGAACCGCGACGAGACGCTGCTGCTCTTCGCGCACGGCAAGGGTCCGCAGCGCGTGCTGCTCGTCGGACTCGGGCCCTCGCCCGAGCCGGGTGCCATCGTGCGCGCCGCGTCGCTCGCGGGACGCAAGGGCAACTCGATGGGAATCGAGCGGATGGGATTCTGGGCCGAGGGACTCGAAGGCGCCGCCATCGAGAACGCCGCGATAGGACTCTCGCTCGGCGGGTGGGAGTACACCGAGCTGCGCACCCAGCCGCCCGCGAGTGAGCGGCCGAAGCCGCTGATCACGGCGGTCGTGTGCGTCGACTCGGCTAAGGGCGCGGCCGCGGCCCTCGCGAACGGGGCTGCCGTCGCCGAGGGACAGCGCATCGCGCGCACCCTCGCGATGATGCCCGGAAATCTCTGCACACCGAGTTTCATTGCCGACACCGCGAGGGACATTGCCAAGCGCCACAAGCTGAAGCTGACGGTGTTCGGCAGGAAGGAGATGGAGAAGCTGGGCATGGGCTCGTTCCTGGCCGTCGCCCAGGGCACGCCGCAGAAGCCGAAGTTCATCGTGCTCGAGTATCGCGGAGGGGGAGCGGACGACGCGCCGGTCGTGCTGGTGGGGAAGGGACTCTGCTTCGATTCCGGCGGCATCTCCATCAAGCCCGCGGATCGCATGGAGTGGATGAAGTTCGACATGAGCGGCGCCGCGGGCGTACTCGGCGCGATGGAGGCGATCGCGCGGATGAAGCTGAAGATCAACGTCGTCGGCCTCGTGGGATCGACCACCAATATGCCATCGGCGACGGCGATGAATCCCGGCGACGTTGTGCGCGCGAGCAACGGCAAGACCATCGAGATCATCAACACCGACGCGGAAGGCCGTCTCGTTCTCGCCGACGTGCTGGCGTACGCCGCGCGCTTCAAGCCGCAGGCGGTGGTCGATGCCGCGACGCTCACCGGCGCGGTCGTCGTCGCGCTGGGGAACATCACGGTGGGGGTGCTGGGTAATGATCAGGGCGTGATCGACGAGATTCTCGCGGCCGGCAAGCGCGGCGGCGAGCCTGGCTGGCAGCTGCCGATGTGGCCCGAGTATCGCGACCAGATCAAGTCCGACGTGGCGGACATGAAGAACGTCGGCGGACGCGGCGCCGGAACGATCACGGCGGCACTTTTCCTCGCGGAGTTCACTCAGGGCTACAAGTGGGCGCACCTCGACATCGCGGGCACGGCGTATTCGGAGACCGACATGATCTCGCTCCCTCGAGGGCCGACAGGCGTGCCGGTGCGCACGTTCGTCGAGTTCGTGCGAGGGAGGGTGCGCTGACGGCGATCGCGCGCACGCTGCTGGTGTTCCTACTGGCTGCGTGCGCGCCGCTGACCGTCCTCGGCGCGCAGGGTACGCCGCCTCGCCCCGATACCGCGCGCACCGATACCACGAAGCGCGCCGTCGCAGACACCACCAAGCCGGCGGCACGCGACACCGCGAAGGCCGCGATCGTGCGTCCGCCTCGCGACACGGTCAAGACGCCGATCGCCCGCCCCTACACGCCGCGCTCCACGGATATCGGCGCCAGCAGATGGCAGTGGGATCGCGACCAGCTGTTCGCATCCGGTGCGATGACGCTCGGCGACCTCCTCGCGTCGGTCCCCGGCGTGACGATCATGACCACGGGGTTCCTCCTCGCACCACAGGTTGCCGCGTACTACGGCGACCCCGGCCGCGTCCGCATCTATCTCGACGGCGTCGAACTCGATGTCCTGAACCCTCGCAACGGCGGCATCCACGATCTCGCGATGATCCCGCTCTGGTCGCTCGAAGACGTGAAGGCCGAGCGCGCCGCCGGCGAACTGCGCGTGCACCTGCGCCTCTGGCGCGTCGATCGGACGACGGCGAACACGCGCACCGACGTCGTCACCGGCACGGAAAACCTGAATCTCTACCGCGGCTTCTTCGGCAAGCGTTTCGACAACGGCGCGGTCATTCAGCTCGCCGGGCAGCAGCAGAGCAGCATCTCCGTCGCCGGCATGGACGGCGACGCGCTCGGCGGCATGGCGCGCATCGGATGGGCGCGCGGTGACTGGAGCGTGGACGCCACCTGGATACATCAGGGCATCAACCGCAACGCCGGCGACCGGTTCATCAACACGTCGCCGCAACTCGGGACGATCCCGCCGTACAACGGCAGCGAGGGTCTCGCCTATCTCCGGATCGCGTGGCGCGATCCCGAGGCGAACGGCCCGTGGGCGCAGCTCATCGCGTCGACGTTGAGCGAGGCGAAGAAGGACACGGGCTCCAGTCTTGCGGCAAACCTCACGGGGGTCGCATCGCGCGATTCGACGGACACCACGACATCCCGGGCGGAATACGTGCTCGCCGCGGGGATCACGCGCTGGGGCATCCGCCTCAGCAGCACGAATCGTATCCGCTCGATCAACGGCAAGATGAACCTCTCGCCCGGTGCGCGCGCGGAGTACGAGTCGACCCTGCTGACGGTCTCCGCGTTCGCGGAACGCGCCGTGGACTCGACGACGCGAACGGACGTCCTCGCACGGTTCGCTCCGTTCTCGTGGCTCAACGTCGGCGGTGCAATCAGCCGGTCGGCTCCCAGGAGCGGCACCGTGGGCGCGACGACGACCGACATGCGGCTCGAGATCGGCGTCGAGTGGCGAAAGCGCTGGCTGACCGGCGGCGTCGTCACGCGCGCCGCGAGCCTGGTCGCACCGCCGGTCGAGATCGACACCACACTGCGCCCCATCGTGTCGGCGGCGGCGAACGGCGTCATCGTCTCATTCCGCGGACCACTCGCGCTCGGCCTCAACCTCGACGTCGATGCGATCAACTGGAGCGTGACCGACGCATACCGCCCGCAGACCCAGGCTCGCACCCGCCTCTGGTTCGAGTCGGGTTTCCTGCACCGGTTTCCGCGCAACAACTTTCACCTGTTTGCATCAGGCACGTTCGACTACTTCTCGAAGCTCTACGTGCCGTCGGGCACGACTCCGCTCGGACAGAGCACACCGGGCGCCGGCATTTTCTCGACGCTGCTCGAAATCCGCATCGCCACAGCCATCATCTTCTGGCAATACCGGAACCCGGTCGGCGCGATATACTCGACATACCCGGGCTACGTGATGCCGAGGCTCGTGAACATGTACGGGATGCGGTGGCAGTTCTGGAACTGATCAACTTTACAAACCCATTATCAGACAATAGGTTAGCTAGCTCTATATGATACGCAGCATGACGGGTTTCGGCTCCGCCGAGGGCGACGTGGGTGGATCGCGCGTCAACGTCGAAGTCCGGACGGTAAACCACCGCTTCTTCAACCCGAGCGTGAAGCTCCCATCCGCGTTCGCGCGCTGGGAAGCGGAGGTGCGCGAGTCGCTGAGGAAGCACATCGCCCGCGGGCACGTGACGGTGTCCGCGCACATCGAGCGGCCGGCGACCGAGGGCGCCGTCGTGGATGAGGCGAAGTTCGCGCAGCATGCCGCCGAGCTCCTCGCGCTGCGCGACCGCCACGGCCTCGGCGGTGAGATCGACGTCGCCACCGTCCTCCGCATGCCGGACGTGATTCGCGTGTCCGGCGAGGAGACCGCTGAAGGGACCGCGGACGAGCTGGTGGCCGTCGTCGAGGCGGCGGCCCGCGAGCTCACGAAGATGCGCGAGGCCGAGGGGGCGCGGCTGGGTGCCGTGCTGCTCGAGCGCATGGCCGTGATCGAGGAGGCAGTGGGCCGCATTGCGGCGCGCGCGCCGGAGCGGGTCATCGCGCAGCGGGACCGCCTTCGGGAAAACGTGAAGGTGCTGGCTGAGGGCGTGGCGGTGGACGAGCAGCGACTCGCCCAGGAGATCGCGATTCTCGCGGACCGGCTCGACGTGGGCGAGGAGATCGACCGCTTCAAGGCGCACATCGCCGCGTTCAGGGACGTGCTCGCACCAAAGGGCGGCGAACCGGTCGGCAAGCGGCTCGGCTTCCTGCTCCAGGAGATGCTGCGCGAGGCCAACACGACCGGCAGCAAGGCGAACGACACGCAGATCCAGCGCGACGTGCTGCTCGTGAAGGAAGAGCTCGAGCGGATCCGCGAACAGGCGGAGAACGTCGAGTGATCGCCCCGTGAACCCGTTTCCGCTGGTACTCTCGGCGCCGTCGGGCGGCGGCAAGACGACGGTCACGAAGCGGCTGATGGAGCGGCGCTCCGACCTCGGCTACTCGGTCTCGTGCACCACGCGCGCACCGCGAGCGGGCGAGGTGGACGGCGTCGATTATCACTTCCTCACCGAAAGGCAGTTCATCGAGCATCGCGAACGGGGCGAGTTCGCCGAATGGGCCGTGGTGCATGGGAAGTTCTACGGAACGCTGAAGTCCGCGGTGAGCGCGGTGCTGGCGAGCGGGAAACACGTGATGATGGACATCGACGTTCAGGGGGCCGCCCAGTTCGCCGGGGCGTGGCCGGGGGCGGTCCTGGTGTTCATGCTCCCGCCGTCCGTGGAGGTGCTGTTGGCCCGCCTTCAGGAGCGGAATACGGAGGACGGGGCCACCCTCCTGACCCGCCTGAGGAGCGCCCATGAGGAATTACAGGTGGTAAGTCGTTATCATTATGTGCTGGTGAACGACGACCTGGAGCCCACGGTGGCCCGGGTGTCGTCGATCATCGACGCCGAGGAAGTGAAACGGGAGCGGATCAGGGCGCTCGATTCGCAGCTTGCCGAACTCATCCAGAAGCTCGACTCGGAGATTTTGCGGCACTCCTCCGGCATTCGGCAGTAGTTCCAATTCCGCACTCCGCATCTCAGAGAGGTCTTGAACCATGCGCGTATTCACTCCGAACGAAGTCACGGTCCACGCGGCGAACAAGTACCTCGCGATTCTCGTCGCCGCGAAGTACGCCCGTGTGCTGAACGAATTCCCCCGCGACCGCTCCAAGAGCGGTGAGAAGAAGCTCACGACGCGCTCGCTCGAGGAACTCTCCGGCGGCAACATCGAGTATCGCGTCGTGCCGCGCCGCCGGTCGGAGTAGCCAGCACCTCCACGACAACGGCCGCGGATAGAGCTGCCGTGCGCCCGTACGAGGGCCGGCGCGTTCTCCTCGGCGTCACTGGGGGAATCGCGAGTTACAAGACGGCGTGGCTCGCGCGGCTCCTCGCGCAGGCCGGCGCCGAGGTGGATGTGGTGCTGACGAGGTCCGCCCGTGAGTTCATCGGCGCGGTGACCTTCGAGGCGCTCACGGGACGGCCGGTGCACACGGAGCTCGTGGCCGAGGGACATGCGCTCGATCACATCACGCTTGCTCGCGCCGCCGCGCTCATCGTCGTCGCGCCGGCTACGGCGGATTTTCTTTCGCGCGCCGCGTCGGGCCGCGCGGACGACCTGCTCAGCGCCTGCCTGCTCGCCGCGGACGCGCCCGTGCTGCTCGTTCCGGCCATGAACGATCGCATGTGGGCTCACCGGCAGACGGCGGAGAACGTCGCGCACCTGCGGTCGTTCGGATACACCGTGCTCGACCCCGAGCCGGGCCCGCTCGCGTCCCCGCAGGAAGGATCCGGCCCGGGCCGGATGCCGGAACCGGAGAGAATCTTCGCGCACGTCGGCCGCATGCTCGAGGCGCATGGTGCGCTCGCGGGCCGTCGCGTGCTGGTCACGGCGGGTCCCACTCGAGAGGCACTCGATCCCGTTCGCTTCCTCTCGAACTACAGCAGCGGCAAGATGGGCGTCGCGATCGCGGCCGCCGCCTGGCGCCGCGGTGCCGACGTGACGCTCGTGGCAGGCCCACTCGCCGTGGCGCCGCCGCATGACGTGCGCGTGGTGCATGTGGAGAGCACCGGGGAAATGCACGACGCCGTTCGCGCCGAGGTCGCCAGCGCCGACGTGCTCGTGATGGCGGCCGCACCCGCCGACTTTCGCCCAGCAAGCGCCGCCGCCGGAAAGATCAAGAAGGCGCAGCGTCCCGCTTCCATCGCGCTCGAAAACACCGGCGACATCCTCGCGATGACGCGCGACGCGAGGAAGACGGGCGCCGTGATCGTCGGCTTCGCGCTCGAGACCGACGACGTGCTGCGGCACGCGCGCGAAAAGCTCGCCGCGAAGGCGCTCGACCTGATCGTCGTGAACGATGCGCGGGAGGAGGGCGCCGGTTTCGGCGTCGACACGAACCGCGTGACGATCCTCTCGCCAACCGCCGAACCCGCGGCACTGCCGTTGCTGAGCAAGGCGGACGTCGCCGACGCCGTGCTCGACCGCGTCGAAGAGATCCTCAATGGACGCTAGGGACCGGCTGCGTGAATATCTCGAGCAGCGGCGCGAACTCGGCGAGAGCGAGTTCGTGCTCGACGGGCTGTCGGTCGAGGACGCGCTGAGCGCGCTTGGCGTGCGCGGCACGATCCCAACGAAGCCTTCGCCGCGCGAAGCGCGGGAGAGCGGGCCGGTGAGCGGCGACTGGCGTGAGGCGCTTCGCTCGGTGGGCGTGGATCAGCCCGGCAAGCCGGCGACGACTGCGAAGCCGGCCGGCGAGCCGCCCGTGGCTGAAGCGACGCCCGAGAAGGTCGGCCGGTACGAGATGCCGAAGCCTCTCGGGCCAAGCGAGAGCGCGACGGGCGAGCTCAAGACGGGAATCGTGGTGGGTCACGCGATCGCGCCGGGAGAGGGTCCCCTGCCGAATCTCGAGTCCATCGACGCGATCGCACAGGCCGTCGCGACGTGCACGGCGTGCAGTCTCTACTCGGGCGCAAAGAATCCCGTGCCCGGCGAAGGAAATCCACGCGCGGGATTCGTATGCGTCGGCGAAGCGCCGGGCGCGACGGAGGACGAGACCGGCCGGCCGTTCGTCGGCGCGGCGGGCCAGTTGCTGACGAAGATTCTCGCCGCCATCAATCTCGCGCGGGAAGACGTCTTCATCTGCAACGTCCTCAAGCACCGCCCGCCCGGCAACAGGAATCCGGCGCCGGACGAGATCAAGGCCTGCAGCCCCTACCTGTTGCGCCAGCTGGAGCTGCTCCAGCCCAGGGTGATCCTTGCCCTCGGCACGTTCGCGTCGCAAACTCTCCTGCAGACCACGCAACCGATAGGTAAATTGCGCGGACAGGTACACCGCTATTACGGGGTGCCGCTGATCGTCACCTACCACCCCGCCGCGTTGCTCCGCAATCCATCGTGGAAGCGCCCCACTTGGGAAGATGTCCAGCTCGCCCGCAGAGTATTCGATAGCGCCGCAAGCGGCGCGTGATCCGTTCAAGGACCGCAAGCCTCCCTGGTCGGAGGATGCGGAACAGGCGGTGCTGGGCGCGATGCTGCTCGACGCCGACGCGATCGTGCGCGCGGTGGAACTCGTCGACGAGACGATGTTCTATCGCGAAGCGCACCGCCGCATGTTCCGCGCGATGCTGTCGCTGCATCAGCAGGGTGCGGTCCTCGACCCGCTGACGCTCGCCAACGAACTCGAGAAACAGGGCGGGCTCGCGGCGGCCGGAGGAAAGGACTACATCGGCACGCTGCTCGACGTCGTGCCGACGGCGGCGAACGTCGAGTACCATCTGCGCATCGTGAAGGAAAAGGCGCTGCGTCGCCGACTCATCGAGGTGGCGCAGGGGCTCGTCGTCGAGGCGCACGAATCCGGCGCGGACGCGGCCGATCTCATCGACCTGGCCGAGCATCGCATTTTCCAGGTGAGCCAGCAGCGCGGCACCGACGGCTTCATGCGCATCAAGGAGCTGCTCTGGCCGGCGATGGAGCGCATCGAACAGTTGCGCGAAGGCGGCCCGCTCACGGGCGTCGCCACGGGCTTCACCGACCTCGACAAGATCACGCTCGGCTTCCAGCCCTCGGACCTGATCATCATCGCGGCGCGCCCTTCGATGGGAAAAACCGCGTTCGTGCTGAACATCGCGCAATACGCCGCCGTCGAGGGCAATTTTCCGATAGCGATTTTTTCGCTCGAAATGAGTAAGGAATCCCTCATCCAGCGCATGCTCGCTTCCGAGGGATTCATCGATGCCCAGCGTTTGCGGTCCGGCAAGCTCAACAGCCAGGATCACTCCAATCTCGCCAAGGCGGCGGCCCTGCTGGGGCAGGCGCCCATCTGGATCGACGACACGCCCGGCCTTACGCTGCTCGAGATCCGGTCGCGCGCGCGGCGGCTCAAGTCGCAGGCGGGGATCAAGATGGTGATCGTCGACTACCTGCAGCTCATCCAGGGGCCGATGAACTCGGAGAGCCGCCAGCAGGAGATCAGCCAGATCTCCCGCTCGCTGAAGATTCTCGCGAAGGAACTGAATGTTCCGGTGGTCGCGCTCTCGCAATTGTCACGGGCGCCGGAGCAGCGCACGGGGGAGAACAAGCGCCCCCAGCTCTCCGACCTCCGCGAGTCGGGCGCCATCGAGCAGGACGCCGATGTCGTCATGTTCATCTACCGTCCGGAGATGTACGATCGTCCGGTCGACGACTCGGGCAACGCCACGAAGATGCCGGACGGCACGCCGATCGAAGGGCTCGCCGAGGTCATCGTGCAGAAACAGCGCAACGGGCCGACCGGCATGGTGCGACTCAATTTCCGCAAGCAGTTCACGCGCTTCGAGAATTGGACCGCGCGGACGCCCGGCTGAGCGGAGCCACCCGGATGGGCGCGAGGACCAAGACCGTTTATCGCTGCACCGAATGCGGCGCCGAACACCTCCGGTGGTCGGGCAAGTGCGACACGTGCGGCGAGTGGAACACACTCGTCGAGGAAGTCGCCGCGCCGCGCGTCCTCGCGGGCGGCTCCGCGCGCCGCAAGGCCGGCGTGACCGCGCTCGGCAGCGGCGGCGCCGTCTCCGCCACCCCGCGCATTCGCGACGTGATCGGCGCCGAGGATCATCGCCTGCGCACCGGCCTCGCGGAATTCGATTTCGTGCTCGGCGGCGGCATCGTTCCGGGCTCGATGGTCTTGGTCGGCGGTGAGCCCGGCATCGGAAAGTCCACGATCCTGCTGCAAGTGGCCGCGCAGCTGCAGGCCGCCGGCGTGCGCACGCTGTATGTGTCCGGCGAAGAGTCTCCGCTGCAAGTGAAGCTCCGCGCCGACCGCCTCGGCGGGAGTTCCGGCGACGTCGAGTTGCTCGGCGAGACGCTGCTCGAGACGATCCTCGCGACCGCGGCCGACCGGACTCCCACCGTGATGATCGTCGATTCCATCCAGACCGTCTTCACCGGCGATCTCGAGGGTGCGCCGGGGAACGTGGGGCAGGTCCGTGAGTGTGCTGCACGCTTGATGCGCTTTGCAAAGGAAAGCGGCACCGCCGTGTTCGTCGTCGGTCACGTGACGAAGGGCGGTGGCATCGCCGGTCCGAAGACGCTCGAGCACATCGTCGACACCGTGCTCTACTTCGAGGGCGAGGGCACGCTCGATCACCGCGTGCTGCGCGCCACGAAGAACCGCTTCGGCTCCGTCGATGAGATCGGCGTGTTCCGCATGACGCAGCAGGGGCTCATACCGGTCGAGAATGCATCCGCGCTCTTTCTCGGCGATCGCGAACGTCATCACACGTCGGGGAGCGCGATCACGGCGATCCTCGAGGGCACGCGGCCGATGCTGCTCGAAGTCCAGGCGCTCGCCGCGAAGGCGGGCTTCGGCACGCCGCAGCGCGTGGCGGGCGGGTACGACGCGCGCAGGCTCGCGCTGCTGCTCGCGGTGCTCGACAAACGCGCGGGACTTTCGTTCGCGAACCTCGACGTGTTTCTCAACGTCGTGGGCGGCGTGCGCATGCAGGAGCCGGCGGGCGACNNTTCGTCGGCGAGGTCGGTCTCGGCGGCGAGATCCGCGCCGTCAGCCAGATAGAGCGGCGCATCGCGGAAGCCGAGAAGATGGGAATGACGGTCGCCTATGTGGGCGAGCGGAGTGTGCCGAAGCGCGCGACGAAGGCCATCCGCGTCGAGGGTGTGCCCTCGCTCACGGATCTCTTCAAGAAGCTCTTTCGATGAGCCTGCGCGACGTGGGAGTCGTCATCGTAGCCGCCGGTGCGAGCACGCGCACCACCGGCACCGATCAGGGCCGCCTGAAGCAGCTGCGCTGGGTGGCGGGGAAGCCGATGCTGCTGCACTCGTTGCAGACGTTCCAGCAGCGCGCGGACGTCGCGATGGTCGTGTGCGTGCTGCCGCCCTCGTACGCCGGCGATCCGCCGCCGTGGATCTTCCAGTGCGACGTGGAGCGCATGCTGATCTCGGTCGGCGGAAAGGATCGCAGCGGATCGGTGCAGAATGGGCTCGACGACCTGCCCGACGAGTGCCGCATCGTGCTCATTCACGACGCGGCGCGCCCGCTCGTCGCGCCGGGGACGATCGACCGCGTGGTGAGCGAAACCCGCAAGGGACACGGCGCGATCGCCGCGCTGCCGGTGGTCGACACGCTGAAGCAGGTCGACGACGCGGGGATGATCGTGAAGACGGTCGAGCGCGCGCACCTGTGGCGGGCGCAAACGCCGCAGGGATTTCCGCGCGACATGATCGTGCGCGCCCATCGCGAGGCGCGCACCGCCGGCGTCAGCGCCACCGACGACGCCGCGCTCTGCGAACGATTGCAGCTGCCGGTCGTGGTTGTCCGCGGCAGCGAACGCGCGCTGAAGGTCACCGAGGACGGCGACTTCGCTCGCGTCGAGGCGCTCTTCCCGCTCCCGGAATGACGACGGGCGCTCGCGGCGTGCCGTTCTGGTCTCCGCCCGAGGTCGAGGCGTCGATCGCCGGAACGCTCGCGCATCTCGCGGAAGGCGGAATCGTCGCGTATCCGACGGAGACCGTGTACGGATTCGGCGGCGCCATCGACAGCGCGTCGGTAGAGCGGCTCGTGGCCATGAAGCACCGGCCGGCCGGAAAGCCGTTCCTCCTGCTCATCTCGGGGAGCGAGATGATCGAGCGCCTCGGACTCCATCTCTCGCGCTCCGCCTCGCAACTCGCCGCGCGGTTCTGGCCCGGGCCGCTCACGCTCGTGCTGAGTGGCGGCGAGCGGCGCGTGTCGCCGCGGCTGCGCGGGCCCGAAGGCGGCATCGCCGTGCGCTGGACGTCGCACCCCGGATTGCAGCGGCTCATTTCCGCGATGGGCGATCCGCTGACGTCCACGAGCGCGAACCGGCCCGGCCTGCCCCCGGCGATAAGCGCGGCCGACGTGCTCTCGTCGTGGAGCGCGGAGATCGCGAGCGGCACGATCCGGCTGCTCGACGGCGGCACGCTGGAGGCGTCCGCACCATCGACCGTCGTGGATTGCACGACGAAGCGCCTGCGCGTGATTCGTCCCGGCGCCATCGCCGCCGCGGCGCTTCGCGAGAGCGTGCCCGACCTCATCGGAGACCGTTAACGTGCGCGTGCTCTTCGTCTGCACCGGCAATACGTGTCGCAGCGCCATCGCGGAAGCGATCGCGGTGCGGGAAGCCGCCGCGCGCGACATGCACGACGTCCATCCGTCGAGCGCCGGCACCAGCGCGTGGGATGGCGCGCCCGCATCGGACGGCGCATTCCTCGTCGGGATCGAACGCCGGCTCGACCTCAGCGCCCACCGCTCGCGCCAGCTGAACCGCGAAATCGTGGAGGAGTCCGATCTCATCCTCGCGATGGGACCGCACCACGTCGAGCGCACCGAAGCGCTCGGCGGAGCCGGCAAGGCGCACCTCATCGCCGACTACGCGGAGCGATCGGACGAGGGCCGGGCGATCGTCGATCCGTTTGGCGGCGGCCTCGAGGACTATCGCTCCACGGCGGATGAACTCGAGCGCATCGTCGGGCTGGTGTTCGACCGCATCGCGAGCGAGCGCCCCGGAAACAGCGGGGCGGTGTAATGGAGCTTCCCGGGCGGCTCGTGTTGCTCGGCCACCCCGTCGCGCACTCGCTCTCCCCGGCGTTGCAGACCGCCGCACTGCTGAGCGCAGGAATCCCGCTGACGTACGAAGCGCTCGACGTCACGCCCGCACGGCTCGCGACCGTCGCCGGCCTTCTGCGCGACGCCGATGCCGCCGGCAACGTGACCGTGCCGCACAAGGAGGCGTTCGCGGCGCTCTGCGGATCGCGCAGTCCCGTCGCCGAGCGCGTGGGCGCCGTGAACACGTTCTGGACGGAGGGTGGCGCCCTCGTCGGCGACAACACCGACGTCGGAGGGTTCGACGCCGCCGTGCGCCGGCACTTCGGCCTGCCGCACGATCACGGCGTGGTCGTCGTGCTCGGAGCGGGCGGAGCCGCCGCGGCGGTGCTCGCGGCGGTCGAGCGCTGGGACGGCGCAAGCGTCCGGATCGTCGCCCGCACGAGTCATCGGGCGAACGCGCTCGCCGCGCGTTTCGCGCGCATCGCCAGCGTGTGCGAACGCGTGGCCGACGCCGTTCACGATGCGTCGCTCGTGGTGAACGCGACGCCCGTCGGCCTCGACGGAGCCGATTACCCGATGGATCCGGCGTTCCTGCCCCCCGGCGCAGACATCCTCGATCTCACGTATCGCCGCGGCGAGACGCCCTGGGTGCACGCCTGCCGGGCGCGTGGCCTGCGCGCCGCCGATGGACTCGCCATGCTCGTCGAGCAGGGCGCGCTCGCGTTCGAACGCTGGTTCGGCGCGATGCCCGACCGCGAAGCGATGTGGAAGGCGGTGCGCGGATGACCGGCGGGTGACTGACAGATGATCGACCGGTGAGCGTCAGGTGACTCCAAGCCTGGCCGCGCGCTCGGTGCGCGCCGCGCTCGACCTGCTCTTGCCGCGCATCTGCGTTTCGTGCGAGCGGCCGATGGATTTGTGCGACGACGACCTCGTGTGCACGCTCTGCTGGTCGCGGCTCGCCGTGCTGCCGTCCCCGCGGTGCGAACGCTGCGGTCATCCGTCGGAAGGGCGACCGTGCCGATTCTGCGCGATCTTGCCGCCCTTCGTTCGCGCAGCGCGCTCGGCATGCTGGGTTCCGCACGAGGTGGGAAGCGCGGTGGTGCACGCGCTCAAGTATCACGGCTGGACCGCCGCGGCCCGTGGAATGGCCGCGCGAATGGCGCGGCTGCACTGGCCCCCGGATGTAATCGCGGAGCGCGCCGCACTGATTCCGGTGCCGCTCGCATCCGTTCGCGAGCGGGAGCGCGGCTTCAACCAGGCCGCACTGCTATCCGATTCCCTTACAGCACATTGGCGAATTCCCCTCTGGCGCGACGCCCTCGTTCGCACCCGCGCGACCCGCACACAAACGCGGTTGACTCCCGGAGAGCGTTCCGCGAACGTTCGTGACGCGTTTGAAGTGCCCGATGGTCCGCACGGCGCGCGCGAACGATTGCGCGGCCTGCACCTCGTGCTGGTGGACGATGTGCTGACAACCGGCGCCACGCTCAACGCATGCGCCGCCGCGCTCTTCGGTGCCGGCGCGCGGACGATCAGCTACGTGACTTTCGGCCGGGCCCGCGCGAGCGGCGACCGGTGATCCCCGGCATACGACACCACCGATACAACCCGAGGCAAGCTCCCCCATGACATTGAAGGTCGGCATCAACGGATTCGGCCGCATCGGCCGCCAGGTCATTCGCGCGGCAAAGGAAGCAAAGGCCGATATCGACTTCGTCGCCGTCAACGACCTCACCGACACGCGTACGCTCGCGCACCTCTACAAGTACGATTCCGTGCACGGCATCGCGCACGGAACCGTGACGCACGACGACGCGACGCTCACCATCGACGGCGACTCGATCCGCGTGTTCAAGGAGAAGGATCCCGCCGCGCTGCCGTGGAAATCCCTCGGCGTGGACGTCGTGCTCGAGTCCACCGGCAAGTTCACGAACGCCGATGATGCGCGGAAGCACATCGCGGCCGGCGCGAAGAAGGTCATCATCTCGGCGCCCGCGAAGGCCGAGGACATCACCGTGGTGCTCGGCGTGAACCACGAGCAGTACGACGCGGCGAAGCATCACATCATCTCGAACGCATCGTGCACGACGAACTGCCTCGCACCGATGGTGAAGGTCATTCGCGACCAGTTCGGGTTCCGGCACGCGTCGATGGTCACGATCCACTCGTACACCAACGACCAGCCCATCCTCGACTATCCGCACAAGGACCTGCGGCGCGCACGCGCGGCGGCGCTCTCGATCATCCCCACCACTACGGGCGCGGCGAAGGCGACGTCGCTCGTGATCCCGGAGGTGAAGGGGAAGATCGACGGCATCGCGATCCGCGTGCCGACTCCCGACGT
Source organism: Gemmatimonadota bacterium (assembly GCA_003171215.1). Taxonomy (GTDB): domain Bacteria; phylum Gemmatimonadota; class Gemmatimonadetes; order Gemmatimonadales; family Gemmatimonadaceae; genus Fen-1231. The sequence continues at coordinate 14,498 of PMYN01000060.1, read as the reverse complement.
CTCACTCACCGAGCTCACGGTCGAGGTCGAGAAGGGCACCACCATCGCCGAAGTGAATGCGGCGTTCCGCGCGGCCGCCGAGGGACCGCTGAAGGGAATCCTGCAGTACACCGAGATCGAACTCGTCTCGAGCGATTACATCGGCAACCCCGCCTCGGTGATCCTCGACGCGAAATGCACCAACGTCATCGACGGCACCCTCGTGAAGGTGTCCGGGTGGTACGACAACGAATGGGGCTACTCGTGCCGGTGCGTGGATCTCCTCACGTACATCGGCGCGCGGCTCTGAGGGCGCACGGGCCGACGTCATGAACAAGCGCACCATCCGCGATCTCGCTCCGGCTGAGGTCAAGGGAAGACGCGCGCTGGTGCGCGTGGACTTCAACGTGCCGCTCGATGGCACGCGCATCACGGACGACACGCGCATCCGCGCCGTGATTCCCACGCTGCGCTCGCTCATCGGGGGCGGAGCGCGCGTCGTGCTCCTCTCCCATCTCGGCCGTCCGAAGGCGAAGCCCGAGGCGAAGTACTCGCTCGCGCCGGTCGCGGCGCGCCTCGCCGAACTGCTCGGCAAGCCGGTGGCGTTCTGCCCCGAGACGGACACCGATGCCGCGCTGGCCGCGACGAAAGCGCTCGCCGACGGCGACGTGTTGCTCCTCGAGAATACGCGCTTCCTTCCCGGCGAGGAGAAGAACGACCCCGCGCTCTCGAAATCGTTCGCGCGCCTCGGCGACTTCTACGTGAACGACGCGTTCGGCACCGCGCATCGCGCGCACGCCTCCACGGCCGGCGTCGCCGCGTTCCTGCATCCTGCCGTCGCCGGCCTCCTGATGGACGCCGAGCTCACCTGGCTCGGCGCCGCGATCGAAAAGCCGAAGCGCCCGTTCATCGCGATACTCGGCGGCTCGAAGATTTCCGGCAAGATCGACGTCATCGAGGCGATGATACCGAAGGTGGACGGCATTCTCATCGGAGGCGCGATGGCATGCACGTTCTTCAAGGCGATGGGATTGGAGACGGGCACCTCGCTCGTCGAGCCCGATCGCGTCGACATGGCGGCGTCGCTGATCGAGCGCGCCGCCTTCCGCCTGACGCTCCCGCACGATGCGACAGTGGCGCCCGGCATCGAGGCCGGCGCCAGGGCCCATGCCGTGAGGCGCGACGAAATCCCCGCGACCGAGGCGATGCTCGACATCGGTCCCGACACCGAGCGGTCGTACACGCGGGCGATCCTCGCCGCCAAGACAATCGTCTGGAACGGTCCGATGGGCGTGTTCGAGACTCCGCCGTTCAACATGGGGACGAACGCCGTCGGGAACGCGATGGCCGAAGCGACTGCCCTGGGCGCCACGACGATCGTCGGGGGCGGCGACTCCGCCGCGGCGGTGGAGCAGATGGGACTCGCCGCGAAGATGAGCCACGTCTCCACGGGAGGCGGAGCCTCGCTCGAGTTTCTCGAGGGAAAGGTGCTGCCCGGGGTCGCCGCGCTCGACGAGAGGACCGGCACGTGAAGCATCCCGTGTTCGCGGCGAACTGGAAGATGAATCACGCGCCCGCCGACGCGAGGGCGTTCGTGCTGCAGTTCCTCGCGTACTTCCCGCGACAGCAGGATCGCACGGTCCTGATCTTTCCTCCGGCGCTCACGCTGCACGCGGTGACGGACGCGCTGAAGGACCGGCCCGACATCCAGCTGGGCGTGCAGAACATTCACTGGGAAGACAAGGGCGCGTTCACGGGCGAGAACTCCGCGCCCATCGCGCGCGCCGCCGGCGCGCGCTACGTACTCGTCGGTCACTCCGAGCGGCGGCACCTGTTCGGCGAGACGGACGAGGAGACCGGCAAGAAGACCGCCGCGGCCGTTCGAGCGGGACTCACGCCGCTCGTCTGCGTGGGCGAAACGCTCGCGCAGCGCGACGCCGGCGAGACGGGATCCGTCGTGCTCCGGCAGCTGCGCGCCGCGCTGGCGCACATCGACCCGCACCAGATTTCGTCGTCGCTCGTCGCGTACGAGCCGGTGTGGGCGATCGGAACGGGGAAGACCGCGTCACCCGCGGACGCGAGCACGGTGCACGCGGTCATTCGCTCGGCGCTTCGCACACTCACCGGCGAGCGCGAGGAAGCGGTGCCGATTCTCTACGGCGGCAGCGTCAACAGCGGCAATGCCACGGTGCTCCTCGCCGCTCCGGACGTCGACGGTCTGCTCGTGGGCGGCGCGAGCCTCGACGCCGAGGGGTGGGCGACGATCGTACGGGCTTGAGGGCAGAACGGAGAGGGAGTTGAAGTCGGAGGGATGAGGGTGAGTGGGAGCAGTGGGAGTGGGAGCAGTGGGAGTGGGATTAGTGGGAGTGGGAGTACTGGGAGTGGGCGTTCGAGACGGAGACTCGGTTACATCAGGCGCGTGGGTCTCGGTTTGGATTCGAGCCATTTCTGGGCGCCGATGAGGAGCTTGCGAAGTTCCGTCAGCTGTTCGAATCGCTGGTCGACGACCGTGACGGGGAGATCGGCTGCGACTGCTTGATACCAAGTCTCGGATTCGCGAAGCGAGCCAAGTGCGATTCCGAAGAACCGCGAACGCTCCGCCGCCGACTGTCGGCCCAGACCTTCCGCGATGTTCGCGCCAATGGATGCGACAGCGCGCAGCAGTTGATCCGTCTGAAACGGCAGTGCACGCTGTCGTTTCAGGACGACTGCATCACGACCAACCCGGTCGAGCATGAACAGCGCGACTCTGTAGGCGTGGAAACGCCACACAGGGTCCCCGCGCTGACCCTCTCTCACCGTGGACTCCCAAGTCCGAAACTCCTCGTCGTGTATGATCGGCATGAGCCCATCCTCGCACCCGCCGCGCCGAAAACCGTCACCCATTCTTTCCGGCCGAGCGCATTCGCACGCCGCATCCCCCTCCCACTCCGTCTCCCACTCCTCCCACTCTGACTCCCACTCCTCCCACTCTGACTCCCACTACTCCCACTCTGACTCCCACTACTCCCACTCACCCGCATCACTCCGACTCGAACTCACTCTCCGAACTGCTCATAACTCGCACTCCCAATCTCCCCCGACACCTTGATGAGAGCCGGTAACTCAGCTATTCTTCAAGGCTTACCTTTCTCCAGCGCACAGGGTTCAGAACGCCATATGCTCTATAAGTTCCTGCTCACGCTGCTCATCATCGACGCGCTGGTCCTGGTCATCGCCATCCTGCTCCAGAGCGGAAAGGGCGGCGGCATGGCAGCGGCGTTCGGCGGCGCTTCTTCCTCGAGCGACGCCCTCTTCGGCACCCGTCAGGCCGGTAACCTCCTGACGAAGGCCAGTTGGTGGTGCGGCGGCATCTTCATCGGCCTCGCGTTCATTCTCGAGATCAGCGCCAGCCACGGCCGCGTGCCGACGTCGATCCTCGACAAGTCGTTCGCACCGACGAAGACCGCGCCGGCCCAGCCGCGTCCGCAGCAGCAGCTGCCGAGCACCACGACTCCGGCCCTCCCCGGCGCTGCGGCACCTGCTCCGTCGGTGCCGGGCACGGCGTTGCCGACCGGCACCAAGAAGCCGGACTCCGGTTCGAAGGCCCCGGCTCCTGCCAAGAAGCCCTGATCCCGGCGTAAGCACAACGTGAGCCGAGCGTGAGCGCTCTCAGAGCTTCAAAAGGGTTCCTCCTCCTCGAGGATGGAACCCTTTTTCACGGTCACATCCACGCCGTGAGCAACGCGCCGGCGGTCGCGGAGGTCGTGTTCACGACGAACATGAGCGGTTATCAGGAGGTGTTCACCGACCCCTCCTATCGCGGCCAGATCGTCGTCATGACGTCTCCGATGATCGGCAACTATGGCGTCAATGCAGAAGACCCCGAATCGACGCGCGCGCAGGTGAGCGGCGTGGTGGTTCGAGAACTCTCGACGACGTTCTCGAACTGGCGCGCCGGCGGTGGTCTCGCGGGATACATGGCGAAAGCCGATATTCCAATCCTGTACGATGTTGACACGCGTCGCCTCACGCGTCACTTGAGGACCATAGGCGTCCTGCGCGGCGTGATCGGACCAGGCGAGGCGCCCGACGCCGCAGCGAGGGCGGCGCTCGAAGCGTGCCCGTCGATGTCGGGCCTCGACCTCGCCTCCGTGGTCAGCACGAGCAAGGCGTATTCCTGGGGCAACGCGGGCGCGGCCACGCACATCGTCGCATACGACTACGGCATCAAGCACAACATTCTTCGGCTCTTCGAGGATCGCGACTGCCGGATCACCGTCGTTCCCTCGACCGCGACGGCCAGTGAAGTGCTCGCGCTCGAGCCCGACGGCGTATTTCTCTCGAACGGCCCCGGCGATCCGGAAGCCGTCACGTACGCGATGCCGAATATTCGAGCCATCGCGGACCAGAAGGTGCCCGTCTTCGGCATCTGCCTCGGGAATCAGCTCGTCGGCCTCGCCTACGGCGCCACGACCTTCAAGCTCCCGTACGGCCACCGCGGTGGAAACCATCCGGTCAAGGACCTCGAGACCGGCAAGGTGCTCATCACGTCGCAGAATCACGGCTTCGCGGTGAAGGGAGCCGCAGACGCGATCCCGGGCGCACCCGAACTCGAGGTCACCCACGTGAACCTGAACGATGGTTCGATCGAGGGACTTCGCCATAAACGCTTGCCAGTCTTTGCAGTACAGTTCCATCCGGAGGCCGCGCCGGGGCCACACGACGCCCGCGCCCTCTTCGACGAGTTCATGAAGGCCGTCGAGGCTCGTTCCTAGAGCGTCCGGGCCCCTCCCAAGGGCCTCCGCAGGCCCCTCCCGAGAGGATGCCTGACCGTCCAACCGCTTGACACCACGGTAGATAACATCCTAGACTGGATGCACTTACGGCCGTTGCCGAGTGTCTTCCGCAGAGGGATGTAAATGACCAAAGCCGATCTGGTCGAGCAAGTCACCGAGGCGATCTCGCAGACTTCGGGGCCGATGATCTCCAAAAAGGACTGCGCGCGTGTCGTAGACTCCTTTCTGGACGCCATCAAAGACGCGCTAAAAGATCAGAAGAACATCGAGGTTCGCGGGTTCGGCACCTTCAAGATTCGGCAGCGCAAGACTCGCATGGCCCGCAATCCGCGCACAGGCGCGCCCGTCGAGGTGTCCGCGCGGCCGGTGCCGGTGTTCAAGCCATCCAAGGAACTGCGCGCGATGGTTGCCGACATCGACATCTCCGAACTCACAGACGCATAACCAGATACAGACACTGCAGTTGAGAGATGTTGGCTGATCGCTCTCAGCGGATGGCTGTCAGTTGACAGCCGCCGGCCCGCTGCGACGAGACCGTTCGGCGGGCGCGCGATGTATTTTACTCGCATGGAAGTCCAGGTCCTTCTCTTCGCGTCCTACGCCGACGCCTTTGGTGCGCCAAGCGTTGCCGTCACGCTGCGCGAGGGAGCGACCGTGACGGAACTTCTCGCAAAGGTGAAGGAGATGGCCATGGGACACGCCCTGCCTCCGGCGCCGCTGATCGCGCTGAACCAGGTGTACGCGAATCCCGGTGACATCGTCCGGGCCGGCGACGAGGTCGCGCTCATTCCGCCCGTGGCCGGCGGATGACGCGCACCGCGATAGTCACCCGCGCGATCGACGCCACGGCCCTCATCGCCGAGGTCGCGTCCGATGCCAACGGCGCGACATCGCTCTTCCTCGGCACCGTGCGTGATGTCAATGACGGCCGTGCGGTCGCCGGAATGGAGTACACGGCCTACGACGCGATGGCGTCGCGAGAACTGGAGAGGATCGTGAGCGAAGCGGCGGAGCAGTTCGGCGGCGTGACGATGGTGGTCGAGCATCGCGTCGGCACGCTCGCCCTCGGCGACGTGAGCGTCGCCATCGCGGCGTCGCATCCGCACCGTCGTGACGCCCTCGACGCGACGCGATTCGTGATCGAGGAACTCAAGCGGCGCGTGCCGATCTGGAAGCGCGAGCACTACACCGACGGCACGCGCGAGTGGGTGGATCCGTCGTCGTCTATCGCGCCGTCGGCGCTCACCGCATCGTCGCCCGCCCGCGGAACCGCGCGATGACGGCGATCACGCTGAAGGACCAGTTCGGGCGGTCGATCGAATACCTCCGCATCTCGGTCACCGACCGCTGCAATTTCCGCTGCGTCTATTGCATGCCGCTCGACGGGCTCGCATGGCTGCCGAAGACGGAGATCCTCACGTACGAGGAGATCACCGAAGTGGTCCGCCAGCTTGCGCCGCTCGGGCTGCGGCGTCTGCGCCTCACTGGCGGCGAGCCGACGATCCGTCCCGACCTGGTCGCGCTCGTCGGCATGCTGAAGGCCGTCTCGGGGATCGAGGACATCGCGCTCTCGACAAACGGCGTGAAGCTTCCCGAGCTCGCCGCGCCGCTGCGCGCGGCCGGTCTCGATCGCGTCAACATCAGCGCGGACTCGCTTCGCGCCGATCGCATCGCGTCGATCGCGCGCCGGAAGTTCGCATTCGATCCGGTCGTCTCGGCGCAGTCGGCCGAAGCCGCGGGCCTCGACCCCATCAAGCTCAACGTCGTCGTCATGCGCGGCATCAACGACGACGAGATCGCCGATTTCGCCCGCCTCACGCTCGAACATCCGTGGCACGTGCGGTTCATCGAGCTCATGCCGGTGGGCGAGATGGCGAATCTCACGTGGGAGCACGTGGTGCCCAGCGACGAGGTGCTGCGGCGCGCCGGCGTGCACGGTGTGCTCGAGCCGTCGAGCGGGCCCGCGCGCGGCAACGGTCCCGCGGCGTATCACCGGTTTGCCGGTGCTCCCGGCACGATCGGCGTGATCACGCCGATGACGCACACGTATTGCGGGTCGTGCAACCGCGTTCGCCTCACCGCGGACGGCCGCCTGCGCACCTGCCTCTACGGCGATCACGAAGTCAACCTTCGCGACCCGCTCCGCGCCGGCGCGGCGCTCGAGCCGATCTTCCGTCAGGCTCTTGCTGACAAGCCGAAGGAGCACAACCTGCTCCAGATGCAGGTCGGCGGCCTGCGGGCACTCTCGCAGGTCGGGGGATAGACGACAGAAACGGCAACAGCTTCACCACGCAATCCGTGGCAAAGCAGTGGCTGTTGCCGTTGCCGTATCCGATCCAATCCGCGCAATCAGCTCAGTTGGTGACGCGAACCTCCCTGATTAGCTTTCTTCGAGTGAACGCCCACCCACACACTCGAACGAACTCTCATGCTGAATAAGATCACCGTTGTCGGCGCCGGGAACGTCGGTGCCACGGCCGCGCAGCGCATCGCGGAGAAGGAACTCGCCCGCACGGTCGTGATGGTCGACGTCGCCGAGGGAATTCCGCAGGGGAAGGCGCTCGACCAATGGGAGTCGGCACCGATCGAGCTGTTCGACTCACGCGTGATCGGCTCCAACGGCTACGACGAATCGGCGGGCTCCGATATCGTCGTCATCACGGCCGGCATCGCCCGCAAGCCGGGGATGAGCCGCGACGACCTGCTCAACACCAACGCCGGCATCGTGAAGTCCGTCGCGGAGAACGTCGCGAAGACTTCACCCAATGCGATCATCATCGTGGTCTCGAACCCGCTCGACGTGATGTGCTACGTCGCGATGAAGGCGAGCGGCTTCCCGCGCGAGCGCGTGATCGGCATGGCTGGAGTGCTCGACACCGCGCGCTACCGCTCGTTCCTCGCCGAGGCGCTCGACGTCTCCGTGCGCGACATCCAGGCGATGGTGCTCGGCGGACACGGCGACACCATGGTTCCGCTGATCAGCTACACGACCGTCAGCGGCATCCCGATCACGCAGTTCCTCGACAAGGGGAAGCTCGACGCGATCGTCGATCGCGCCCGCAACGGCGGCGCCGAGATCGTGAAGTACCTCAAGACCGGCTCCGCGTACTACGCGCCGTCGTCTGGCGCCGTGCAGATCGTCGAGGCGATCGTCCTCGACCAGAAGCGCATCCTGCCGTGCTCCGCGTGGCTCGACGGCGAATACGGCATGAAGGGGCTCTTCCTCGGCGTGCCGGTGAAGCTCGGCCGACGGGGAATGGAGAAAATCATTGAAGTGACTCTTACTGCCGATGAAACCGCCGCCCTCGCCAAGAGCGCAGAGGCGGTGCGCGAGCCCATGAGCGTCATCAAGTTCTGATGGAACGGAGCGGATTGCGGCGATTCTGGGACTCCAGCGTCGGCAAGAAGATCGTGATGGGCGCGACAGGGCTGATCCTCGTCGCGTTCGTCATTGGCCACATGGCCGGCAACCTGCAGTTCTTCTCCGGCCCCGCGCGTTTCAACGCGTACTCGCACCTGTTGCAGGTGGACGTGATCGAGCTCACCTGGCTGCTGCGCGTGACCCTGCTCGCCTCGGTGGTCCTTCACGTCATCGCGGCGTACCAGCTCACCATGCAGAATCGCGCGGCGCGTCCGGCCGACTACGTGCGGCGCGAGCCGCAGGTCTCCACATACGCGGCGCGCACCATGCGATGGGGCGGGGTCTACCTGTTGCTGTTCATTCCGTATCATCTGCTGCATTTCACGACCGGAACGCTGCACCCCGCGTTCGTTCGGGGCGAGGCGTACGGCAACGTGGTGATCGGGTTCCAGACGATGTGGGTCGCGCTCTTCTATTTGGGTGCGATGGCATTTCTCGCCCTGCACCTCTACCACGGCGCATGGGCGGCGTTCCGCACGCTGGGCATCGCGCGTCCGTCGAACGACCCGCTGCACCGTCGCCTCGCGCTCGCGATCGCGGTGATCGTCCCCGCGGGATTCAGTCTTCTTCCGCTGAGCGTCATGCTCGGCTTCATCCGCTGAGCCGCCGGCCATGACCATCAAACTGGACGCCCGCATCCCGGCCGGCCCGCTCGCCGAGAAATGGGACAAGCACCGCTTCGAGATGAAGCTGGTGAACCCCGCGAACAAGCGGAAATACCACGTGATCGTGGTCGGCTCCGGTCTCGCGGGCGCCAGCGCGTCGGCGTCGCTCTCGGAGCTCGGCTACCGCGTCAGCTGTTTCTGCTTCCAGGATTCGCCGCGCCGAGCGCATTCGATCGCCGCGCAAGGCGGCATCAACGCCGCAAAGAACTACCAGAACGACGGCGACAGCGTCTGGCGGCTCTTCTACGACACGGTGAAGGGCGGCGATTTCCGCGCGCGCGAGGCGAACGTGTATCGGCTCGCGCAGGTCAGCGTCAACATCATCGACCAGTGCGTCGCGCAAGGCGTGCCGTTCGCGAGGGAGTACGGTGGGCTGCTCGCCACCCGCTCGTTCGGCGGCGCGCAGGTCTCGCGCTCGTTCTACGCCCGCGGACAGACGGGCCAGCAGCTGCTGCTCGGCGCCTACCAGGCTCTCGAGAAGGAGATCGTCCGCGGCAGCGTGACGATGTACGAACGGCACGAGATGCTCGACGTCGTGATCGTCGACGGGAGGGCGCGTGGCATCATCACGCGCGACCTCGTCACCGGTGAAGTGGCCGCGCACGTGGCTGACTCGGTCGTGCTCGGCACGGGCGGCTACGCCAACGTGTTCTACCTCTCGACCAACGCGAAGGGGTGCAACGTCACCGCGACGTACCGCGCGTACAAGAAGGGGGCGGCGTTCGGGAATCCGTGCTTCACGCAGATCCATCCGACGTGCATTCCGGTCGCCGGGGAGCATCAGTCGAAGCTCACGCTGATGTCCGAGTCGCTGCGCAACGACGGGCGGGTGTGGGTCCCGAAGAAGAAGGAGGACTGCGGGAAGAAGCCGGGCGAGATCGCCGAGCAGGACCGCGACTACTACCTCGAGCGGAAGTACCCGAGCTTCGGGAACCTCTCGCCCCGCGACATCGCGAGCCGCGCGGCGAAGGAAGTGTGCGACGAGGGGCGCGGCGTGGGGCCTGGCGGGCGCGGCGTGTACCTCGATTTTGCCGATCCAATCGCTCGGCTGGGCGAACAGACCATTCGCGAGCGGTACGGCAACCTGTTCGAGATGTACCAGCGCATCACCGATGAAGACCCGTACAAGCAGCCCATGCGGATATACCCCGCGGCGCACTACGCCATGGGCGGGCTTTGGGTGGACTACAACCTAATGAGCACGATTCCCGGGCTGCACGTGGTGGGCGAGGCGAACTTCTCCGACCACGGCGCCAACCGGCTCGGCGCGAGCGCGCTGATGCAGGGGCTCGCCGACGGGTACTTCGTCCTCCCGGCGACGATCGGCGACTACCTCGCCACGGCGAAGCCCGACACGCTGACCGCCGATCACCCCGCGTTTCGCGAGGCGCTCGACGGCGTGCAGGCCCGTACCGCACGGCTGCTCGCTGTCGGCGGCAAGCGGTCGGCGGATTCGTTCCACAAGGAGCTCGGGCACATCATGTGGGAGAAGTGCGGCATGGCGCGCAACGCCGCGGGACTGCGGCAGGCCCTCGAGGCGATTCCGAAACTGCGCGAGGAGTTCTGGCGCGACATCGCGATCCCGGGCACGGGAGCCGAGCTGAACCAGTCGCTCGAGAAGGCCGGGCGGGTCGCGGATTTCCTCGAGTTCGCCGAGCTGGTGTGCACCGACGCGCTGCATCGCGAGGAGAGCTGCGGCGGGCATTTCCGCGAGGAGCACCAGACCGCGGACGGCGAGGCGAAGCGCGACGACGCGAACTTCGCGTACGTCGCCGCCTGGGAGTACGCGGGCGACGGCAGGGCGCCGGTGCTCAACAAGGAGCCGCTCGAGTTCGAGAACATCCACCTCTCGACGCGGAGCTACAAGTGAAGGTCGTCCTCCACGTATGGCGCCAGGCGGGCCCGAGCGCGGCCGGGAGTCTCGTCGATTACGAGGCGAATGATATCTCGCCGGAGATGTCGTTCCTTGAGATGCTCGACGTCGTCAACGAGCGGCTCATCGTGAGGGGTGAGGTGCCAATCGCATTTGACCATGACTGTCGTGAAGGGATCTGCGGATCGTGCGGCATGATGATCAACGGTGCGGCGCACGGGCCGATGAAGCTCACGACCGCGTGCCAGTTGCACATGCGGAGCTTCAAGGACGGCGACGAGATCTGGATCGAGCCGTGGCGCGCGAAGGCGTTCCCGGTCATCAAGGACTTGGTCGTGGATCGCGGCGCATTCGACCGCATCATCCAGGCGGGTGGCTTCGTCTCGGCACCTACGGGAAGCGCGCAGGACGGCAACGCGATCCCCATTGCGAAGCAGGCAGCCGACGAGGCGATGGACGCCGCGGCGTGCATCGGCTGCGGCGCGTGCGTCGCGGCGTGCCCGAACGCGTCGGCGAGCCTGTTCACCGCGGCGAAGATCACGCATCTCGGAGACTTGCCGCAGGGACAGCCCGAGCGGATGCGGCGCGCGCTGGCGATGGTGCATCAAATGGACATCGAGACGTTCGGCTCGTGCACGCTGTTCGGCGAGTGCCAGGAGGCGTGCCCGAAGGGAATCTCGATCGATACCATCGCGCGGATGAATTGGGACTATCTGTTCGCGGCCGCGACGGAGCGCCAGGGAGCCGAGGTAGGAGGGACGGGCTGAGTCAGTAGCGCACGTTCAGACGAAGACTCAACACCGACGCAGGGCCGCGGTCGCGGTTGTAGCCTGGATTCCTGATGTACTGATAGTCGGGACTGACTTCGACATACCTTCCGCACTGGATGCGGTAGTAGGCCTCGACGATCTGTTCTTCGCCGTATTTGAGCCCGCCGTCGCCGAGAAGGAAGCCGTCGCCGCCCGCGCCGAGATACTGTTGGTGGACCCTCACGATCCCGTCGATCACGGTCGCGATCCCGAGCCGGTCGTCGGGGCGCCCCCAGTGCGCGCCGCTCACCTGAACTCCGCCGCTCAGGTGTCGGTCCGATTCGGTGAACACGAAACTCTCGGCGGCTCCATCGCCCCAGCCATACCGGAAAAACGCGCCCGTCTCGCCGCCGTCGGCGAGCGGCTGCTCGACGTTGATGCCCCACCCGTACTTGAAGCGGCCTGGGGTGTCGTCGAGCGCGACGTCGGGATGGATGAAAGAGCCGATGTTGGCGAGCGCCTCGGAGTAGAGGCCCATGCGCGCTTCGTTCTCGTACGCGAGCAGCCTGACCACCGTGCCGGTCGCGGCGATGTGTCCCTCGAACTCGGCGTTCAGGCCGTGCGCTCGGCCCAGGTCGCTGTCGAACACATTCCCGTTCGCCTTGAGCGGCATCTGCATGGCCGCCGCGCGCACCGACCAGAGCGGGTGGATCCAATTGACGGCCACGCCGTTCGAGTACCCGCGCGTGTCGGCCGCGTAGTCCCACGCGGTGTTCTGGAAGAGGCCCCAGTTCATGAACTGCTGCCGCGCCGAGTTGGCGTAGCGGTTCACGTCGAACAGGTCGCTCAGCGCGAACTTTCCAGCCGTGATCTCGAGTCGCGCCGCTCTCGAGACCTGCGGGAGCTGGTCCATTGCCCTGGCCAGCGTGTCGAGCGCGGACCCGAAGCCGAGCGTGTATCGAAGAAACATGCGGGCGATGTACGGGCCATCGCCGAGGTCGGCGGAGCCCTGCCGGATCACGTCACCGTTCGTGATGCCGGCGAGCCCCACCGTGCCGCTGATTCCCCTGCCGCGCACCATCTCGACATCGAGATACCCCTCGAGCCCGCGTACGACCTGCAGCCCGGTGTAAAGGCCGTACGCCTCGCTCGTCTTCGCGTCGCCGCCGCTCTGCAGGCTGTTGTCGCCACCGTACGTCGCGTGGAACGGCAGCAGCCGCTGGTGGATGAAATCCATCTGCGTGCCGAGCAGCATCGGACGCCAGCGCGCGGAACCGGAATCGCTCGTCGTGCGCGCGCTATCCGTTCCTTGCGCGCAAATCGTCCCGACGCACGTCGCGACCAGCAGGAACGCACGCCCCACATTCGTGCATCGCCTCTGCCGTCCGCCGTCTGCTCTCTGCCGTCCGTTCACAGCCACGTTCGGAATCGCCTGATATACCACGTCTTCGCCACCTGCATCAGCGCGATGTAGCTGCCGAGGATCAACGCGAGCCACACGAAGTATCCGCCGCTGAGCGCCTCGAGACCCAGGTGCCCGCCGAGCGGAGCGAAAGGCAGGATCATCCCGATGATCATGATCGTCGCCGTGAGCGCCAGCACCGGCCATGTCGCGCGGCTCTGAATGAACGGGATCTTCGCGGTGCGGATCATGTGCACCACGAGCGTCTGCGACAGGAGACTCTCGATGAACCAGCCGCTCTGGAAAAGCGCCTGGTGCTCGGGCGCGTTGGCCTTGAATACCCACCACATCACGGCGAAGGTCACCATGTCGAACACCGAACTCGTGGGGCCGATCATGATCATGAACCGTCCGATGTCGTCCGCGCTCCACTTTCGCGGCACGAGCAGATAGTCCGCGTCCATGTCGTCGAACGGAATGGACGTCTGGGAGATGTCGTAGAGCAGGTTCAGGACGAGCAGCTGGATCGGCAGCATCGGAAGGAACGGCAGGAACGCGCTCGCCACGAGCACGCTCAACACGTTCCCGAAGTTCGAGCTCGCCGTCATCTTGATGTACTTGATGATGTTGCCGAAGATCTTGCGCCCCTCGAGGACGCCTTCTTCGAGCACCATCAGGCTCTTCTCGAGGAGGATGATGTCTGCGGATTCCTTCGCGATGTCGACGGCCGAGTCCACGGAGATGCCGACGTCGGCCTCGCGCAGCGCCCCCGCGTCGTTGATGCCGTCGCCGAGGAAGCCGACGGTGTGGCCGCGCGCGCGGAGCGCCTGCACGACGCGCGTCTTCTGGAGCGGCGTGAGCTTCGCGAACACCGTCGTGCGCTCGGCGAGGTCGGACAGCTCCGCGTCCGTGAGCGCCTCGAGTTCGTGCCCGCCGACGATGTCGCCGACGTGGAGTCCCACGTCGCGGCAAACCTTGCGCGTGACCGTCGCATTGTCACCGGTGAGGATCTTGACCGTCACGCCGTGTCCCTTCAGCGCGCGAAGGGCCGGCGCGGCGGTCTCCTTCGGCGGGTCGAGGAACGCCATGAATCCCGCGAGCACGAGATCGCTCTCGTCGGCGACGGTGAACGCCCCGCTCCTCGGCGTGAACTCGCGATAGGCCACGGCCACCACGCGCAGGCCGTCTTCGTTCAGTTCCTGCACGACCTCGAGCGCCGTCTCACGCGTCTCGGCGTCGAGGGGGATAACGCGATCCTCATCGCGCACCGAAGTGGACACGGCGAGAATCTCCTCGACCGCGCCCTTGCAGATCAGCTCGTGCACCTCCTTGCCGCGTTCCACCACCACCGACATGCGCCGGCGGACGAAGTCGAACGGGATCTCGTCGACCTTCCGGTACACGGTGTCGATGCCGAGCGTGGCGTGCAGGTCCGCCCGCTCGAGGATCGCGACGTCGAGGAGGTTCTTCAGGCCCGTTTGGTAGACGCTGTTCAGGTACGCGAGATTCAGGACCTCGTCGTCCTCCTCGCCCACCACGTTGAGGTGCTTCTCGAGCACGATCTTGTCCTGCGTGAGCGTGCCCGTCTTGTCGGTGCAGAGCACGTCCATCGCACCGAAGTTCTGGATGGC
>PMYN01000106.1 GCA_003171215.1 Gemmatimonadota bacterium | reverse complement strand
CCGGACGGCAAGGAGAAGGTCATCTCGACGATGAAGGCGGGATTCGCCGCCGTCCGGAACGCGGCTGCCGCCACGCCCCAAGAAGACGGCGACGTGATGGTGGATTTCTTCGGCTCGAAGATCACGAAGCGCGCCCTTTTGCTGGCGATTGCAGAGCATGCGGGCGAACATCTTGGCCAGTCGATCGCATATGCGCGCATGAACGGAGTGGTGCCACCGTGGAGCATGGCGCCCGCGAAATAGGCGAGAGGGAGATGGGAGTGGCGAGATGACTGCGGGCTGCGGGAGAAGACGGGAGTGGGGAGATTCGGCNNTCGGCCCGATGCAGAGTGCGGAAAAGGAATGCGGGGGCCGGGATAAGACATGAGTGGGGAGTGGCTGTCGGTTGCAGCGTGCCTCGCCACTCGCCCCTTCTCCAGGTTTCCGGATTCCTCTTCCGCACTCNNCATCGGGCCGAATCTCCCCACTCGCATCTTCTCCCGCATTCATCTCCGCTCTCCCCGCTGGAGCCGCTCTCCCTCGCCGCCCACCATTGCGCCCCGCTGTTCACAGCGCGAAACTCTCTGGAATGACATCCCGCCGCTCCTTCCTGCAGACGCTCGGCGTGGCCACCGCCGCCGCTGCGCTGCCGCGCGACCTGCTCGCCGGGACACGGACTGCGAAACTCGACGCCGTCGGCCTCCAGCTCTACACCGTTCGTGCGCTGATGGCGAAGGACGTCGAGGCCACGCTCGCGACGGTCGCCGGAATCGGGTATCGCGAAGTGGAGTTCGCCGGCTACTTCAATCGCGAGCCTGCGGCACTGCGCGCGACGCTCGACCGGCTCAAGCTCGCGTCGCCGTCCTGTCACGTCAGGCTCGATAACGTGGAGGCCGGATTCGACGCGACCGCCGCCGCGGCGAAGACGATGGGGCACAAATGGGTGGTCGTGGCATCGGTGCCCGAGCGATTCTTCCAGAGCGTCGCGTCGCTGAAGGAACTCGCCCAGCGCTTCAACGCCGTCGGTAAGCGCGCGAAAGACGCCGGCCTCCGCTACGGCTATCACAATCACAACGTCGAGTTCAAGGCCGTCGAAGGCGCGATCCCGCTCGAGGTGCTGCTCTCGGAGACCGACCCCGCTTTCGTCGACTTCGAGATGGACGTCTACTGGGTCACGCAGGGCGGCGGTGATCCGCTCGCGTTGATCGACAAGTTTCCCGGCCGCTTCCGCCTGCTCCACGCGAAGGACGCGAGCGGGCCGCCCGCGCAGGAAATGCGCGACGTCGGCTCCGGCGTGATCGACTGGAAGAAGATATTCGCTGCACGCAAGAAGGCCGGCATCGAACACGTGTTCGTCGAGCACGACGCCGCGCCGGATCCCAAAGCGAGCATCACCGCGAGCTACAACTTTCTTCACAATCTCTCGTTCTAAGGCCGATGCAATCTCCCAAACGCCTGATGTACGACGTCGCCATCGTGGGCTCCGGCGCGGGCGGTGGCATGGCCGCGCACGTCCTCACCAAGGCCGGTGCGAACGTCGTGATGCTCGAAGCCGGCGGTCCGTGGGACAACGGGAAGGATTCGGCCATGATGAAATGGCCATATCAGTCGCCCCGTCGCGGCGCGAGCACGAAGGAACGCCCGTTCGGCGAATTCGACGCGTGCATCGGCGGCTGGGAGCTCGACGGCGAGCCGTACACGAAAGCCGAAGGAACGAAGTTCGACTGGTGGCGCGCGCGAATGCTCGGCGGCCGCACGAATCACTGGGGCCGCATATCGCTTCGCTTCGGCCCCGACGATTTCAAGGCGAAAGGTCGCGACGGACTCGGCGACGACTGGCCGATTTCCTACGACGACATGGCGCCCTACTACGACAAGGTCGATCGCCTGATTGGCGTGTTCGGATCGAAGGAAGGACTGCGCAACCATCCAGACGGCGATTTTCTTCCCCCGCCGCGACCGCGCTGCCACGAGCTGCTGGTCAAGGATGCATCCGACCAACTTGGTGTCACCTGCATTCCATCGCGCCTCTCGATCCTCACGAAACCCCTCCACGGCCGCGCCGCGTGCCACTACTGTGGCCAGTGCAACCGCGGCTGCATGGTGAACGCGAACTTCACGTCGCCCAACGTCCTGATCTTTCCCGCGATGAAGACGGGCAAGCTCACGATCCTCACGAACGCGATGGCGCGCGAGGTGACTACGAACGCGCAGGGGCTCGCGACCGGCGTGAGCTACGTCGACAAGCACAGCGGCCAGGACCGCCACGTGCAGGCGAGGATCGTCGTGCTCGCGGCGAGCGCGTGCGAGTCGGCGCGAATCCTGCTGAACTCGAAGTCGTCCGTGCACCCGAATGGTCTCGCCAACTCCAGCGGCGTCGTCGGCAAGTACATCACCGACACGACGGGCACGAGCGTCGGCGGCTTCATTCCGAAGCTCGTGGACCAGCCCGCGCACAACTGCGACGGCGTCGGCGGCCTCCACGTGTACATGCCGTGGTGGATCGACAACAAGAAGCTCGACTTCCCGCGCGGCTATCACATCGAGGTCTGGGGCGGGCGTGGCGTGCCGAGCAGCGGCTTCATGGGAGGCATTCATCGCTACCCGAAGGGCGGCGGCTACGGCAAGGAGCTCAAGGCCGATTACCGCCACTACTACGGAACGTCGATCGGTTTCGACGGCCGCGGCGAGATGATCCCGAACGAGAAATCGTACTGCGAGATCGATCCCGAGAAGAAGGATCGCTACGGCATCCCGGTGCTGCGCTTCCACTGGGAATGGAGCGACCACGAGATCAACCAGGTGAAGCACATGCAGGAGACCTTCCGCGCGCTCATCGCGCAGATGGGCGGAACGGTCAGCAACCCGATGCCGTCAAAGGAGCGCGGCTACGGCATCTCGAACGGCGGCTCGATCATCCACGAGGTGGGCGGCGTCCGGATGGGCGACGATTCGAACAGTTCGGCGCTGAACGCGAATTGCCAGGCGCACGCGTGCAAGAACTTGTTCGTCGCCGACGGCGGTCCGTTCGTGGGACAGGCCGATAAGAATCCGACGTGGACGATCCTCGCGCTCGCGTGGCGCACGTCCGAGGGGATCGCCCGCATGATGAAGGAGGGGGCGCTATGAAGCCGGAAGCCGTGAAGCCGGAAGCCGGAAACGGCTTCTCCCGTCGCGACGTGGTGAAGGCGGCGCTCGTGGCGCCGCTCGCGTTCATTCCGTTTGCGGAAGCCGATGCCACGCGAGCCGCGAATCATGCAATGGCCGTGCTCGAGGGCCAGGCGGCCGGCGCGCCGTACGCGCCGAAGTTCTTCCACGCGGATGAGTGGAAGGAGCTGCGCGTCCTCGTGAACCTCATCATCCCGAAGGACGAGCGCTCGGGGAGCGCGACGGATGCCGGCGTGCCCGAGTTCATGGACTTCATCTGCATGGAGTATCCGGGCTATCAGACGTGGGTCCGCGACGGCCTTCGCTGGCTCGACGCCCTCGCATACGACACGTATCACAAGAACTTCGCGAATTGTTCGGACGCCGAGCGCCGCGCGATGCTCGACCAGATCGCGTGGCCCGCCAAGGCCACGCCGGAGATGCGCGCGGGGGTGCAGTTCTTCAACAACATGCGCGATTTTACGGCGAGCGGATTCTTCTCGAGCGAGATGGGCGTGAAGGACATCGGCTACATCGGAAATACCTGGGTGATGGAGTGGAAAGGATGTCCCAAGCCGGCACTTGATCACCTCGGGGTGAGGTACACTTGAACAGCAAACGACGGGTAATCCGTGATTGGTCATTGGTCGTTGGTAATCGGCCGGCCAAGAACCAACGACCAATGACCAAGTACCGATTACTCGCCGTTGCGATTGCGATGTTCGCCGCGAGCAAGGCGACGGCCCAACGCCCAACCCTCGCGGCGGCCGCCCGCCAATTCGTGAGCGTCGATACGACCATCGTGGCCCTGACGCACGTGCGCGTCATCGACGGCACCGGCGCCGCGCCGCGCGAGAGCCAGACCCTGATCATCCGCGACGGCTCCATCTCCGCCCTCGGCGACGACGGCAAGGTCGCGATTCCCGCCGGGGCGCTCGTGATGGATCTCGCCGGCAAGTCCGTCATCCCCGGCATGGTCCAGGTGCACGAGCACCTGTTCTATCCCACAGGCCCCGGCATCTACGGCAACCTCGCCGAGAGCTTCACGCGGTTGTATCTCGCCGGCGGTGTGACGTCGATGCGGACCGCAGGGAACATGAACGGGTACGGCGATATCGCGATCAAGCGCTCGATCGACGCGGGCACGCGCGCCGGCCCGTGGATCGACGCCACCGCGCCGTACCTCGAGGGTCCCGGCCTCAATCTCATTCAGGTTCGCGAACTGAAGGACGCCGCCGACGCCGCTCGCGAAGTGAACTTCTGGGCCGATGAAGGCGCGACGAGTTTCAAGACGTACATGCACATCACGCGCGCGGAACTCGCCGCCGTGATCACGGCGGCGCACAAGCGCGGATTCAAGGTGACCGGCCACCTCTGCTCGGTCACCTACCGCGAAGCCGCCGAGCTTGGCATCGACAATCTCGAACACGGGTTCTTCGTCGCGACGGACTTCGTGACGGACAAGAAGCCGGATGAATGCCCGGGGCAGACGATAGGCCAGCAGTCCATCGCTTCCGTGGATCCCAACAGCGCGGCGGTGAAGTCGCTGATCGCCGAGCTCGTGAAGAAGAACGTCGCGGTCACCTCCACGCTCACCGTCTTCGAGACGCGGACACCCGGCCAGCCGTTGCCGCGTGGGCTCGACGTGCTCGATCCGCAGCTGCGCGAGCAGTTCGAGAAGGGGTACGCGGCCGGCCAGGCCAACACGCAATCGCTCAACGCGACACTCTTTCCCAGGGCACGCGCGCTCGAGGTCGCGTTCTTCAGGGCCGGTGGCATGTTGCTCGCGGGCACCGATCCCACCGGCGGCGGCGGCGTGATCCCGGGCTATTCCGATCAGCGCGAGCTCGAGGTGCTCGTCGAGAGCGGACTGACGCCACTCGAGGCGATCAAGGTCGGCACGCTGAACGGCGCGACGTTCCTCGGTCGCGCATCGAAGGTCGGCTCGATCACCGTCGGCAAGCAGGCCGATCTCGTCGTGCTGGGCGGAAACCCCGCCGTGCGGATCGCCGATCTCCAGAACGTCGAGATCGTGTTCAAGCAGGGTATTGGCTACGACCCGGCGAAATTGATCGCGTCGGTCAAGGGAAAAGTCGGACTCTTCTAACTCTCGACAATGTCGAATCGACTCGGCGTAGGCTTCATCGGCTCCGGCTTCAACACGCGCTTTCACATCCTCGGCTGGCGCGGCGTGCGCGATGCCGATGTTCGCGGAGTGTGGAGCCCCAACGCGAAGCACGCGGCGTCGGCGGCGAAGCTCGCGCGCGACATCGGCGTGGGCGACGCGCGGGCCCATCGCTCCATAACCGAAATGGTCGCGGATCACGCGATCGACGCGATCTGGCTCTGCGGCCCGAACCACACGCGCATCGAGAACGTCGAGGAGATCGTCGCCGCGGTGAAGAGCGGCAAGGGCACGCTGAAGGGCATCGCCTGCGAAAAGCCGCTCGGCCGCAACGTCGCCGAGGCGAAGCAGATCATCGGCCTCGTGAAGAGCATCGGCGTGCCGACGGGATACCTGGAGAACCAGCTCTTCGCACCGCACATCGAGGCGGGGAAGAAGCTGCTTTGGGCGCGGGGTGTGGCCACCACCGGCCGGCCGTATCTCGCGCGCGCCGCGGAAGAGCACAGCGGTCCGCACGCGCCCTGGTTCTGGAACGGCAAGCTGCAGGGCGGCGGCGTCCTGAACGACATGCTCTGCCACTCGGCGCTCGTCGTGCGGCACCTGCTGACGAAACCCGGCGATCCGCTGAGCTCCGTGAAGCCCGTGCGAATCACTGGACACATCGCGTCCCTCAAGTGGTCGCGGCCGGAGTACGTGAAAAAGCTCAAGAGCACCATGAAGGTCGATTACGCAAAGGCGCCGTCCGAGGATTTCGCGAGCGCGATGATCGAGTTCGAGACGCCCGACGGCACCATCGCGATCGGCGAGGCGACCACGAGCTGGAGTTTCGTCGGCGCCGGGCTGCGCCTCTCAGCGGAATTGCTGGGGCCCGAGTATTCAATGAAGTGGAACTCGCTCGACAGCGGCCTCCAGCTATTTTTCAGTCGTGAGGTGACGGGACGGGCGGGGGAGGATCTCGTCGAGAAGCAGAACGCGGAACAGGGCGTGATGCCGGTGGTGCCCGAGGAGTACCTCGCATACGGTTATACCAACGAGGATCGCCATTTCGTTCGTGCGTTCCTCGGCGAGGAGAAGGCTCTTCTCACGTTCGACGATGGGCTCGAGGTTGTGAAGATCCTGATGGCGGCATATCAGAGCGCGGAGCAGGGAAAAACGCTCGCGTTTCCGCCCAAGGGCCTCGATGCGTTCGTGCCGCAGGTGGCGAAGGGAACATGGAGACCGCAGCCGAAGCAAACCCTGAGAAACCCATGACCATCGGACGAAAAATTCTGCTCGCTGCCGCCAAGAGCGAGTTCCTGGCCCGTCAGGCGTCGAACCGCTACTTCGCCAGGCGGGCGGTGAAGAAGTTCATGCCGGGCGAGGCGCCCGAGGATGCGCTCGATGCGGGCGCCATCCTCTCACGCGAAGGCCGTGGCACGGTGTTCACCAAACTCGGTGAGAACCTCACGCGGCTCGAAGAGGCGGAGGCCGTGCGCGATCACTACCTCGGCATGTTCGACCAGATTCGCGAGCGCGGGATTCCCGGGCACATCTCGGTGAAGCCCACGCAGCTCGGTCTCGATCTTTCGCGTGACGCGTGCGCCGACCACCTGCGCGCGCTCGCCGGAAAGGCGCAGTCGACCGGATTGCTGCTCTGGATCGACATGGAGGACTCGAGCTACGTCGATCGCACGCTGCAACTGTATACGGAGCTCAAGCCGGAGTATCCGAGCACGGGCATCTGCATACAGGCGTATCTCAAGCGCACGCCGGCAGACCTCGAGCGGCTGCTGCCGCTCAAGCCGATCATCCGGATCGTGAAGGGCGCGTATGCGGAACCGCCGCACATCGCGTTCCCGGCCAAGCGCGACACCGATTTCGCCTTCTTCGACCTCTCGGTGCGAATGCTCGAGGCGGCGGCCACCGGCGATTGCCTGCCGGTCTTCGGCACGCACGACATCCCGATGCTCGAACGGATCGCGAAGCGCGCGTCGGAGATCGGCGTGGCCGACGGGAAGTACGAGATCCACATGCTCTACGGGATTCGCGACGCGGATCAGCGGAGGCTGCGGAGCGAGGGGCGCGTGGTGAAGACGCTGATCAGCTACGGGAGTTCGTGGTACAAGTGGTATATGCGGCGGCTGGCGGAGCGGCCGGCGAACGTGTGGTTCGTGGTGAGGTCGATGCTGCCGGGGTAGAAGTATCGCTGGAAGCGCCCCGTCCGGGTGCCCAGCTCTGGGCCATTGTCAGCTAGCCTCGAACAACCGGATGCTCCCCCGTCTCGCGCGCCACCGTCGGCGTTGCGCCCGCGAGATGCTCGTGCGGGGGAAGCCCCAGGTGCGACCGCGCGCGATCGAGCGAATCGTCGAGATTCCCGAACACGTTGTCGTCGCCCACTTCGTCGAGCAGACCCGACCGCGTCATCGCGACGAGGGGCTGCGAGTGCACGTCGGAGAGCAGCACCAGCGTTCCGTCGCGCCGCGAGCGCTCCACCACGTCGCGAAGCGCGTGCATGCCCGTGGAGTCGATGGCGGGCACGTCGCGCATCCTTATGATGAGCACCTTCGGCCGGCCCGCCACCTGGCCGATCGCCTCCTTGAACGCCTCGGCGGCCCCGAAGAAGAACGGGCCGTTGATCTCGAAGATTTCGACGCTGGCCGGGACGTCCCGCAGGTGCGCGGCGTTGCGGTCGGTGGAGTAGCGATCGCCGGGGTCGTCGAGATCGCTGGCCATCACGCTGACGTTCGTCACTTCGACCATCCGGCGCACGAACAGTCCCGCCGCCAGAACCATCCCCACTTCAATGGCCGCGGTGAGGTCGACGAACACGGTGAGCAGGAACGTCGCCAGCAGCACGATGACGTCGCTGCGCGGCGCGCGGAGTTCGCTGCGAAAGGTGCGCCACTCGCTCATGTGATACGACACGACCACGAGAATCGCGGCAAGCGTCGCCATCGGGATGAGCGACGCCCAGCGCCCGAAGAACAGCGTGATCAGCAGCAGCGTGAAAGCGTGCACGAGACCCGCCACCGGCGTGCGGCCTCCGCTCTTCACGTTTGTGGCCGTGCGCGCGATGGCGCCGGTCGCAGGGATGCCGCCGAACAGCGGCGTCACCAGGTTCGCGACGCCCTGCGCCACCAGCTCCATGTTGGAGCGATGGCGCCCGCCGATCATGCCGTCGGCGACGACGGCGGAGAGCAGCGACTCCACGGAGCCAAGGATGGCGATCGTAAATGCCGGTGCGACGAGCTGGCGCAGGTCGAGCGCGCCGAAGTTCGGGAGGTGAGGGTGCGGAATGCTCGCGGCGATCGCGCCGAAGCGGCTGCCGATCGTCTCGACCGGAAGGTGCAGCACCTGCACGAGCACGGTCGCGGCGACGAGCGCCACGAAGGGCCCGGGTATCTTGCGGCTGATACTGAAGCGCGGCCACACCACGATGATCGCGAGCGAGAACAGGGCCACGAGCGCAGCCGTCAGGCTCGCACTGTGCAGGTTGGCGCCGTACGCCCGCCACTTGGCGACGAACTCCGCCGGCACCGAGCCCATCGACAGGCCGAGAAAGTCCTTGACCTCGGTGGAGAAGATGATGACGGCGATGCCGCTCGTGAATCCCGTCACGACGGGCTGCGGGACGAACTTGATGACGGCGCCGAGCCGCAGGACGCCGAGAATGACGAGGAACACGCCGGCCATCATCGTGGCCGCGAGCAGGCCGTCGACTCCGAAGCGCTGCACGATGCCGTAGACGATGACCACGAACGCGCCGGTGGGTCCGCCGATCTGCACGCGCGAGCCGCCGAGCAGGGCGACGATTCCGCCGGCGATGATCGCCGTCCACAGTCCGCGATCGGGCGTGACGCCGCTCGCAATCGCGAAGGCGATGGCGAGCGGCAGGGCGACGATGCCGACGATGACGCCGGCGGAGACGTCGGCCACCGCCTGTTCGCGCGTGTACCCGCGCAGGGTCGAAACGAGTTTTGGGACGAGCACGGGGCGGCAGGGCAGGTGAGAATAGCGCGGACGGCGGCCGGGCGACGTCCCCAGCCTCACAGTGAATCTATTGTGCATTGACTGATCAGTCAATATACTTTCACAAGCCACCCGCGGAGGAAGTCCGATGCCTGGCGCGAAAGTGCCGCAGGCTGTGCGGCGCAAACAGATTCTCGGCGCCGCCTACCACGTCGCGGCGGAGCGCGGCTTGACGGGCACCCTCATCGGCGAGGTCGCGGCGCGCGCCGGTGTCAGTCACGGGCTGGTGCTTTTTCACTTCAAGTCGAAGCGCGGGCTGCTGCTCGCGCTGCTCGATTGGCTGCTCGAGTCGACCACCGTCCTGCATCTCGGTCCCGACATCCTCGCACTGTCCAGTCCGTTCGACCAGTTGCGGGCGCTCCTCCGGCAGGAGATGAACCGGCTCTCCAGCGAGCCGCAGCGCACGCGCCTGACGTTCGACTACTGGAGCGCGAGCGTGCGCGACGCGACGATTCGCTCGAAGATGCGCACGGAGTTCGCGCGGTATCGCGCGGCGTTCCGGCCGGTGGCCGAGGCCGTGATCGCCGCCAACCCGGTGCGGTTTCGCGGCGTCACCGCGGCCGGCTTGGCGGCCGTGAGCGTCAGCTTCATCAAGGGATGCGCGGTCCAATCGATGCTCGATCACGAGCACTTCGACATCGCCGATTTTCTGGTGGCCGCGGAGCATCTCATTCAGGAGGTGCCGGCAGAACGGCGCCGCCGGCCGGCATCGGCGCGCCGGCCTGTGCTTCACTCCGCCCGGTGAGCGCATGCGACTGACGATGCGTGAGGCAGCTTCCTTCCTTGGCGTGAGTGAGTCGGTGACGGAGCGGTGGGTGGAAGGGCGCGGCCTGCCGGCGCATCGCTGGGACGAGCGGTGGTACGTCAATCCGGTGGAGCTCTGGGAATGGGCGGTGGAGCAGGGGCTTCCCGTCTCGCGTGCCCTGCTCGAGGATGCCGCGCGCGGACGCGACGAGAGTCCCTCCGTCTCCGAGTTGCTCCGCGCCGGCGGCATCTATCACGATGTTCCCGGTGCGACGAAGACGGACGCGCTGCGGTCGTTCGTGGCCCGCCTACCATTGCCGCCGGAACAGGATCGCGAGTTCCTGCTCGACGTGCTCGAGGCCCGTGAGGCTCTGAGCTCGACCGGCATCGGCGACGGCATCGCCATCCCGCACGTGCGAAACCCCATCCTGCTGCACGTCGATCATCCGTTCGTGGCGCTCGCCCTGCTTCGCCAGCCCGTGACGTTCGGCGCGGTCGACGGCATTCCGGTGCACGCGCTGTTCATGGTCATCACGTCTTCCGTCTCCGATCATCTCGGCATCCTGGCCCGGCTCGCGTTCGTGCTGCATGACCAGGAGGTGCGCGCGCTGTTGCGCGCACGTGCTCCGGCCGAGCGCATCCTCGAGCGCGTGGAGATCGTCGAGAGCACGCGGCACTCCGGAGAGTACCAGACGCGGCGACCGACATGACGATGTGGCCCGTGTTCGGCGGCCTTGGTATCATCGCGCTCGGCGGAGTCCTTGCCGTGGCGGGTCGACGCGCGGCGTGGGGCGAGCGCGCGCTCACCTGGTGCGTGTGGCTCGGCGGCTTCACGGCCGCCCTGCCGGCCGTTCAGGTGCTGGTCACGGGTGAGACGCTCGAGTGGCGCACTGCGGTCAACCTGCCGGGCGGCGACTGGGTGTTCGGGCTCGATCCGCTCTCGTCCGTGTTCCTGCTCGCGATCCTGGTCGTCAGCGCGGCCGCGACGCCGTACGGCGTGACGTATCTCGCTCGCGAGCGCGGACACCTTGGCGTGTGGTTTAGTCACGCGGCGCTCGTCGCGCTCATCATCGCGCTCGGGCTCGTCGTGATGGCACGCGCGGTGGTGCCCTTCCTCGGCGCGTGGGAGATCATGGCGATCACGTCGTATCTGTTGATCGTCACCGAGCACGACCGGACGGAGGTGCGACGCGCCGGACTGCTCTATCTGGTCGTCACCCACGCCGGCACGCTCGCGCTGTTCGTGATGTTCGCGATCTGGAGCGGTGCGGGGAACGACTGGACGTTCAAGGCGCTCGCCGCCGCCACGCCGCACCTGTCGCACGGCACGAGCCTCATCTTCGCGCTCGCCACGTTCGGCTTCGGACTGAAGGCCGGCGCGGTGCCGGGCCACTTCTGGCTGCCGCCGGCGCATGCCGCCGCGCCCTCGCATGTCTCGGCGATGATGTCCGGCGTCGTCATCAAGACCGGGATCTACGGGCTCCTGCGCGTGGTGATGCTCGCCGGCGGTGCGCCCGCGTGGTGGGGGTGGACGGTCCTCGCGATGGGAGCGGCATCCGCGGTGCTCGGCGTGCTCTGGGCACTCGCTCAACACGACATCAAGCGGCTGCTCGCGTACCACAGCGTGGAGAACATCGGGATCATCCTGCTGGGGATCGCCACCGGCGCACTCGGCTCGACGTACGGCCATCCCGCGCTCGCCGTTCTCGGATACGCGGCGGCCGCGATGCACACCTTCAACCACGCGCTCTTCAAGAGCGTGCTCTTCTTCGGCGCGGGGGCGGTGTCGCACGCGACGGGCACGCGGAACCTCGAGGAAATGGGCGGCCTGGCGAAACAGATGCCGCTCCTCGCGCTGACGTTCGTCGTGGGTGCCGCGGCGATCATCGGCGTGCCTCCGCTCAACGGCTTCGTCAGCGAATGGCTCGTGTTCCAGGGGCTGTGGGGTGCGGGCATCGCGGGCGGTGCGGTTCGGGTCGCCGTGCTCGCGGTTCCGCTGCTCGCGCTCTCGGGAGGACTAGCACTCGCCTGTTTCGCGAAGGTCGTCGGTGTGGTCTTCCTCGGCACGCCGCGCAGCGATCGTACGCGCGGCGTGGGTGAGGCGCCCGCGGGACTGCTGGCGCCGACGGCGGCGCTCGCCGCGGCGTGCGCGGTGCTCGGCTTGTTGCCGGCGCTCGTGCTGCCGGCCCTGCTGCGAGTCGGCGCGCAGGTCGCGTCGCAGCCGGCGGGCGCATCGGCTGTGACGCTCGTTGACGTGGTGCGTGATGCCGGGCGAGTGTCGCTGTTCGCGGCCTTCATCGTGATGATGCTGGGAGTCGCCTGGGGCGCGCGAGCACTGGTGCTTCGCCGCCGCGTCGTGCGCCGCGCACCGACGTGGACGTGCGGATACGAGCTGATCACGCCACGCATGCAGTACACGGCGTCGTCGTTCGCAACGCCGCTGCTCGACATTTTCAGCCGCCTCACCGGAGTTCAGACGTACCGCGGCGCGACGCTGCTGCATACCGTCTCGCGTGATCCCGTGCTCGACGGAACCCTCGCGCCGCTCTGGACGAAGGGACGGGATTGGGCCCTGCGCCTGCGCGCCATCCAGCACGGCCGTTTGCGTTTCTATCTGCTGTACGTGGTGGTGGCGCTGCTGTTCGTGCTCGCGTACGTCGTCCTTTGGCCGGTGTGACCGGGGACATGAACACTCCGCTGCTCTCACTGGCGCTCGTTCTCGTGATGGCGCCGCTCCTGCCGGGCCTCGCGTTCCGGACGCGCGCCCTGTTGACGGGCAGGCGCGGCGCACCGGCGTGGCAACTCTACGCGGATCTCTGGAAGCTCGCGCGGCGCGGCGCCGTGTACAGCACCACCACCACCTGGATCTTCCGGTTCGCCCCGGTGGCGGTCTTCGCGACAACCGTCGCGGCAGCGCTGCTCGTGCCGCTCGACGGCCGCAACGCCGTGTTGCGGTTTGGCGGCGACGCGGTGGCGTTCGCATCCGTGCTGGCACTCGGGCGGTTCGCACTCGTGCTCGGCGCGCTCGATACGGGATCCAGTTTCGAAGGGATGGGTGCGAGCCGCGACGTGACGTTCGCGAGCATCGTCGAGTTCGGGCTGCTGCTGACGTTTTCGGCGCTGGCCGTGGCCACGGGCGAGCTGTCGCTGACGGGGATGTTCGGCGCACCTCTTGCCGAGCACGCGGGCGCGCTGACGGCGCCGCTCACTCTGCTCGCGCTGGGGCTGTTCGCCCTGATGCTCGCCGAGTGCGCGCGCATTCCGGTCGACGATCCCGCGACGCATCTCGAGCTGACGATGGTGCACGAGGTGATGGTGCTCGATCACGGAGGCCCCGACCTGGCCTTCATCCTGTACGCGAACGCGCTCAAGTTCGCGCTCTTCAGCACACTGGTTTTCGGCCTGGTCGTACCGCGGGCCAGGTGGAGCGCCCCGGCGTCGGCCGCGGGATTGGCCGCCGGGCTGCTGGCGAGCGCCGTCGCGGTCGGCGTCGTCGAGTCGCTCACGGCGCGGCTGCGCATGGCGAAAGTGCCGCTGTACGTCTTCGGCAGCGCCGCGCTCGGCGGTGTCGCACTCATCCTGCTGCTGCGCTGACGGAACATGCAGACCTCGGCCGACCTGCTCCTGCTGCTCATAGCACTCACCGAGTTGGTGGTGCTCGGCGTATCGCGGCTGAGCACGTGCATCCGGGCGATCGCGTGGCAGGGGCTCTTTCTCGGACTGTTGCCGATCGCGCTGAGCGGCTGGGGTTCGGCGCACGTGTTCTTCCTCGCCGGCGGAACGATCGTAGTGAAGGCCGTGGTTCTGCCGCGGCTGCTGCGCTGGGCCATGCGCGAGGCGAAGGTGCGGCGCGAAGTGGAGCCGCTGATCGGCTATCTCGGATCGCTGCTGCTCGGCGTGCTTGCCCTGGGAGTCGCCTTTGCCGTGGCGCAGCGGCTGCCCGCGGTGGAGAGCAACGACCTGCTGATCCCGGTGGCGCTGGCGAGCGTGATGATCGGCCTGGTCGTGCTCATCACCCGCGCCAAGGCCATCTCGCAGGTCGTGGGCTATCTCATACTCGAAAACGGTGTGTTCCTGTTCGGGCTGACGCAGACGAGTCGTGTTCCGTTCCTCATCGAGATCGGCGTGCTCCTCGACGTGTTCGTGGGAGCGTTCATCATGGGGATCGTGGTGTTCCACATCAATCGGGAGTTCGACTCGATCTCGTCGGCGCAGTTGACCGAACTGCGGGAATCGTAGGGGCGTGCGCCGATGCTCCTGATCGCCATCGTGCTCCTGCCCGCGCTCGCGGCTGTGGCGGCGTACGCGGTGACCGACCGCGGGCGCCGGTCGTGGGTGCTGGTCGCAGCGGCGGCCGCGCACCTGGCTCTGGTTGCAGCGCTCTGGCGCTCACCCGAACAGTCGGTGTTCGACGGGTGGCTCGCCGCGGATGCGCTCGGCCTCGTGGTGCTCTCCCTCGAGAGCGTGCTGTTCGCGGCCGTCGCGACCTACGCCCTGGGATTCCTGCGCACGGAGAAGCCGCGCGGCGGCCGTGCGTTCGCGAGTTGCCTGCTGTTCTTTCTCAGCGCCGTGAGCCTCGTATGCCTGAGCCAGCACCTGGCCATTCTGTGGGTGGGGATGGAGGCGACCACGCTCACGGTGGCGCCGCTGGTGTTCCATCGCCGCGACCGACGGTCGCTCGAGGCGGTCTACAAGTACCTGATGCTGTCGTCGGTCGGAATCGCGTTTGCCCTGCTCGCGGTGTTCCTGCTGGCCGACGCGCAGCCGTCGGCTGCCGGCGTGCGCCCGCTGCTGCTTCCCGACCTGCTCCAGCACGCCGCACAGTTGGACCATNNACGTATGGTGAGGCGCCCAGCCTGATCAGCGGATTGATGTGCGGCGGGTTGACCGGCGCGGCGTTCCTCGGGCTGGCGCGATTCACGCAGGTCTCGCTGGCCGCGGGGCTTGCGCCGTTCGTGCAGCCGTTGCTCATCGCGTTCGGACTGCTGTCGATCGCGGTCGCCACCGCGTTCATGCTTGGCCAGGCCGACATCAAGCGACTGCTCGCGTACTCGAGTGTCGAGCACATGGGATTGCTGGTGCTCGGCCTCGGCATCGGTGGCGCCGG
>PMYN01000010.1 GCA_003171215.1 Gemmatimonadota bacterium | reverse complement strand
AGATGGGGGACCAGCGCACGAAGGCCTTTGGCCGCGTCGGTCATCTTGCGGCGTCCTTCGTCGGTCAGCGGACGTCGGTCGTCGGACTTGCCCGTCGCAGCGAACGCCGAGCGTTCTTCCGCGCTCGCGTGCCGTATGATCAGGATTTGCACCGGATTCCTCCTGCGTTGGCGGCGCGGCTGCGGCCGTGGTTTACGGCACGCTGAGCGTCCGATTCGCCGTGCTCGGACCGCGAACGAAGGATTATAGCCGTGCCTTCCTTGTGTCCACCTGCAAGAACGCACCGCCGAGGGTCCCCCTGCCCTCTCTGCCATCTCGTGCTAGGGCGACGCCTTGATCACGCGTCAGGCGTTCGCGTCCGATCGCCAGACGCCCGCCCGGGAGATCGAACGCGATCTCTCCGACCCCATTGATGTCACGCGACACGGGCGCAGCGGGAAATGCGGGAATCACAGGGCTATAGCACACCTGATAACAGGAAACACGCGCATCGGATGCCCGTCTTACTCGCGTTTCGTGCACCCCAACGTATCCCCGGCGGGAACGCCCCACCGAGCTCATTGGGCGTGGGACCCCGATTTTGGTCCGGCTTGAGCCGTCGGTTTTGAGCCCCAGGCCTAACCCAAGGCTCTGTTCCTCGAATGCGTTGATTTGACGCGATTCATGGTCAGATTCGGTCGGAGCTTGGGGTGTGATGAGCACGCATCTGCCCGCAAACGATGCTATTGGGCACAGGATCTACCTAGCGACGTCGCAGGGCATGGCAAGAAACAGACGGTGCGGCGACTCCACGAACGCCACAAAGCCAAACTTGGCATAGAACGCCACTGCGGCATCGTCGATGGCGTCGACGAGAAGGCCGGTTGATGCGACTTGGCGCGCGACATCGATGACACGTCGAAGCGCATCGCCAAGCAACAGCGCACCGACCCCTTGACCATGCAACTCCCGATGCACGGCAAGGCGACCGAGCAGCGTGACCGGCACGTCGGGGTATCGCGGGAGTCGTTTCTGTTGTGCGCGCGGAAGATCCATGAGCGGCACGGAAGCCTGCGACAACGTATAGTAGCCGAGCACCGAAGCGTCCCCGGGGCGCACCGCGACAAACACCGCGGCCACGCCGCGCGTGAGATCTTGTCCGGCCTGTGTGGCGAGGTAGCGATCCAGCACCGCGTTCCCGCATACAAACCCATCTCGCTGGTGGTACTCGCGGTCGAGCGGTACGACTTCGACGTCTCGCGGTGGGCTCATCCAGCTGCCGCTGCCGACTTCGCCATGTCCAGCGCACGCCGCATCCGCTCGTTCAGCGGTGGCGGGGACAACAGCAGTGCGACGAACTGCCGCTGGTCAGCAGACGCGAGCACAATCTCTCCCGCCGCTTCAAGTTCTGCCATCGCGGCGGCTCGCGCCTTCTCGAACACGTACGCGCTGAGTGTTTGCCCCCGGCCAGCGGCGGCTCGCTGAAGGAGGGTCTTCTCGCTCCGCGAGAGTCGCGCGGTAAACCGCACGTCGCGCGCGGTCGTGCCGGGCGCGGCGACCGCCGCGCCACGGCGTTTCGGAGAGGCAACGGATGAGGCACGGCGCGCAGACTTCGACTTCATGGGAATCTCCAGGACTTGGCGCTACGTTACAGCGCACGATTCAATGTACATCCAATGTACACACACGTCAAGTCACACCATGGTCGCTCATCCCAAGGCGCGCAGATACTGGCACGTCGGAAAGCTTGATCTGCCTCTCCCCGGCTCCGAATGGGCAACACTGGAGCAGGACGTACCCGGCCGCACAAAACGACGATCCGCACAAGATCGGAGCGACCGTGGTGAAGGCCCGTGTGGCGTCCGCCGTGTAGATCCACGCGGTAAGTTCCCGCGGGGAGAACTTGACCGACACGGTGCCGGCCATGGTGGCCGAGTCGAGCGCACCTCGCAACGCATCCGCCAGCAACATTTCCTGTTGCTCCAGATCCACGGACGCGTCTGGCCGCGGATCCTGCCAGGCCGTGAGAAAGACAAGTTGCATCGAGTATCAGTCGTGTTTGCGTCGGGTTGCTGGTCGTAGCGGTCCAACGGTGATGATGCAGCAGGTCGGTAGACTGCGGCCGTGGGAACCCTCAGTTGATCGCGGCTGCGTCGAGCTTTTCACAAGTCTTTACAGGAGACACTCCCAGCTCGCGTTTGCGGGCCGGCGGTGCTGTCGGCAAGATCGCGCCTGAGCCGACGCGGAAGATCGGCGGGAAACTCGATGGTCCCCTTCGAGGCGCACGACAGCTGGCGCAGGAACGCGCCCGACTCCATGTCCAAGACTCGCGCCGTCCACGCGGTGACATGGGCACTCGTGTCTGAAGATTGGATTCGGCTGAGAAAGACCATCAGCGTCGCGCGATCGTTGGGGCCGTGCCCTTGCACGAGGGGCCACTCCGCCGCCAGAAACGCGCGCTCGATACCCTGCTGCTCCTGCGGCGTGGGGCCCCATCCCAGAGTGAGCCGGGCGCGGAGCGAGAGCACGTCGTTGGCCTGTGCATCGAGACGGCACGCCGCGATCGCGAGGCAGAGCACAGCAAGGGTCGATCGCATAGTTACGGCTCCGAGTGAAGTTGGCCCGACTGCCCGCCGCGATGTGCTACTGGCAGCCGATGATGCCCTCGATGGTCGCGGGGGCCTGCGCGGGCACGTTGCCCACGAAGTAGGCGCAGGTGAACGGGTACGACTGCGGGTGCGTGGCGGTAGCCGACCAGCCGGACGCCGTCGCGTTCGTGATCATGATCACGACTCCTGGCGACGTTTGGCACGTGAGTGAGGACAGGTTGCCGGTATAGGATTCGTGATCGAACAAGTAGGCGTCCTCCGCGATCGCGAGATTCCGCAGATCCGACTTGATGGATGCCGCGTAGGCCTTGCCCTTCGTGTCGGCGAATCTCGGGATCGCGATCATCGCCAGGATGCCGATGATCACCACCACGATCAACAGCTCGATCAGCGTGAAGCCCGAGCGTCGCGCGGCCACCGCCGAATGAGCGCGCCTCGACCGAAGCGTCCCGCGCCTTGCCATCCACATGAGCGACCGCCCCACCTTGAACGCCTTGTCGAAGGCCACTCGAGAGGCATCGACGCAGTACCCGAGCAAGTCGTCGTCACACGACCCCATCAACGCACCGATGGCGGTGCCTAGCGATGCGGTGGCGAAGACCGCGAGAAGCTGTGCGGCGCTACCGAGGTGTGGCCACCCGGAGACGAAGGCCATGAAGAGCAGCGGGATCGCGAATGCGAGGCCCGCCGCGAGCAACTGTGTCGGCATCCCCATGCGTCGACGCGCCCGGGACAACCAATCTTGGATGCGCGCGACGGCGGGTTGTTCCTTCGGCCACATCGCTCGCGCGCGAGGGCTGTCTGCCAGACCGAAGGCTACGCCGAGAAACCCGGCGGTGGGCATGGCAATATGGTACGAGAAATGCCCGAACGACTGCCGACCCACCTCGACGCCAAACGCCAGCCACGCGCTCGCGCCGATAAGCACGCAGGCGAAGTATCCAGCGAGGATGGTCGCGGCCCCGACGCGATGGAGCCTGTGCGCCGCCGCCGCTCCGATCAGGCATGCGATGCCGACGAGCGCTTGTCCGCGCCAAAAGATGGGATTGCCCAAGCTCGCGTTCACGAACGTGAGCGCACACCACCACACGGCGAGTGCAGTCGCATCCAGCGCGAGTTCGCGGACGGCCCAGTTCCACCCGCCGGGCTTCCATTGATACGCCCCGCCACGCATGGTGCGTCGATCCCCCAACCGCCAGAGCATCGGAATGCCGCCGATCGCCCATGTGAGCTGCTCACCAGCGTCTTCGATGGCGTCCAAGTCGCCCAACAGTGCGTCGACCCAGACACGATTTGCTTCATCAACGCGCGACGCGAGCCACAGGACCAGCCGGCGGGCAACGTTCCCCGCCAGCCGGTCGAGTGGAGTCAGCATTTCGCTATCGTCCCGTCGATGATAGGCGCAACTGCAGCGCTCGCGGTGCGGTGGCGAGTTGCGCGCGCGCTGAACGGAGCCCTTCGCCAGTCAGCCGATACGTGTGACGGGGCGGGCGGCCGGGCTCCGGAGAGTCCACCCATTTCGTCTCGACCCAGCCTTGGTCCGCGAGACGCGCGAGGATCGGGTAAAGCGTCCCCGCCGCGAGACCGGTGTGCCGGCTGATGCCGTAGCCATAGTGCCATTCCCGTGGCGACTCCAGGAGCAACGCGAGCACACGGAGCGTCTGCGGCGACGAGTTTGGTTGGCGAGGCATGACAAAGTCTATATATATCGGGAGGAGGTGGCAAGGGCGAATGTTCCCTCACATCAGGAATCACACGATGCGGATCCATCCACTAAAGTGGACGGGCAGCGGGTTGTCAGGGATGGGGAACCGGCATACCGAATGGTCTTCATGCTCACCTCATCGAGTCACTCGCCAGGTAGGTCAGGCGAGACGTGCAAGCATTGCACCAATGAAAAGCACTGGTGTCAGGACAGTCGTTTCTTCTCAGCATCAAACTGGTGCTGATCGATTATGCCACGGCCTCTGAGGTCCGCGAGTTCGGCCAGTTCATCCGAGACGGCTGATGGGTGCTGACGCTGGCCAAGCATCTGTGATCGACTGATGCCATCAGGGATCTGCTCGCGCTTTCTTCTCTCAAGTGCGACGAAGCCGCGAAGAAAGAACATGCCTACCATCGCGGCTACGACTACGACTACGAAGACGACATCCATCGTTGTGGTTCCCGCATGTTGTAATGGACGATCTTCCAGACCATTCTGCGGAGTTCGCTACGCGGATTTGGTGCCCCGATAGTCGGCCGACTAATTTTCGAGCGGTCATCTCTTGCAGTCCGCCCCCGCTGAGTGCCCTCGATGACCTCAGTGAGACGGCGCGGAATCACGTTTGATCTCAATGGTCCGTGTCGAGCCGCACCACTTACATCGGTCGTCGTGAAGAAAGCGACCGTTTGAGCAGGAAGCATTACCACATCCGAGCTTCTTGCATCGTAGGCAAATCCGTATCGCGCATCCGCACATGATGCCATCGGCCCCAATCTCCTCACACCGTTTAGTCTCCATGAGCTTCACCAGATTTCGATCCGCCGCCGACCTACGCGGCTCACAGCCAACCACATCATGAGTCACACAACCTCCACTGGTCGCTGAGAGAAGCCACCATCATTACGGATGCCTACGGCCGCGACATAGCGCGAATCACCGCATCACTCACGCCGGCGGTCTTCAACTTGATCAGATCGTCAGGCGACAGGACGTACTTAACACCCGACTTCTTGATCGTCGTGATGATCACGTCGTCGGGAACCTTCACCTGCGCCATCTTGATGATCTGGTCAATCGTCAGTCCAGCTGCTGCCGGCGTGGCCCCGCCACCCTGCTTTGCCAGCCTGGTGCCGTCTGCCTCCACGAGGGTATCGCCAGCAAGCTTTGTTTTGAATGCACGACCACTCGGCGGTGCAAGCGTCACGACGTCGCCCTGAACGGTATAGCTGCCACCATAGCTCTTGCCGCTCACCTGCATGACGAACTTGCCGTCGTCTCCAAGCTCGATGTAGTCGCTCTGCTTCCCGATTCCCTTGCTGAAGATGTACTTCCCGGCGATTGCGGAAGCGTGATCTCCGGACGGTGCGGCTCCATCGACGCCGACCGGCTGTTCACTCCCGCGTTTCTCTAACATCCAATTTTCCGAACCGTTGACCACGAGGTTCTCGCCTTGTACGACGATGTCCACGTCCTTCTGTAGCTCGGCGATATGCAGTGTCAACGTGGAGCCCGCGAACGAGTACTTGCCCGTGAACGACTGTCCGCCTTCGGCCAGGGCGAACGAATGGTCCATGTGCAGCTGAAGCCGGTCGGCTTTGTTTTGAGCATTCGAATACTCGGATCCTGGCGTGAGCATTGAGGGAATTGCCGGCTGCGTCGATGTGCTGACTGCCGGCGAAACCTGGGCGCCCTGCGATGTCGCAGCGGGATCGCCCGTGAGTGCGAAGACGTGCTGGATTGCTTCCTGGACCTGCGCGTATTGCGCGTGATCCAGAAAGCCCTTGGCGAAATCAAAATCCAC
Organism: Gemmatimonadota bacterium; assembly: GCA_003171215.1. Lineage (GTDB taxonomy): Bacteria > Gemmatimonadota > Gemmatimonadetes > Gemmatimonadales > Gemmatimonadaceae > Fen-1231. Next base: position 4,438 of record PMYN01000010.1, on the reverse strand, counting down.
TTCCGCTTTGAGGGCTCCGTCGACGCCGCCGGAGCAATCGCCGACACTACACAGCAACACGGCAAAGGCGACCCGGTTGTCCTTCGGGATCACCTGCACATCCCCCAGATACACGTGAGACCCCGGGGAAAGCGGGTGCACCACGCACGTGAGGGAGGTCAGCAAGAGGACCTGGCCGAAGCCCGGTTCATGCAGTTTCCCGTCCTTAAACGTGGACTTGGCGCTCATCAAACATCCACTCGTCCCGTTCACACCTGTGGTCCGGACGTTGAGCACGCTGCCTTTGGGGTACTGAGAGATCAGGCTCTCCTCCCATGAAAGAGCCGCGGGTGTTTGCGCCATGGCAACATTCTCCAGCGCCATCACGCCAAGGAGGACCACCGCAAACGGAACTGACACTCGGTGATTGCTGCGCATTTCAGGAACCTCCATGCAAGTCGACCAGCATACGCGGCGCTCCTACGGCTGCCCTCCAGGAGGAGGCAGCTTGACCTGCGCCTCCGTCTTGTCGGCTTCGCTCGCCTGTTTCGTCAACAGGTCCTGCGCATCGGCCGCCGCCGGCGCTTGTCCATCAGCCACGTCCCTCGGGTTTGCGGCGGGCCCTGCAGGCAGGCCCTTGCCCTGCGAGCTGGCGAGTTTATCCATGCCGGCGGCAATCTGCTCGCGCAGTTGGTTGTGCATGTCCTGCAGCGTGCCAACATCCATCGTCGCCGCAAAATCGACCGGACAATCGCCGTTCTTGCTATTCATGACGGAAACCGGCACCCTGCCATCGTCGGTCATCGTCCGGCTCGTGCGCTCAATGATGTCTCCCGGAGTCAACGCACAGGTCTGATCACCGGCGGAGATGTCAATCGCGCTGGTCACCACGAAGATCTTGGTCTTTGGGTCCAAGGCGGGCGGCGGCGCGTCCGCCGACGTCGGTTGCGCGGTGGCTGCCGGGGGTTGCGCGGCAGCGTCCCGCTCGGCGGCTAGTTGCTGCTGCACTTCTTCCGCAATCTGCCGCTTGATCTCGGGGCTCAGCGCGGCTGAGGAGTTGTCCGCGGAAGGCAGTGCCGGTTGTGCTCCTCCGTTGGCCGCCAATTGATTCTCATAGGCAATCCGAAGATTCTCCGCCAGCAGGAAGTCCGTGAGCCAAAGTGCCGCGGACGGATAGACCGGCTCGGGCGCGAAGTATCCGCCGTAGTACCCGTACCACGGCGACGGACCGAACCCCCAAGCGAACGCGACGGGAGCGCCCCAAGGACGGTACGCCCACGCATAGAAGGCCGGTTGGTAGTAGACGCGCGGCACGTAGGTGTAGTAGTGCACCCGGCCATACATCTGCTCCCGGTAGACGCGCACCTCGCTGCGACCGCCCACCACGTAGGTCCGCGCGACGAACCCCTTCCGGATGGGACGCTCGACGAATCCGGTGCGACCCATCGTTACGACACGCATTCCGCCCGGCCGCACTACCTCCACGCGTCGATCACCACGAAGCCCGCGATCAACTACGACTCTACTGCCGTCGGCCCTCGCGTTCTCGATGTGTGCGGCGTGGCCGTCTGCTCTGAAGTTGTTGGCCTTGATGCCGGGCCTTTCGAAACTGGTGACATGGCCGCCCCGGTCGGTGTTGATGGTCATGCCACCAGGATGCACGTGGGTCTGGCCGCCGTCTGCCCTTGCGGTTGTCTTCACTCCGGGCGTTGGCCGGTACACCGGGGCGATGTTGGTGGCGACGCCTCTGTTGCGGTTGCCTCCGGCGCTGCCTCCATTCGAAGTTGTCGCGCTTCGGCCGGTGATCCCGCCCGACGCCGTCGGGGTCGCTGCGTTACGACCGGTGATGCCACCGGACGTCGTCGTGTTACGACCGGTGATGCCGCCGGACGCTGTCGGTGTCGTCGCGCCGCGGCCTGTGATGCCGCCCGAGGCCTTCGATGGCGTCGCGCCACGCCCCGTGATGCCGCCCGAAGCTGTCGATGTTGCGGAACTGCGACCGGTGATCCCACCAGGCGCCGCCTTCGATGCGGCGTTTCGGCCGCCAGCGCCATTCCCGACGCCAGCTCCGTTCGCTTGCGTGGAAACACTCGCACGCCCGTTCGGCGGATTGCCAACGTTCGCTCGGCCTGCCGGCGTCGGGTTCGCGGCGCCGGGTCGTCGCTGCTTCGTCACCGGCGGACTTGGCGCCTTCTGATCTGGTTGCGGCGCCGGTGCTTGAGCGGGCTTCTTCTTCTCTGGCGGATTGTCCTGCGCCTGGACAATCGCTGGAGCCAGGAGCAGGACACCGATGACTGCGAGTAGGCCTCTTGAAATTCGCTGATTCGTCTTGTCGCCAATCATTAGAACAGCCTCCAAGTTGCGGACCAGGCGCAGCAGGCCGACACAAGCGTCGTGCGCCCGCGATTCGAGGATCACGACCAACCTGGGAGACAAGCGTATATCGACCGTCAATTGCCGAGCGGCTCCGCCGTAACCCCAGTTACGGAGAGCCTTCGCGAGTCCGGTTGCGAACGTGAGGAACCTGCAACCCCTCCGGCGGCACCATTCGGACCGACCGTCGGACAGAAGAAGTCCAGATGTGACCAGCGACACACATTCTCAGCAAAGTCGCGGCGCAGTGAGCGTCCGCGAGAGGTCAAGAGACGGGAGATAGACGCTGATCGCTCAAAATGGACAAGAGAAAGCCGCAATAGAATCCGCCAGCGGCCGATACCGATCGCGCACCGTCCAAAGCGCCTTCCGCAATGCTGAGGAAGGCAACAGATGTTTCACCTTTGACGCACTCGGCCATGTCCACCAGCCCGCAGCTTGGCGATCGCGGAGCCACCGCCCAAGTCGCCATCTGTTCGGCCTGCAGTCGACCGGTTACCGCCGATGCTTTCTTCTGCCATTGGTGCCGCGCTTATTTGCCCGTCGCGGGTCTCGGAAGTCGACCAGGTCTGTTCAGACGATGGGCCGCACTGGTTCTCGACCCGCTCATCTTCGTCGCACTGTGGCTGGCCGCGACACTTATCGTCGCGCCGATCTCGAGCAGCCTCGCCGTCATCTGCGCCGTGGTGTTCCCGCTTGCATGGTTCATACGCTACTTGGTCGCCCTCTCGCACGGCGAAACACCAGGTAAGCGCGCCCTCGGTCTGCGCGTCGTTCGCGAGTCGACCGGGGCACGACCGGGATTCGGGACGATGTTCATCCGGGAAGTGTTTGGTCGATTCTTGAGCGGTCTCGTCTTTGGCCTCGGTTACTTCTGGGCGCTGTTCGACAAGAATGGACAGGGATGGCATGACAAACTCGCCGGCACGGTGGTCATTCGCGCAGCACGGCAAGAGCCGGCCAGTGCATATGCATCGAGCGAACAAAGGCCTCATCGCGAGCCTGCAGCGGACCAGACCGGAGTAGAAGTCGTGCCCCCACAGCACGGGCAGATCGCTTCGATCGAGCACGATGCCGGTCTGCCTCCTCAGCAACCGCGGCCCCAGGATGTCACCCCTCGAAACGACGACTCACTCGCGCGAAGTCTCGCGATAAGTAAGGACAAACCGGTCGCAGCTTGGAAATCGCCCATCGCGCTCCTGATCGCGGCTGCTCTCGTGTTTGTCGCTGGTTGGGCGATAGCCACGCGCAAGGCAACGACGGAATCCTCTCACGTCGTTTTGACTGAAACGTCGCGCCCGATGCAATCGATCATACCTCGGCAAGAGTCGCCAGTCGCTTCTCCGGCTCCAAGCGTCGCGAGCTTCTCAGGCCGTGGAGGGCGGGTCGCAACGGAAGCGCCTGTATCGCGAGCGCCGGCAGACGCTCAACGCGCCCCCTACCGCAAAGATCCCGCCACCTGTTCGGCACCCGGAACCGGCAGCACGATCACCGTAGAGCTCGCAGCGGGCGGAGAGGACACATTCGTGGGTGATAGATATGCCACGCGGGGTGATCCCGGTTCTGGCGTTCTCAATTTCGGTGGATGGGGAGATAACTACTACGACTACTTGCGCTTCGCCCCACCGCGCTCGAGTCTCGCAAGACTGAGAAGTGCGACCCTCTGTCTGTTCGCGACCAAGATATCTCCCAACGACCCGGCGCTGGTGATCGGAAAGTTTACCGACCGTCGCGACCTTCGCAGCATAACAATCACATCACGACCGTCCGATCAGATGATCGGTGATTTCGGGCGAGTCGATGCAGGATGGAACGCTTTCGATGCCTCGGCCCTGGTGGATGATTGGGAGGCCGGGAGAAGCACCACAATCGGAATCGTTCTCACGCCGACGCAGAACAACCAAGCGAACGGCGCATTCGCGTCAAGCAGGTACCCGAACGTTGCCCTGCGGCCACGACTGATCCTCGATCCGTGACTCCGCAACTTTTCAGCCCCGTGAGTGGGCCGGCAACCACGTGAGAGCAGCGCCGGGAAGAAGTCATTATTCAAGGTGGACGCGAACGGGCAGATCCCACGCCCCAACAC
>PMYN01000006.1 GCA_003171215.1 Gemmatimonadota bacterium | reverse complement strand
CCGACTGGATGCCGCGCAACTTCGACCGCCGCGTCGAGTGCGCCGTGCCGGTGGACGACGCGCTGCTGCACCCGCGGCTGATGGCGTTGCTCGAGACCTGCCTCGCGGACAACCGGCAGGCCTGGGAGCTTTCGCCCGACGGCAGCTACACGCAGCGCATGCCCATGGGCGGAAAGGAGTTCGCGACGCACAAGGTGCTGCTGCGCGATTCGTGGGGGCAGGTGCGCGACTCGGCGGTGAAGGTGGCTAATCCGGCGGCGCTGCCGGCCGAGGCATTCGGCTGACGGCTCCTCTCAAGCCTCGAGATTGGAGTGGTGAGGCAAGTGGGGAGGGGCGAGACCAGTGGGGAGCGGCGAGACCAGCTCGGAGTGGCGAGGATGAGTGGGAAGTGGGGAGAACCGAGGGGCGAGTGGGGAGCGGGGAGAACGGCGACCGACTAACCGAGAATTGAGAAGCGGCGAGACAATCTCCAGTGTCTCGCCGCTCGTTGTGTTCTCTGCCGTCTCGCCCCTCTTGTATGACCCGCATTGGCGATGTTAAGAAGTGTCCACGCGCGGTAGACCGTTCGCCCCTCAGGCCTGAGCCCGCGTTGGAGCAGGGTCGCCGCGCGCTGGACGCATCTCGCAGAGCCCGGACGATTGTGCGGGGGTCCCCCCGAATCGCATCCAAGGCAGGGCGGTCGAGAGGCCTCGCGTGGGAGGGAGCGATGGAGACGGAGCGCTTTGTGGGGATCGACGTCGCGCAGGCGACGTTGGCGGTGGCGATCTGGCCCGAGCAGCGGACGTGGGAGGCGGCCAATACCGTCGAGGGCATTGAGCAGCTCGTGGGCGAGCTGCGCGGGCTGGCGCCCGAGCGCATCGTGCTGGAGGGAACGGGCGGGCTGCAGGCGCCGCTCGTGGCGGCGCTGGGCCTCGCGGGGCTGCCGGTCGTGGTGATGAATCCGCGGCAGATTCGCGACTTCGCGAAGGGCAAAGGACAGCGCGCGAAGACGGATCGGATCGACGCGCTGGTGCTTGCGGAGTTTGGCGCGCTCCATCGTCCGCCGGTGCGGCCCTTGGCGGACGCCGAGACCGTGCAGCTCAGTGCGCTCGTGACGCGCCGGCGCCAGTTGGTCGAGATGCGGCGCGCCGAAGAACAGCGCCTCGCCCGACTCGAGGCACAGCGCGCGGCGCGGCGCGTGCGGGCCGACGTGAGCGAGCACATCGCGTGGCTTACGCGGCGGATCGAGCGCCTCGACGCGGAGCTCGACGCCGCGATCGCGGCGAGTCCGCTCTGGCACGCGCAGGATTCCCTCTATCAGAGCGTGTGCAGCGTGGGGCCGGTCGTCGCGCACACGCTGATCACGCAACTGCCGGAGCTGGGCCGCGTCTCCAGCAAAGCGATCGCGGCGCTGGTCGGCCTCGCGCCCTTCACCCGCGAGAGCGGCGTGTGGCGCGGCCGGGCCCGGATCGAGGGCGGCCGCGTCGAGGTGCGCCGCATCCTCTATCTGGCCGCGATGATCGGCGTCCGCCGGAATCCGGTGCTCCGCACGTTCTACACGCGTCTCGTCGAGCGCGGAAAACCGAAGAAGGTCGCCCTCGTCGCCAGTGCGCACAAACTTCTCACGATCCTCAACGCGATGGCGCGGGATCAGCGCCCCTGGACGCCGTCCAGCGTCCAGGCCTCATGACAACCCTCATCACTATTGCTCCCCACTTCCCACTCACCCTCGCCCCTCCCCACTGGTCTCGCCACTCGCCCCTGAGCCGTCAGTCGACCATTTCAGGATGTTCTTCCTCGGACGGCTGCACCACTTTCCCATCAAGCCCGATAATTTCGACCGGCACCCCGATCAGCTTCTCGAGCAGTGCGGATTTTCGCGAGGCGCCCCACAGCTCGAGGCGCAGCGACTTCGCCTTCGGCACCGGAACCGGCGTGAGCCGCAGCGCGCGCTCCATCCAGCGCACCTTCACCTTGTCCACGGCGCTGACGTGCCCACGGTCGAATCCATCGGCAACGCGCAGGATCGCCGAGAGCCGCTTGATGCGGGCCCGGGTGTGCTTGTCGAGCTGCGCGTAGGCGAGATGCTTCCTCCGGTTCGGCGCGGCGCCGCGATGATAGCGGCCCACGTGCGCGACGATCACCTGCTCGGTGGGTGACATGCCGAGCAGGTCGGCGTGCAGGACCAGGTGGTACGAGTGCTTGTTGTGTCCCTCGTAGTTGATGTGGTATCCGACGTCGTGCAGCAGCGCCGCGTCGGCGAGGATCCGCCGGTCCTCCGGCGCACACCCGAGCCGCTCGCCGATCGAGTCGAACAGCTGCAGGGCGAGACGCTGCACCTGGCGCGAATGCGGCTCCTCGTAGTGGCAGCGCTCGGCGAACTCGCGCACGGACCGCACGCGCGCTTCGCCCGGATCGGCGATGGTCGGCATCACGCGCGCGACTTCGAGCAGCAGCCCCTCGCGGATCCCGAATGCCGACGCCGCGAGGTCGCGCGGCTCGACGCGCGCCAGGACCTCCGCCGCCACCGCGAGGCCCGCGACGATGATATCCGCCCGTCCCGCGTTGAGTCCCGGCACCGTCAGTCGCTCCGCAACCGTCATCTCCTGCAGCATCTCGAGCACGTGCTCGACTTCCACGCGCGGAATTCGCGTGCCGTGCACCGATCGCGCCGCGCGCATGCCCTGCCGCGCGAGATAAATGCCGGCGAGGTTCGTGAACGTGCCGCCCGAGCCGATCACGTCGGCGCCGCGCCAGTCGCGCAACGGCAGCGACCGCTGGATGTCCTCGCGGATGTGCTTGCGCAGCTTCTTCACGTCCTTCGCGCTGGGCGTCGCGCCGAGAAACTGCTCGGTGAGGCGCAGCGCACCGTAGGGGAGCGAGATCAGCCGCTCGACGAGCCCTTCCGCCGAGAGCGCGAGCTCGAGCGACCCACCGCCGATGTCCATCACCACCGCGCGGCCGTGGCCGAGCTCGAAGTGCGCGAGCGCGCTGCGGAACGCGAGCCGCGCCTCCTCCTCGCCGACGAGGACGCGCACGCGCAGGCCGGTCTCCTGCCGCACCCGCGAGATGAACGCGGCGCCGTTCGTCGCGTCGCGCACCGCGCTGGTCGCGACGGCCTCGATGCGCTTCGCCCCGAGCTGGCGCGCGAGCGTCGCCATGCGGATGAGCGACTCGATGGCGAGCCGCATGGGCTCGTCGGAGAGCGTGTTCGTGTCGACGAGCCCGGTGCCCAGGCGCGGCGCGGCCTTCATTTCGTCCACGACACGGATCTGCCCGCTCGTGCTCACGTCGGCGACGATCTGCCGGATCGAGTTCGAGCCGATGTCGATCGCGGCGATGCGCTGGTCGCCCTCCTCGCGTGCGGCGCGGTAGGGACCATCGGCGGAAGACAGGCGGAGCGGCGTCGGTGCACTCATAATGACTTCGTCAACGGTAGCGGAAAATCCTTCGTCGCGAAACAGGCGTCAGGCGGGCCGCGGCTCCGGCGCCGCGGCCGCGGGGAAGTGCACGGCGATCGTCGTGCCGACGCCGACCGTGCTCTCCGCGCGCACCGTGCCGCCGTGTGCCTCCACGAGATGCTTCACGATCGAGAGGCCGAGGCCGGTGCCGCCCTCATCGCGCGAGCGGCCCGGATCCACGCGATAGAAGCGCTCGAAGATGCGCGGCAGGTGTTCCGGCGCGATCCCGCTGCCGGTGTCGCGTACGCCGACGGTCAGGCCGCCATCGTTTCGCACGAGCGAGAAGATCGCGACGTGGCCCGCGGCGGTGTGGCGCACCGCGTTCTCCACGAGGTTGCCGAGCACCTGCCGGATCGCCGTCGGATCGGCCCAGATCTCGCGCGCGCCCGGATGGATGCTCGCCTCGAGCCGCACGCCCTTCGCGCCCGCCGCGTCGCGCGCCGCGGAGATCACATCCGCCGCGACCGCCGCGAGATCCACGCTCGCCGGGTTCGGCGTCCAGCTCCCGGACTCGATGCGCGACAGGTCGAGCAGGTCGTCCACGATGTGCTGCATCCGCCTCGTGTTGCCGAGGATGCGCTCGGCGAACTGTCGGCGCCGGTCGACCGGCGGATCGTCGTGCACGAGCGTCTCGGCGAACCCGCCGATGATCGTCAACGGCGTGCGCAGCTCGTGCGAGACGTTCGCCACGAAGTCCCGCCTGACGGACTCGAGACGGCGAAGCCGCGTGAGGTCGAGCAGGGCGAGCACCGCGCCGCCGGACTCGAGCGGACGCGCCGTGATGTTCACGGTGCGCCCGAGGAGGGTCGCCTCACTCCCTTCCGTCGTATCGCCGTCGAACGCGGCCTGGAGGGCGTCGCGCAGGGCGCGGTCGCGCGGGATGAGGTCGGCGGAGAAGGGGATGGCGTCGCGCACGCCGAGCAGGCGGCGTCCCGTTTCGTTGATGCGGATCACGTGGCGCGTGGCATCCACGCCGACGACGCCCTCGTTCAGCGACTCGATGAGTTGCACGAGGAGCGCCTCGTCGGCGCGCCGCGCGGCGTCGCGCGAGGCTAGCTGCACCGAGAGTTCGCGCAGCGAGAGCGCGAGGTCGCCGAGCTCGCCCGGCGCGTCGAGCGAGGCGCGGCGCTCGAGGTCGCCGTCGGCGATCGTGCGCGCGACGTTGCGCAGCTCGAGGAGCGGCTGCGTGATCGTGCGCGCCATGCTCCACGCCACGAGCAGCGCGACGGCGAGGGCGACCACGCCGGCGAGCGTCACGGCCTGCTGCGCGTCGGAGATCGTGGACGTCAGGGACACCAGCGGCATCGAGACGCGCGCCACGCCGCGCGGCGTGCGCACGGCCACGTAGAGCTGGTCGTCGCGATCGGACGCGCTTGGGCGCGTTGCGACGCCGATGCCTGCTGCGCCGTTGGCCGCGACAACCTCCGGGCGCTCGGCATGATTCTCGAGCTGCCGCATGCCTTCGCGATCGAAGTCCGCGTCGCCCACGACCACGCCGTCGGGGCGGATCAGCGTCACGCGGTGCCCGAGCGCGCGGCCGTCGGTGTGCGCGAGCGCGTAAGGATCGGCGGCGGCCGTCCAGTGCGCGGCCACGACGTGCGCCTCGCGCGCGAGGCCGGCCACGGCCTCGTCCTGCAATCGCGATCCCAGCTGGCGGTCCACCAGGTACACCATCACCAGCACGTGCACCCCGACCACCGCGAGCGTGCCGAGCAGGACGCGGTTGGTGAGCCTCACGTGTTTCTCACGGATCGCGTGCCGTGGGCGCCTTCATGCGGTAGCCGAATCCGCGCACGGTCTCGATGAGCGACCCCGCCGGCTGCAGCTTGGTGCGCAGGCGCTGCACGTGCATGTCCACGGTGCGCGTCTGGATGTCCGGCGCGGCCTCCCACACCGTCTCGAGGAGGTGCGTGCGGCCGAGCGTGCGGCCGCGGCGCTCGGCGAGCGCGCGCAGCAGGCGGAACTCCGTGGCGGTCAGCTCGACCTCCTTCTCGTCCACCCACACGCGGTGCGCGGAACGGTCGATGCGAATCGGGCCGGTGACGAGCATGTCGCCGGCGTCCGGCGAAGCTTTCACCCGGCGCAGGATGGCTCCCACGCGGAGGACGAGTTCCTGCGGGCTGAACGGCTTGGTCAGGTAGTCGTCCGCGCCGAGCGAGAGTCCGCGAATGCGGTCGACCTCTTCCTTGCGCGCCGTGAGCATCATGACCGCGATGCCGCGCGTGGCGTCGTCGCGCTGCAGTTCCTCGAGCACGTCGAATCCGGACATGCCCGGAAGCATGAGGTCGAGCACGATGAGGGCGGGATGTTCGCGGCGCGCGAGCGTGAGCGCATCCGGTCCGGCGGCGGCCGAGGAAACGCGGTATCCCGCCTTCGCGAGGTGATAGACGACGAGCGCGACGATGTCCGGCTCGTCGTCCACCACGAGCACGCGCTCGCCCGCCACGGCCGCCGCGGCCGCCGCGGCCGCCGGCGCGCTCACCGAGCGTCTCCGGCGAGCCGGCGCGCGATCGCGCCGACGAGGAGGTCGATGGCGACGGTATTGTGCCCGCCGCGTGGAACGATGACGTCCGCGTAGCGCTTGCTTGGCTCGACGAACTGCAGATGCATGGGCTGGACCGTGGTGAGGTACTGATCGAGGATTTCCTCGAGCGGGCGTCCGCGCTTGGACATGTCGCGGCGGATGCGGCGGATGAGCCGCACGTCGTCGTCGGTGTCGACGAAGGCTTTCACGTCGCAGCGCTCTCGCACGCGCTCGTCGACGAAGAGCAGGATCCCGTCGATGACCACGACGTCGGACGGCGGCACGCGCTCCGTTCGCTCGTCACGCAGATGCGTGACGTAATTGTAGACGGGCTTCTCAACTGCTTCCCCCCGCGAGAGCGCCTCGAGGTGCGACACCAGAAGATCGAAGTCGAATGCGTCCGGGTGATCCCAGTTCACGCGGCGCCGCTCATCCAGCGTCATCTCCGTGTGGTTGCAGTAGTACGCATCCATGTCGATGAATGCCACCGACGCCGGCATCAGCGCTTCGGCGATCTTGCGCGCGACCGTGGACTTCCCCGATCCCGACCCACCCGCGATGCCGATGATGGCGGGCGTCATCGCGCAGTGCGGCGTGGAATCGGCACGGACGAAAGTTCCCGATTCGTAACGAGAAAGAGAAGCGCGGAGGCTGTCACGGTTGTGTATCGTGCCGGAAGGAGAGGGGGAAAGTCAACGACGACAAACGGCGGGTAATCGGTCGTTGGTCGTTGGTGGTTGGTCCTCGGCACACCTGCCAAATGCCAACCACCAACGACCAATGACAATTTACCCGCCGTTCGGCCTCGCCCGTGCAAGGTGACGCCTTTAGCTTTGACCCATGGAACGCCGAATCATCGCGGCCGCGGCCGCCCTGCTGCTCTGCGCCGGTGCGCCCGCCGCGGACGCGCAAACGGTCGACATCGTGGTCGCCGCGACCACCGACGTCCACGGCCGCGTGCGAAGCTGGGATTACTACGCCGACACCGCGGAGTCGTCACGCGGCCTCGCGCGTGCCGCGACCGTCGTGGACTCCGTCCGGGATGCGAATCCCGGGCGGGTGATTCTGGTCGATGCGGGCGACTTCCTGCAGGGCAACCCGTTCACCCACGCGGCCGCCCGAATCGACACCACGCGGCCGAGTGCGGTCGTGGCCGCGATGAACGCGATGCGGTACGACGCGGTGACGATCGGCAACCACGAGTTCAACTACGGCGTGCCGGTGCTTCGGCGCGAGACGGCGACCGCGACGTTCGCGCTCCTTGCGGCCAACGCCCACGGCGGACCGGCGGACGCGTGGCGCCCGTGGACGATCGTCGAGCGCGGTGGCGTGAAGATCGGCATCGTGGGCGCGACGACCACCGGATCGATGCTCTGGGATTCCGCGAATCTCCGCGCGGCCGGCGTGACCATAGGGTCGATGGTGCCCGCCATCGCCAAGGCCGTCGTGGCCGCGCGCGCGGCGGGTGCGGATGCGATCGTCGTGGTCGCGCACGCGGGGATCGACGCCGAACCGGGCGTCGATACGCTCGTCGCGGGCGCCGCCGGTGCCGGCCCCGAGAACCCGATGGCGCGAGTCGCGCGCGAAGTGCCGGGGATCGATCTCATCGTGTTCGGCCACACGCATCGCGAAGTGGCCGATACGACGATCAACGGCGTGCTCCTCACGCAGCCGCGAAACTGGGCGACGAGCGTGTCGGTCGCGCATCTCATGCTGGAGAAGAGCGGCGGTGCATGGCACGTCGCGGCCAAGCACGCATCGATCGTCCGCGCGGCGGGACATCGCGAGCAGGCGGCGGTCGTGGCGGCGGCGGAGCAGGGGCACCAATCCGCGCGCAAGTACGCGGGCACCGTCGTCGGCCACACCACGGTGGCGTGGAACTCCGACTCCGCTCGTCTGGCGGACACGCCGATCATGGACTTCGTGGCGGAAACGATGCGCCGCGCGTCGCTCGCCGATCTGGCGTCGGTCTCCGCGTTCTCGACCGAGGTGAAGATCCCCGCGGGGCCCATCACCGTCGCGCAACTGGCGCAGCTCTACCCGTATGAGAACACGCTGCGCGCCGTGCGGATATCGGGTGAGGCGCTGAAGGCGTTTCTCGAGCAGAGCGCGCAATATTTTCGTGTGACGGGGAGCGGCAGCGAGTTGCGGGTGTCGGCGAATCCGGCAATCCCCGGCTACAACTACGAGATCGTGACGGGTGCCGACTATACGATCGATCTCTCACGGCGGCCCGGGGAGCGGATCACCGGATTGAGCTACCGCGGCAAGCCGGTGCGGGAGAACGACTCGTTCACGCTCGCCCTTTCGAACTATCGCGCCGAAGGCTCCGGCGGCTACGCGATGCTGCGCGGCGCGCCGGTGGTGTACGATCGCCAGCAGGACATCCGGCAGCTGCTGATCGACGAAGTCGCGCGCCGCGGCACGCTGAATCCGGCGGACTATTTCACGCGGAACTGGAGCCTGCTGCCGCCGTCGCGAGCCGCGGGGAGCGCGCGGGCCACGACCATCCGCATCATCTCGACGAACGATTTTCACGGCGCGCTCGAGCCACGGCCCGACGGCAGCTTCGGCATGCGCGGCGGCGCCGCACAGGTCGCGGCGATGATCCGCCGCGCCGAATCGGAGTGCAGCGGCTCGTGCGCCTCGGTCTATCTCGACGCGGGCGATGAGTTCCAGGGAACCCCTGCATCGAACCTCGCCTACGGCCGCCCAGTCACCGAGCTGTTCAACGCGCTCGGCCTCGCGGCCTCGGCGATCGGCAACCACGACTTCGACTGGGGCGTCGACACGCTTCGCGCGAGAATCGGCCAGGCGCATTACGCGATGCTCGCCGCGAACGTGCGAAATGCCACGGACGGCAGCGGCGTGCCGTGGATCCGCGGGGACACGATCGTCGATCGCGGCGGCGTGAAGATCGGGATCGTGGGCATCGCGACGACGCTCACGCCGAACACCACGAAGGCGTCGAACGTCGCTGGGCTGCGGTTCGACGATCCGGTCGCGACGGTGAACGCGCATGCGAAGTCGCTGCGCGCCCGGGGAGCGGATCTCGTGGTGGTCGTCGAGCACGACGGCGCATTCTGCAGCCGCGACACCGGCTGCCGTGGCGAAATTATCGATCTTGCCCAGCGGCTCACGGAGCCCGTGGACGCGATCGTGAGCGGCCACACGCATTCACTCGTGAACACCGTCGTGCGGGGGATCCCGATCGTGCAGGCGATGTCGTCGGGCCGCGCCATCGGAGTGATCGACCTCCCCGTCGACCGGGCGGCCCGCGCGAACACGCGCGAGGAGGTCCGGGTCGTCAACACTGATTCGATCACGCCGGACCGCCAGATCGAGGCGCTCCTGCGCGGCGCCACGCAGGGCGTCGCGTCGCTCGTCGCGCGTCCCATCGCCACAGTGGCGGAGGACATGCCCCGCCGCGGCGACCAGTACGCGCTCGGCAACCTCATCGCCGACGCGCAGCGCGCCGCCGCGCACGCCGATGTCGCCGTCATGAACAACGGCGGCATTCGCGCCGACCTTCGGGCCGGCCCGGTGTCGTACGGCTCGCTCTTCGAGATCCAGCCGTTCGGCAACATGCTCGTGCGGGTGACCGTGCGCGGAAAGGACCTGCGCGCCTATCTCGAATCGTTCGTCGTGCGCGGCGCGCCTCGCGTGCACGTGAGCGGCGTGATCGCGCAGTTCGACCTCACCCGGGCCCCGGGTGCGCGCATCGTGTCGGCGGCGATCGGCGGCGCGCCGCTCGACGACGCGCGGCAGTACACCGTCGCCTTCACGGACTTCCTCGCCACCGGCGGCGACGGTCTCGGCCTCGCGAACGTGGCGCTGAAGCAGGAGCCGCTCGGTGTCGTCGACCTCGACGCGCTCATCGCGTTCGCGCGATCGCTGCCGGGCGGAGTCATCAGGCCCGACGCCGCGCCGCGCCTCGTCCCCGCGCCCCGATGACGGAGCCCGCGATGCTGCGCGTGTTCGTGAACGGCACCGCGCTGTCGGTGGAGCATGGGCGGACGATTCTCGACGCCGTGCGCGCGTTCGACGCGAGCGAGGCCGACGAGATCGTCGCCGGCACCCGCGCGGTGACCGACAGCCGCGGCCTGCCCGTCGCACTCGACGCGCCGGTCGCGGGCGGCACCGTCCTCCGCATCGTCTCCGCGCGAGCCCTGCGCTCGGCGGAGGAGCAGGGGTGAGGCCGGTTTCGGACGCCCTGCTCCGGCGCATTCCCAAGGCCGAACTGCACTGCCACCTGGACGGGTCGGTGCGTCCGACGACCCTGCTCGACCTCGGCCGCGAGTACGGCGTGCCCATGCCCGAGACGTCCGCCGAGGCGCTCGCGCACCACATGTACGTGCGCGACGCCCGCCACCTCGAGGATTACCTCACGCGATTCGATGTCACGCTGGGCGTGATGCAGAGCGAACGTGCGCTCGAGCGGATTTCGTTCGAGCTCGGCGAGGACGCGGCCGCGGACGGCGTGCGCTACATCGAGGTTCGCTTCGCGCCCGTTCTCAACCAGCAGTGGGGCATGTCGCTCGAAGAGGCCGTGGAGGCGTCGCTGCGCGGGCTCGCCCGCGCGGAGGCCGCGCACGGGATCGTGGGGCGCATCATCGTGTGCGGACTGCGCCATCTCTCGCCAGACGTCTCGCTCGAACTCGCGCGGCTCGCGGTCGCGTTCCAGGGGAAGGGCGTCGTGGGCTTCGACCTCGCCGGGGGCGAGGCGGGACATCCCGCGTCCGCGCATCGCGCCGCCTTCCTGCACGCGCGCGAGCACGGCATGTTCTGCACCTGCCATGCCGGCGAGGGCGCGGGGCCCGAGTCGGTGGCCGACGCGGTGCACGTCTGCGGCGCGCAGCGCATCGGGCACGGCACGCGGCTCATCGAGGATCCGCGGCTCACCGACGAGCTCGCGAAGAACGGCATCGCGATCGAGGCCTGCCTCACCAGCAACGTCCAGACGCATGCGGCGAAGGACTACGAGTCGCACCCGCTGCGCGCGTATTTCGAACGCGGCATGCGCGTGACGCTGAACACCGACAACAGGCTCATGAGCGGGACGACGCTCATCGCCGAGTACGCGCACGCCGCGAAGGAACTGGAGTTCAGCCTGGACGAGCTCTGCACGCTCGCCCGCAACGGGTTCGAGAGCGCGTTCCTCCCCGACGACGAGCGGCGCGTCCTCCTCGCCCTGGTCGACCGCGAATTCGCGCTGCTGCGCGCGGAGGCGGCATGAGTCCCGCGAGCGCGCACGGCGCCGCGGCCGCGCGGGCCGCAGCCGACCGCGTGCGATCGCGGCTCGGCGCGCGCGCGCCGGTCGCGCCCGTCGCGGCGATCGTGCTCGGCAGCGGACTCGGCGACCTCGCCGCACGCATCGAGAATCCGGGGCGGGTGCCGTACGCGGAAATTCCCGGCTTCCACGCGACGAACGTCGCCGGCCACCGCGGGGAACTCCTCTGCGGCACGCTCGCGGGCCGCGAGGTGCTCGCGCTCGCGGGACGCTTTCACATGTACGAAGGCCACGGCGCAGGCACCGCGGCGTATCCGGTGCGC
>PMYN01000083.1:19187-55660 GCA_003171215.1 Gemmatimonadota bacterium | reverse complement strand
GCGAAGAGACGTTCTCCTCACTCCTCACGCGTCGCTCGGCACCAAGTCGCCTCTCACCCGTCGCCCGTTGCTGTGTTGAACGCATCTCGCCCCTCGCCGCTCCCAACTAGTTCTTCGTCGCCTTGCCGGTCGCGAGATCCAGGGTGTAGTTCAGCGATCCCACCGTCATCGGCACGAACTCCGTCCCGTTGAACGTGATTCCCACGGTCCGCGAAATGGTCACGGTCTTCGTGCTGTCGCCCTTGGTCACGACTCCGCTCCCGGTGACGACTCGCGAAATGCCGCCCGAAACCGGATAGGGATTCGACAAGCGCGGCAGCGCCACCACGACGTTCGAGAACGTGGAGTTGAAGCTGACGTCGGCAGTGCGCGACGCGGCGCTGTCGGACCAGAACGCACCGTGGGTGCCGCTTCCGGTACCGTTCCAGGTGCGGGTGGTGTTGTGGCCGAGCAGGCCCGTGGCCGTCAGGTTGCGCGAGCCGCTCACGGTATCCGCGCCGGCGGCGCCGGGGATCACGCCGTGCTCGGTCGACTGCACGTTCATGGAAGCGGTGGTGGAATCGAAGTGATTCATCTGCGCGCCGGAGGCGTCGAAGAACGCGAGGCTGCGAACCACGGTCACGCCGTTGGCATTGATCTGCGGCGGACAATCGAATCGGCCGTCGGCGGCGTTGAGCGTGCAGCCGGTCCCGGGGCCGGAGGTGGACGACGGCGCGGCAGGCGCGACGAAGCTCATCGAAATGCCGGACGGCGCGTTGTCGAGGCTCCATCCCATGGTCGACGAAACGCCGTTCAGCACGTTCACGTCCGAGATCGTCGCGTCGGCGGATGCGTGAACCGCGATCAGCGCGCTGTCGACGGCGGTGACCTGGAAATTCGCCGTCTTCGGGCTGGTTGCCGAGTCGCCCTGCGAGGCGCACGCGCCCATCGCGATGATGAGCGCGCCGGTGCCGGTGGTGAGAAAGAAGCGTTTCATCGGTCTATCCTCGAGTGCTGGTTCCATTTCTTTCAAGGCGCGTCTGCGTGAGCGGAGTGCCCTCGACTCTTTCGGCGCGCCACAGCAGGGAGACGGACCGCTCGCGAAAATGTTTAGTGATGCGGGACACATTTCCCGAAATGCTTTCCCGGCGGCCTTTCCTGCTGCATGTTCCAGCATGCTTCACAACCTGAGAGTCCTGGCTCCGGCCATCGCGCTGCTCCTGCCGCATGCCGCGCCGCGCGCGCACATGGCCGGTGCACCGCTGCGCATCCTGTGGGTCGGCAACAGCTATACGTACGTGAACGACCTGCCCAAGATCATCACGCAGCTGGCGGAATCGTCGAAGGTCGATCGACGGCCCGCGATCACCGGAATCCTCAAGGGAGGCGAACTTCTCAAGGGACACTGGGCGAATCCCGCACTGCAGGAAGCCCTCCAGCAGAAGTGGGACGTCGTGGTGATGCAGGAACAGAGCACCACACCGATCACCGCACCGGATACGCTCCTGAAGTACGGCAAGCTCATTGGTGACGCGGCGCACAGGGCGGGCGCTCGCGTGGTGCTTTACGTCACGTGGCCGCAGAAGGCACGGCCCGCGGCCGAGGACACGATCGTGGCTGCGTATCGGGCGCTGGGCAACGCCGTCCATGCGCAGTTGGCACTCGCGGGACGCGCCTGGATGGACGTGATCGCGCAGGATCCGGCCGTGGAACTCTACCAGAACGACGGCAGCCATCCGGACCCGCAGGGATCGTACATCGCCGCATGTGTTTTCTACGAAGTGCTGTTCGACAGGTCGCCAGTGGGGCTGCCGGCGCTCGGCGTGACCCGGGCGGAGGCGCGTCGCGCACAGCAGGCGGCACACAAAGTCCTCGCGTTGGGGAAGTGATGCGCACGCTCGCGCTTTCCGCGCTCGTTTTTGCGGCGTGCGGCACTCCGCACGCCGCCGCGAGAGTCGCGGCCTCGCCCGGCGGAACGCCCCGCGTGGGCCCGCCGCACGGTTCCGTCATCGTGATCGGCGGCGGCGCCCTGGGACCGGAGGTCTACGCGAAGTTCATCGCACTTGCCGGGGGACCCGATGCCGTCATCATCGACGTTCCGACCGCCGGCGGCGATTCCGTATATCCGCCCGACTGGCGCGGTGCGAACGGGCTGAAGGCCGCGGGCGCGAAGCACGTCGTCGTGCTGCACACGATCAACAGGAAGATCGCGGATTCCGAAGGTTTCATCGCGCCGCTCAAAGGCGCGGGCGGAGTCTGGTTCGAGGGCGGACGACACTATCATCTCGTGGACTCGTATCTCGGCACGAAGACCGAGGCGGCGTTCCACGAGATTCTAGCCCGCGGCGGCGTGATGGCGGGATCGTCGGCGGGCGCGTCGATCCTCGGCAGCTATCTCGTGCGCGGCGCGCCGTCGAACGACAACAACATCATGTCGTATCCCGGTTACGAAGTGGGCTTCGGATTCCTGCGCGGCGTTGGGATCGACCAGCACGTGGTCGCGCGCGAACGGCTCGCGGATCTCGCCGATTCGGTGATGCCGCGCCATCCGGAACTTCTCGGAATCTCCGAGGACGAAGGCACCGCATGGGTGGTGCAGGGAGATTCCGCTGAAATCATCGGACGCGACAAGGCGTTCGTCTATGGCGGCAGCGATCCGACCGATCCGGGGAAGCCGTTCCTCACACTGCATCCCGGCGACAGATACAACCTCGCCGCTCGTCACGTAACACATCGCGCGCTCACGGAATCGTCGCTCACGCAGCAGTTCGTCGATTCGGTGTTCGCCGATTTCGCCAAGCCGGGTTCTCCCGCGGCGACCGTCCTCGTCGCGCAGGCGGGAAAGGTGCTCATCGACGCGGCGTACGGAATTCCGCCGCAGCGCAAGTACATGCCGGCGACCACGATTCCGAATTTCCCCTTGCTGGGACTCTCGGCCGGATTCAATGCGTCGGCGGTCATCGGCATCGTACGCGACGGCAGGCTGAAGTTCGAGGATCCGTTCGGCGACGGCTCGGGCCTCACGATTCGCGACGTGCTGCTGCAGCACGAGCAGTCGGCGGCGAGTCGGCGTCAGTTGGTGGCGCTGATAGCGAAGAAAGGCGGCGCGTCGTACTCGCAGCAGATCACGCGGCGGATCTTCACGCCCGTCGGGATGCACAAGACTGTCGCCGATTCAATCACCGGAGAGTTCCAGTCGAACGTTGACGAGTTGTATCGCTGGGAACTCGGTCTCACATCGATCGAGGGACTGCGCGAGGGCGCGTTCGGCTGGCGCGTGGACAGCTTCAGGGGACTCCCGCGCGAGAGCGAATACGGAACGAGCGACGGCAAACGCAACGCATTCGTGCGGTTTCCGTCGAAACGCACCGCGATCATCGTCCTGACCGGCAGTGCCACGGTGGATGCGCAGGCGCTCGCCGACCGAATCGCCGATCGGCTGATGTTCCCGGCTGCGCGCTAACGCATCGTCGGGGCAAGATCACCGGTAGATTGTTCGCATGAGAGTCATTGAAATTTCCGTCGCGGGCGGGCCGGATGTATTGCGTGTTGGCGATCGGCCGAAGCCGGTGGCCGGAGCCGGGGAAGTACTCATCGAGGTCGCGGCCGCGGGCGTGAACCGGCCGGACGTGATGCAGCGAAAGGGGATGTATCCGCCGCCGCCGGGCGCTTCCGATATTCTGGGGCTCGAAGTCGCGGGAACGGTGGTCGCGCTCGGTGAAGGGGTGGCGTCGCTTGCGGTCGGAGACCAGATATGCGCGCTCGTCACCGGCGGCGGGTATGCTGAGTTCTGCGTCGCGCCGGCGGTCCAGTGTCTCCCGGTGCCGCGCGGACTGACCATCATCGAAGCGGCATCGCTTCCCGAGAACTATTTCACGGTGTGGACCAACGTCTTCGACCGCGGCCGGCTCGCGCGCGGGGAATCGCTGCTCGTGCAGGGCGGGTCCAGCGGAATCGGCGTGTCGGCCATCCAGGTTGCGCACGCGCTGGGGAGCCGCGTCTTCGCAACCGCAGGATCGCCGGCGAAATGTGCCGCGTGCGAACGTCTGGGAGCGGAGCGCGCCATCAACTACCGCACCGAGGATTTCGTCGAAGTCACGAAGTCCGCCACCGGCGGCCGCGGCGTGGACGTGATCCTCGACATGATCGGCGGCGAGTACGTGCCGCGCGAAATTGCCGCGCTTGCCGAGGAAGGTCGCCTCGTGCTGATCTCGACGATGGGCGGCGCGAAGGCCGAGATCGACCTGCGCGCCGTGATGGGCAGGCGTCTCTCCATCACCGGCTCTACGCTCAGGGTGAGGCCGGTGGAGTTCAAGGGCGGCGTTGCGCGCTCTTTGCGCGCGAACGTTTGGCCGCTTCTTGAGAGCGGAGCCGTGAGGCCCGTCGTGCATGCGACGTTCCCGCTCGAGCGCGCGGACGACGCGCATCGCCTGATGGAGTCGGGCGAACACATCGGCAAGATCGTACTCACCCTCTGACACCGTGAACCTGGATCGCACATGACCGGCAATCGTCCCCTGGCGCTCGTGACGGGCGCATCGAGTGGAATCGGCGCCGACCTCGCGCGCGAACTCGCGCGCCATGGACACGATCTCGTGCTGAGCGCGCGGCGCGTGGAGCCGATGCGCGCGCTCGCCGAGGAACTGAAGGCAGCCGGCGCGACGAGCACGGTGATCGCCGCCGACCTCAGCAAGCCGGGCGCCGCCGCCGCACTCGTGCAAGAAATCGAGTCGCGAGGGCTGGTGCTCGATGTCCTCATCAACAACGCCGGCCTCGGGGCGGGAGGGCCGTTTCACGACTCCGATCCGCTCCGGGTTTCGGAAATGCTGTACGTGAACGTGGTCGCGCTCACGGAGCTCACGCGAGCGCTGCTGCCGGGCATGGTGCAGCGCCGGCGAGGCCGGGTCATGTTCGTCGCCTCGACGGCGGGATTTCAGCCGGGGCCGTCGATGGCGGTCTATGGCGCGAGCAAGGCGTTCGTGCTGAGCCTGGGCGAGGCGATCAGCTATGAATTGCGCGGCACCGGCGTGACGCTCACGACCCTCTGTCCCGGCGCCACGCACACGGAGTTCACCGCCGTGGCGAAGACCGGAACCTCCGCGCTCTTCGACAGCGCGCTGGCCTCGGTCATGTCGTCCGCGGAGGTTGCCCGCCAGGGGTATCGCGCGCTCGCCGCCGGAAAGCGCGTGCACATCACCGGGTTCATCAACAAGGTGGTCGCGGCGTCGGGGCGGTTCTCGCCCCACGCGATCTCGCTGCCGGTGACGTCGGCCATCTTGAAGCCGGGGAAGTAACAGGGATATATAGAAGAGCGTTATTCGTCCCCCATCGGGAGCAAGTCCATGTCCGAGAAGAATCCCTCGCGCCGCGATTTTGTCGAGACCGCAGCGAAGTCCGCGCTCGCCGCGGCGTTCGTCCCCGCCGGCTTTCCGATGATCGTGCCGCGGCACGTCCTTGGCGGCCCGGGATTCCAGGCGCCGAGCGACACGCTGAACATCGCGATCGTCGGATTCGGCGGGATGGGTTCGGGAAACGCCGAGGTGCTCGCGCAGGCGGAGAACCTCGTCGCGGTCTGCGACGTCGATCTCCTGTTCTCGGACAAGAACGTCAGCGAGAAGGCGAAACAGCGCGACGGCACGCCCCGGCCGGAGGGCTTGAAACTGCGCGAGAAGTTCGACAAGGCCGCGAAGTACCGCGACTTCCGCGAGATGCTCGACAAGCAGAAGGACATCGACGCGGTGCTCGTCGCGACCCCCGATCACAATCACGCGGTGGTCGCCAAAGCCGCGATGCAGCTCGGGAAGCATGTCTACGTGCAGAAGCCGCTGACGACCACCGTGCACGAGGCCCGGACGCTCGCTCGGCTGGCACGCGAGAATCCGAAGCTCGTCACGCAGATGGGGAACCAGGGCCACTCGATGGAAGGGACGCGCAGCGTCGTCGAGTGGATCCAGGCCGGAGTCATCGGCCCCGTTCGCGAGGTGCATGTGTGGACGAACCGTCCGATCTGGCCGCAGGGCATCTCGCGACCGATCGCGCCGGCGCAGATTCCGCCGGGACAGTCGCTCGCGAACGGCTGGAATTCGCGGAACATCAACAACGCCGCCGCGGCCGCGATGTCGGCGGGCGGCACGCCGATGCCGGAGGGAATGCGCTGGGATCTCTACCTCGGCGGCACCGCGGAGGACGTCCCGTATCATCCGGTCTATCACCCGTTCAACTGGCGCGGGTGGACCGATTTCGGAGTGGGAGCGCTCGGAGACATGGGCGCGCACCTGATCGACCAGCCGTACTGGGCGCTCGGTCTGACGCAGCCGATCAGCATCGAGACGACCTCAACGCCGTGGGGAACGACGCCGATCGCTGCGGCGCAGGCGGCCGGACCGATGCGCAGCAAGCCCGTGTGCTATCCGCAGGCGATGGTCGTGCACTACGAGTTCGCCGCTCGCGGCAAGCAGCCGCCCGTGAAGATGAGCTGGTACGACGGCGGGCTTCAGCCGCCGCGCCCGGACCTTCTTCCGGACAGCGTGGACTTGCTGCGCGAAGGCGGCGTGATCTTCGTTGGCGACAAGGGCATCCTGTTGCAGGAGACGTACGGTAACAATCCGCGTATCTGGCCCGAGTCGCTGATGGAAAAGACGAAAACGATTCCGAAAACGCTGCCGCGAATCGCGGTGTCGCACGAGTTCAACTGGGTCGCGGCCTGCAAGGGACAGGGTGTCGCGAGTTCTCCATTCGAGTACGCGGCCGGACTGACGGAAACCATGTTGCTCGGCATCGTGGCGTTGCGCGCCGGCCAGGGCAAGAAGATCCTGTATGACGCCGCGGCCTCGAACGTCACGAACGTGGCGACGGTGAATCAGTACCTCACGCGCGAGTACCGGAGCGGCTGGGAGGTTTGAACAAGGCGCATCGAGCGCGCGGTCAGCGCTTGTCCAGTTCGCGGTAGCAGGCCGTGAACGCCCGTTCGAAGAACACCTTGTTGAAGAGCGTCCATTCGCCGAGCGAAGCGGGCAGCGCGTAACTCGCGCCCGCTTCGGCGGCCGTCTGGCCTTTCTCGTGTGCCCGCCGCGCCGCGTTCTCGACCTCGTCGATCATCGCGATATAGCGGTCGAACTCGGCCTCTTGCGCGAGCGCGCCGTGGCCGGGCACGTACGTCGTCTTGTTCCGGCGCCGAAGCGCACGTGCCGAGCGTGAGAGCTGAGTCGGGATCGCATCCACGTAGTTCGGGAACATCGCGTTCCATACGAGATCGCCGCAGAACACCACGCTCGGGTCGTCGACCTCGAGCGACACGTCGCTCGCGGTGTGTCCGCTGCGCGGCACCACGCGAACCCTGCGACCGCCGAGATCGATGACGGTGGGTTCGGTGCCGCTGAAAAACGTCACGTCCTTCAGCGCGTCGGTGCGCGCGGGGTCGGCCGGCAGGTTTCTCTCGAGCACGAGACCGCGCGTGACCTCGGTGGCGCGAAGGGTGACTCTCGTATCCGGACGTTCGTAGCCCGCCACGCCGTTTGCATGGTCGGCGTGGTAGTGCGTGAGCGCCACGTGCGTCGGCCACCGCCCCGTGAGCTCCCGCGCATGCGTCGCGAGCCACTCGGCGCCGGCGGGCGTGTTGAACCCCTCGATCGCCAGCACGCCGCTCCGCCCCGCGATGATGCCGCCGTTCGCGAGCGTCGTCCGGTCGCCCGTGAGCGGCGTGGAAATCAGCGCCCAGATTCCGTCTGCGACTTTCTCGAGGTTGCCGAACGGCTCGCGCGCGACGACCGGGCCAAGCGGCGCGTTCGCCCACAGCGCGCGCAGGGCCGGCGGCGCTGCGAAGGCCGCCAGCGCGATGTGCGCCGCGCACGATGACGACTTCGCGAGGAACTCGCGGCGATTGAGACGGTTCATTGCTCCCTTGGCATCAGCCGACGGTGCTCTCGAATGTACGGCACGAGACCGCCATGTTCCAGAATGTCGAGCATGACGCCGGAGATCGGCCGGCCGGACAGCGTCAGCTCCTTCGTATAGTTGGCCACGGAGAGCGCCGCTCCGTCGAGCTGAACGGCGAGCAGGTCGCCCTCCTCGAAGCGGCTCGTGTCACACTGCACGGGAATCAATCCGTTGTTGATCGCGTTTCGGTAGAACGTGCGCGAGTAGCTCTGCGCGATCACTGCCTTGATCCCTGCGGCGAGGATCACCGTCACGGCCACTTCCATCGCTGAGCCACAGCCGAAGTTCTCTCCGGCGACGATCATGTCTCCCTCGCGCACCGAGGCCGCGAACGCGGGGTCGAGGGTTTCGAGCAGCCACTGCTTCAAGACCTGCCCGTCGATCGTGTCGCGCTTTCGCGTGGACGTGATGATGTAGTCCGTGTTCACGTTGTCGCCGAANNAGCCGGATCATCGCGCGGCGCGCTCCGCCCGCGGATCGGTGATCTTCCCGGTGGCGGCCGAAGCGCCGCACGCGGCCGGCGAGGCGAGATAGATCGACGCGTTCGCGTTTCCCATGCGAGCCTTGAAGTTCCGGTTCGCGGTGGAGAGCACGTTCATCCCGTCGCCGGGAATCACGCCGCTCGTGCCGCAGCAGGCACCGCAGCCGACCGTCGTGACCGTCGCGCCCAGGGCTTCGAACCTCGCCAGGGTTCCGTCGTCGCGAATGGCGTCGGCCACCTCGCGCGACGCGGGTGTCACCACGAGCTGCACTCCGGGCGCCAATTGGCCGCCCGCACGATTCAGCGCCGCGAGCGCCTCGTGAAAATCGCGCACGCGGCCGCCGGTGCAGGTGCCGAGAAAGACCATGTGCACGGGTGTGCCGACCGCCTGATCGATCGGGACGACGTTGTCCGGAGCGTGCGGAAGGGCCACGCGCGGCGAGAGACGTGAGAGATCGAGCCTCACTTCACGGGCATAGACGGCGCGAACGTCCGCCGTGACCGGCGATGCGAGTCCGACTTTGCGTCCCGTGAGGTACGCGTTCGTGGCATTGTCCGACGGGAAGATCGACGCCTTGGCGTCCATCTCGACGGCGAGGTTGCAGATCACCATCCGCTCCTCGAGAGTGAACGCGCCGAGCGCGGATCCGTGGAACTCGAGCGCCTGGTAGTTCGCACCGGCCGGACCGATCGCCTTCACGAGCGCGAGCGCGACGTCCTTGGGGCTGAGATACGCCGTGCGCGTTCCGGTGAGCATGACCTTGATGGTCTCCGGCACGCGTACCCAGACCTGGCCCGTGATCATCGCCGCCGCGAGATCCGACGATCCCACGCCGGTGGCGAAGAGGTTCAACGCGCCGGCAGTCACCGTGTGGCTGTCGGCGCCGATGACCAGAGAGCCGGGCAGTGCGCCGCCGCGCTCGGCGAGCAGCTGGAAGCTGATCCCCTCGCCCACGTCGCAGAGCTCGGCGCCGTGGCGCTCGGCGAACGCCCGCACGCGATCGTGGAACGCCGCGGTCTTCGCGGATGCCGGCGGTGAATAGTGATCGAACGCGAAGAGCACGCGCGAAGGATCGAAGAGCCGCTCGCCGCCCATCTTCTCGAAATAGTCGATCGCCATCGGGCCCGACGCGTCGGTGCCCAGCACGTGATCGACATCGCAGATCGCGACATCACCGGCGTGCAGCTCGCGCCCGGCCTTTGCCGACAGGATCTTCTCGCTGATCGTCCTCGCGGTCACGTGGCCTGCCCGCTCTGCGATCTCCACGCGTCGCGCTCGCTCCGCGAGGTCGTCGCCGGGATTTCGCTGCGCGAAATCCAGGCCGCGCCGACCAGGTTCGCGAGCGTGTTCACCATCGACCGGACCATGTCGAGCGGCCGGTCCACCGCGACCACCAACGCGATCGCCGCCTCCGAGTGCGCGCCAAGGCCGATGGCGTTCAGCACGATGAGCGTGGTCACGAGCGAGCTGCCTGGCACGCCCGCTCCCGAGAACGCGGCCACGGTCGAGACGAGCACGATCGTGAGCAGCGTCCCGGGCCCGAGCGCGATGCCGTACAGATTCGCGATGAACACCGCCGTCACCGCCTTGTACACGGCCGCGCCGTTCTTGTTGAGCGTCACGCCGGTGGGCAGCACGAAGCTCGCGACCTCGTTCGAGATGCCGAGCCGGTCGCGTGCCGCCTCGATGCTCACGGGGAGAGCGACGCTCGACGACGCCGTCGAGAATGCGAGCATGAGCACGTCGCCGGTCTTCCGGAGGAAATCCATCACGCCGAGCTTCGCTCCGCCCCGCAGTGCGGGGAGCAGTGTGATGACGACGTGCGCCATGGTGGCCGCGAGCACCACCGCGCAGTACAGCGCGAGGCTTCGCAGCAGGTCCAGCCCCGACTTCGCGACGGTCGCCGCTATCAGCACGAACACCGCAGCCGGCGCGAGCTTCATCAGCCAGCGGATCACGACCATCGAGAGTTCGTTGACGCCGTCGAAGAAGCCCACGACCGCGCGCTTCCCGTCGCCGTGCACCGCGGTCGCCGCCGCGCCGAAGATGCAGACGGCGACGATCAGGGGCAGCAGCTCGCCTTGCGCCGCCGCTGCGAACGGATTCGACGGTATCATCGCGAGCAGTGATTGCGTGAACGTCGGCGCCACGACCTGAGCGGCCGCGCTGCCGTGCTGCTCGAGCTGCGTCGTCAGCGAGTCGCGCGTCGCCGCGTCGAGACCCTTGCCCAGGCGCGCCGCGAGTGCGGCGCCAAGCCCGATCGTCGCGGCGATCAGCGTCGATCCGAGAAACCACGCGAGCGTCTTGCCGCCGATGCGGCCGAGCCGCCGCACATCCCCCAGCGACGCGACGCCGACGAAGAGGCTCGCCACGATCAGCGGCACGATGGTCATCGTGAGCAGGCGGATGAACATGCTGCCGAGCGGTTCTACCATCAGCACCACCATTCGCACCAGCCGCTGCAGCGCTCCCAGCTCGGGGATCCGTGCGGCGATGCCGACGAGCACTCCCGCGACGAGACCGGCGAGAATCTTCGTCTGCAGCTTCACCGCGCGACCCGAAGCTCCGCGAGCGTCTCGGCGAGCGCCGTCAGCGTGCGCTCGACATCTGCGAGCCGGATGTCACCCATGTGCCCGATGCGGAACGACGAGTCCTTGTACTTGCCGAGCCCGCCCGCCGTGAGCACGCCGCGCACGCGCATACCGTTGCGCAGGTCCCTGGGCGAGACGCCGGCGGGTGCGGCAATTGCGGTGAGCGTGGTGGAGTATGCGCCGAGCTCGGGGCACTGCAGCGAGAGGCCAAGCTCCGACGCACCGCGGCGCGCGCGCGCAGCCATCTGTGCGTGCCGCTGGTACACCCGCTCGAGACCCTCCTCGTGCATGAGGCGCAGCGCCTCGGCGACCTGCAGCACGACGTGCACCGGCGGAGTTCCCGGAGTTTCAGGGCACTCCTTCGTGATCTCCGCGCGAATCGCCGCAAAGTCCCAGTAGTTGCGCGGCAGCTTCGCTCGCGCCGCGGCGGCCCGGGCACGCTCGCTGAGAGCGGCGAACGAAAGCCCGGGGCTCGACATCAGGCACTTCTGGCTCGCGGTCGCGGCGAAGTCCACGCCCCATGAATCGAACGAGAACGGCATGCCGCCGATCGACGAGACGCCGTCCACCAGCACGAGCACATCCGGGCGCACCATGCGAACCGTGCGCGCGACGGTCTCGATGTCGTTGCTCACTCCGGTCGAGGTGTCGGAGCAGGTGAGCGCCACGGCGCGAATGTGCGGGTGCGCGTCGAGCAAGCGCGCGACTTCCATCACGTCCACCTGGTGCGTCCAGCCGGTGCAAATGCGATGCACGGTGATCGCGTACGATTCGGCGAAGCCGGCCCACATCTCGCCGAACTTGCCGTTGCAGCACACGGCAATCTCGTCGCCCGGCGAGAAGAAGTTGCAGATCGCGGCCTCGAGCGCCCCTCGGCCGGTCGTGTGAACGGGAAGAATCGGTTCGCTCGTGCCGAACACGGGCTTGAGAAGCTCGACGGCGGTCGCGAGTTCCGCCGAGAACTCACGAGTGCGATGATGGATCATCGGTCGTGCGCCCGCGCGCAGGACACGATCGGGCACACGCGTGGGGCCCGGCGTCATGAGCAACAGCGGCGCCGCGCCGTTGGCGATCACTCGATCACGCCCTTCTTGCGCAGGGTCTCATCGATCTCCGCCTTGAAGATCTTTCCAGCGCCGATCTCGGCAATGCGCTTCTTCTCGCGATCCATGAGCTGCAAAACGAGCTCCACAATCTCGGCGGCCATCGCTCGCGGCACGACCGCTATTCCGTCAGCGTCGCCGACGATGATGTCGCCGGGCGAAACGACCGCGCCGCCGCAGCTGATCGGCACGTTGATCTCGCCCGGACCGTCCTTGTCGCAGCTGCCGGGACACACGGTGCGGCTGAACGCGGGCATCCCGAGGCGCGTGATGCCGTCGACGTCGCGAATCGCCCCGTCCACGACGATGCCGCCAAGTTTCGCGGCCGCGGCGGTCGTGCACATCAGTTCGCCGAACACGGCGCTGGTCGTGTTGCCGCAGGTGCTGACGACGACGATGTCACCGGGAGTGGCGACCTGCAGTGCCTTGTGCACCATCAGGTTGTCCGCGGGCCGGCACAGCACGGTCACGGCGAGGCCGCACAGGGCGAAGCCGCTTCGTGACTGCATGCCGGGATCCATGAATCCGAACCGGCCCATCGCGTCGGCGACGTTCGAGCTGGCGAGGCCGCGATAGCGTTCGAGCAGCTCTGCGCCGATGCGCGGCGGGGCGGGGAGCACCCGGAAACCGGGCCTGCCGGCGTGCGGCATCGTTACCCTCTCCGCGGAACGCCTGCACGCGCCGGCTCCGGAAATGCATACCCGCGCACTCCGTGCGGCCTATAAGGCTTTTCCAGCGTAGCGCACTCCTCTTCCGAGAGCGTGAGGCTCAGCGACTTCAGCGCGGTATCGAGATGCTCCATTTTCGTGGCGCCGACGATGGGCGCCGCGACGCCGGGCCTTCCCATCAGCCATGCGAGCGCGATCTCGGCCATGGACACTCCGCGCGCCTTCGCGAGCTTCTCCACGGCATCGACGACGTTCCAATCGTCGGGGCTGTCGTAGAGCTGTTCCGTGTATTTGTCGCTGTCGGCGCGCGCGGTGCCCGCATCGGCGATCTTCGCAGAGGCCGGCCGCGGCCGCGCGAGCAGGCCGCGCCCAAGCGGGCTCCACGGCACGAGCCCAATCCCTTCGTTCAGGCAGAGCGGAATCATCTCGCGCTCTTCTTCGCGATAGATGAGATTGTAATGATTCTGCATCCCGACGAATCGCGCCCATCCGTTCCGTTCCGACGTCGAGAGCGCCTGCGCCATTCGCCATGCCGGGCCGGAACTCGCGCCCAGATAGCGCACCTTTCCCCATCGCACGAGATCGTTGAGCGCCTCGAGCGTCTCGTCGATCGGCGCTTTGTCGTCGAAGCGATGGATCCAGTAGAGATCGATCACGTCAACGCCGAGCCGCTTGAGGCTCGCCTCGCACGCCTGCACGACGTGCTTGCGCGAGAGGCCGCCCATGTTGGGGCCGGAACTCATCGGGAAGTTGAGCTTCGTCGCGAGGACGATCTCTTCGCGGTTCGCGTATTCGCGGATCGCGCGACCGGTGACCTCCTCGCTCGCGCCGAGCGAGTACATGTCGGCGGTGTCGAAGAAGTTGATGCCGGCTTCGACGGCTTTGCGGAAGAAGGGCTTCGCGGCGGGCTCGTCGAGCACCCACGGGCGCCATTTGGAACTGCCGAAACTCATGCACCCCAGGGCGAGGCGCGAGACGGTGAGGCCGGTGCGGCCTAGCTGTGTGTATTCCATGGAGGGATATTAGTACCGGATTGGTCGTTCCGCCCCCTCTGGAGATCTCGCATGCGTCGATCCCCCGCCGTCGCACGACTCGCGCTGTTCCTGGTCCTCCTCGCGCCTCTCACGAGCGCCGCAGCCCAGGCGCTCAAGGTTCTCAACCTGCCCGACTACGGACGGTGGAACCGCATCACGTCGACGGCGCTCTCGCCCGATGGAAAATGGATGAGCTACGCCTATCAGCCCAACGAGGGCGACGCCACGCTGTACGTGAAGCAGCTCGACGGAGACAAGGTCTTCACGATCCCGATCGGGTCGGCGCCGGCCGCCGCTGCGGATGGCGGCGGTGGTGGACGCGGCGGCGCAGGAGCCGGCGTGCAGTTCTCCGATGACTCGCGGTTTGTCGGCTACTACGTGAACCCGCCCGAGGCGGCGGGTGGTCGTGGAGGACGCGCCGGCGGAGGCGGCGGTCGCGGCGGCCCGCCACAAGCCGGGGCGCCGGGTGCCGCTCCGCGCGCCGTGCGCCGTTTCGAGCTGCTGGATCTCACCAACGGCGAGAAGTTCGCCGTTCCCAACGGCGCGTCGTTCAAGTTTGCGAAAGGGTCCGCATGGCTCGCGGTGCGACTCAGCAAGGCGCCGGCCGATACCGCGTTCAAGGGCGCCGATCTCGTGCTGCGCGACCTGAAAGGCGCGACCACACGAAACATCGGCAACGTCAATCTCTACGACTTCGACGAGAGCGGGCGCCTGCTCGCATACACGGTGGACGCCGCGGGACACCTCGGCAACGGCGTGTACCTCATGAACATGGCGGGCGGAGAGACGCGTGAACTGAACAGTTCCGCGCTGGAGTACGACCAGCTCGCGTGGAGCGACGAGGGCGGAAATTTGCTCGTGCTGCGCGGAGAAAAGAACAAGGAGATGAAGCAGCGCGACAATGCGCTCCTCACGTGGACCGGCGCCGAACAGCCGAACGCGAAGTCGTTCACGCTCGATCCGTCGAAGGACGCGTCGTTCCCGAAGGGCATGGTGGTGAGCGAATACACCGCGCCACGCTGGAGCAAGGACGGTTCGCGCATATTCCTGGGCATCAAGGAGCAGGAGCCGGANNNNTGCAGCAGGAGCGGAGAGCGACGCTGCCCGCCGTCTACCTCGTTTCATCGCAGAAGCTGGTGAGGCTCGGCGACGACGACATGCGCACCGCGACGCCGACGCCCACCGGCAAGTGGGCGATCGGCCGGAACGACGTGTCGTATCGCGGCCAGGTCGAGTGGGGCGCGAACAAGGCCGACATGTACCGCGTGAACTCCGAGACCGGCGAACGCACCCTCATCGAGAAAACGCTCTCGCGGACGATGGGCACGTCGCCCGACGGCATGTGGTTCCTGTACCTCAAGGACAAGAAAGTCCGTGCGTTCAACCTCGAGACGGCACAAGTCGTCGAGCTGAACGCGGGACCCGGCAAGAACTTCTTGAACGAGGATGACGACCATCCGTACGAGATACCGGTGTGGGGCGTGGGCGGCTGGGCGAAGGACGGCAACTCGGTGCTCCTCTACGACAAGTTCGACGTGTGGCAGCTCTCGCTCACCGGCGCGAAGCCGGTGAATCTCACCGCCGGCGTGGGCAAGACGCAGCAGATTCAGTTCCGCGTCGTGCGGCTCGGGGCTGGCGGCGGCCGCGGCGGACGCGGCGGCGGCGGCGGGCGCGGTGGCGCCGCCGCGGCTGAAGAGGAAGGCATCGATCTCGCGAAGCCCGTGCTCCTCTCGGCGTACGGCGACCGCACGAAGAAGAGCGGCTACTGGCAGGTGACGGCGGGGCAGGAGCCCAAGCCGCTCCTCTGGGCCGACAAGGAGATCACCGGCGCACAAAAGGCCGAAAACGCCGATCGGGTGATGTTCACGGAGCAGACGTTCAACGAATTCCCGGATTACTGGGTGAGCGACGCGAGCTTCACGTCGCCGCGCAAGGTGACCGACGCGAATCCGATCATCAAGGAATACGCATGGGGCTCGAAGGTCCTCATCGACTTCACNNGTATCCGATGCTCGTGTACTTCTACGAGATCACGTCGAACACGCATCACTCGTTCTCGATGCCCGTGTTCGACGACCGCCCGCAGATGTCGACGTACGCGAGCAACGGCTACCTCGTGTTCCAGCCCGACGTCGTCTATGAAATCGGCAAGCCCGGAAGCTCGGCGCTGGACTGCGTGACGAGCGGCGTGAAGAAGGTGATCGAGCTCGGCTACGCGGATCCCAAGCACATCGGGCTTCAGGGGCACAGCTGGGGCGGATACCAGTCGTCGTACATCGTCACGCAGACGGACATGTTCGCGGCGGTGGTCACGGGCGCGCCGCCGACGAATCTCATCAGCTTCTACGACGAGCTCTACAAGCAGACCGGCACCGTGCAGCAGGGCATCATGGAAGTCGGCCAGGTGCGCATGGGCGCGAACGTCACGCCGTGGAACTCGCACGACCTGTACGAACAGCAGTCGCCCGTATTCAACGTCCAGAAGATCAAGACCCCGTTCCTGATCCTGCAGGGCACCGCGGACGGCGCCGTCGACTGGGATCAGGGCCTCGAGTTCTTCAACGCGGCCCGGCGCAACGGGAAGGAAGTGATTTTCCTCTCGTATCCGAACGAACCGCATCATCTCGCCGTGAAGGAGAACCAGAAGGATTTCCAGGTTCGCATGAAGCAGTTCTTCGACCACTATCTCATGGGTGCGCCGGCGCCGAAATGGATGACGGACGGCGTTCCGCAAACGAGGAAAGGCGGCCCGATCAAATAGAGGATCCGCGTGCATCCGCGAGATCCGTGGATGCACTGGCCGTTGCCGTTGCCGTTGCCGTTGCCGTTGCCGTTGAGGCTATGGAACCGTGCGTGTCGTCGTGAGCGCCTTCGTGAGACGGTACAGGAACTCCTGCCCGTCGTAGAAACTCTTTACGAGCATCCGCTCGTCGCGACCGTGCGCGCGAACGTCTTCCGGATCGCCCATGAGACCGGAGACGCCGTACGACGGAATTCCGATCGCGCGGAACGGTGAGGAATCCGTGGCGCCCGTCCCCATGATCGGGATCACGGGAATATTGCCGAAGAGCTGTCGCGTGACGGTCTCGACGGAGCTCATCACCTCCGGCAGGAGCGGCGACGGCGCCGAAGGTCGCGCTGCGGGCGCTTCAGAAACCGTGAGTCCGGTGTCGGCGATCGCCTTCACGATCTGCGCGCGAACGTCCGCGGGATTCGTGTTGGGGAGCATGCGGCAGTTGATGGTGACCTGCGCGGTCTGCGGAAGCGCGTTCTGCGCGTGTCCGCCCGAGAGCATCGTCGCCACGCACGTTGTGCGAAGTGTCGAGTTGTACCGGGGGTCTCGCGAGACGATCGCCGACGCGACGGCATCGCTCGGATTCTTGAGCAGCGCGCGCATGGCGGCGCCCGTCTCCGGAGTCTCGACGGCGGCGGTGCGCTCGAAGTATGCGCGCGTCACGTCGTTGAACTCGACGGGAAAAGCGAAGTGCGAAAAGTTGACCAGCCCTTCGGACAGCTCGTAGATCGCGTTGTCGGGGCGCGGGACCGATGAATGTCCGCCCTTGTTGCGAGCCGTGACCGTGAAGTTGCCGAACACTTTTTCCGTCGCCTGCACGGAGTTGATGAACGGCTTTCCGGCGCGCAGCGACCCGCCACCGCCTTCATTGATCACGTACGCTGCATCGACGAGCTCCCGGTGAGTCGCCACCAGCCAGCGGGCGCCGTTGCAGCAGCCGCCCTCTTCGTCCGCGGTGAGCGCGATGACGATGTCACGCTCGGGGACGAACCCTTCCTTTTTCAGGCGGATGATGTTCGCGACGAAGATCGCGGCCATCGCCTTGTCGTCCGACGTTCCACGGCCGTAGTAATAGCCGTCGCGTTCGAGGAATTTGAACGGGTCGAGGTCGGGCGACCAATCGGTCTTCAGCGCCTCGACGACGTCGAGATGCGCGAGGAGCAACAGTGGCTTCGGCCCATTGGCTCCGCCCTTGCCGTGGTAGCGAAGGACGACGTTGAACTTGTCGGGGCGAACGCCGCCGAGGAAAATGTCGCTCTCCGGAAACCCCGCGTCGCGATAGCGCTTGGCGACTTCCTGCGCGGCGCCGGTCGTGCCGGCGGTCATGGTCGAGGTGTTGGTCTCGATCAGCTCTTTATAGACGTCGTGGGCGAACTGCTGATTTGGTGTCAGCGGGGCTTGCTGCGCCGGCAGCACCGCGGCGAAAAAGGCCAATGACAGCGAGGCGATGGGAAGTATGGCTGGGGCGCGCATCTGCTGGTTGCTCCGCGTGACGGGGTGGGGGCGCTAAACGAACGTTACACGAGGAAGGCTCGGCACCCATAGCGCGGAGACGGAACGTCTGGCGCGTCATCGGTGGGTTCTCGTTTGCCTTTAGCGTGTCCCGAAGCCCTTGCCGCCACATGACAGCAAGATGACATCCTCAACACTGCACTCTGATGCCTCGTAAACCTTCGTATCTCCCCGAAAGCCCCCTCCCATCGGCTGAAAAGTCTATGCTACGCACTCGGTTCGTTTCGGCGCTGACCGCCGCCGGGCTCGCCTTTTGTGGCGCGCTCCAGGCACAAACCATCGATT
This sequence comes from Gemmatimonadota bacterium, assembly GCA_003171215.1. Taxonomy (GTDB): domain Bacteria; phylum Gemmatimonadota; class Gemmatimonadetes; order Gemmatimonadales; family Gemmatimonadaceae; genus Fen-1231. The sequence continues at coordinate 37,277 of PMYN01000083.1, read as the reverse complement.
CCGCGTCCGTCGCCGGCATGAAGTGGCGCCAACTCGGTCCTGCCAACTTCGAAGGCCGCTCGTCCGACATCGTCGGAATTCCCGGGCCGTCGAAGACGCTGTTCGTGGCAACCGCCGGCGGCGGAATCTGGAAGACCATGAACAACGGCATCACTTGGCGGCCGGTATTCGACGACAAGCGCGTGATCTCGATGGGCATGCTCGCGATCGCGCCGTCGGATACACAGCAGGTGTGGGCGGGCACCGGCGAACCCAATTCGCGAAACACGATCGAGGCGGGCGCCGGCATCTACAAGTCGACGGATGGCGGCCTCACCTGGAAGTTCATGGGGCTCGAGAAGACGCAGCACATCGGGCGCATCGTCGTGCATCCGCGCGATCCGAACACGGTGTACGTCGCCGCGCTCGGTGCCGCGTGGAAGTCGAACGCCGAGCGCGGACTCTACAAGACGACCGACGGCGGCGTGACCTGGAAGCTGATCAAGTTCATCAGCGACAAGGCGGGCTTCGTGGACGTCGCGATGGATCCGCGCGATCCGAACCACCTCTATGCCGCGGCATGGGAGCGTCTGCGCACGCCGTACTCGCTGAAGAGCGGCGGCCCCGGCTCGGGACTCTGGACGTCCACGGACGCGGGTGCGACGTGGTCCGAGATCAAGGGCGGCGGATTCCCCGAGGGCGTGAAGGGCCGCATCGGTCTCGCGATCTCCCTGAGCGATCCGAACTACATCTACGCTGAAGTCGAGGCCGCCGCGCCGACCAAGGACGGCAGCTACGTTCCGAGTGCCACTCCCGAGGGCACGGGACTCTATCGCTCGACCGACGCAGGCAAGACCTGGACGCGCATGAACACCGCGGACACGCGCCCGTTCTACTACTCGCAGGTGCGCGTCGATCCGAAGAATCGCGACCGCGTCTATTTCTCCTCGACGCAGATCCAGGTGTCCGACGACGGGGGCAAGACCGCGCGTCCCGCGGCGCAGCAGGTGCACGTTGACGACCACGGCCTCTGGATCGATCCGAACGACCCGGAGCGCTGGGTGCTCGCGAACGACGGCGGTGTCTCGATCACGTTCGACAAGGGCGGCAACTTCATCCAGACGACGAACCTGCCCATCGGGCAGTTCTATGAGATCACGTACGACTACGCCGTTCCGTACAACGTCTGCTCCGGCGCGCAGGACAACGGCGCGTGGTGCGGCCCGAGCCGCCGCAAGGCGGGCGGCACGCCTAACTCGTACTGGTTCACGATCTCGGGCGGCGACGGTTTTTACACGGCGCAGGATCCGACGGACCCGAACATCGTCTACGGCGAGTCGCAGGGCGGCAACGCCTCGCGACTGAACATCAAGACGGGCGAGCGGATGAACTTCGCGAAGCCGTCGTGGCAGGAGCGCTTCAAGTGGTGGGAGGATTCGATCGCGATCGTCCGCGGCGATCCGCTCAAGCCCGAGACGAAGGACATGACGAAGGCGCTCGCGCCGTTGCGTGCGCAGCAGAAGCAGGACTCCGTCGATCTCGCGCTGCGCTTCAACTGGAACTCGCCGTATTTCATTTCGCCGCACAACCCGGCGGTGATCTACTTCGCGGGCAACCGCGTGCTGAAGTCGTACAAGCGCGGTGAGGATTTCCAGCTCATCTCGCCCGATCTCTCCAAAAAGAACTGGGCCAAGATCGACACCTCGGTCAAGTGGACCGGCGGCGTGACGATCGACGCGACGGGCGCCGAGACGTTCGGCACGGTGGTGGCGCTGGCGGAGTCGTACGTGAAGCCGGGCCTGCTCTTCGCGGGCACCGACGACGGCAACATGTGGAAGTCGACGAACGACGGCGCGGCGTGGGAGAGCCTCAATGGCCGCTTCCCGGGGCTGCCGAACGATTCGTGGGTCGCGCGCATCGAGCCTTCGCACTTCGACACGCTGACCTTCTACGTGGCGTTCGAGGATCACCGCGTGAATGACTTCACGCCGTACCTGTACGCGACGAACGACGGCGGCAAGACGTTCCGTTCGATCGTCAACGATCTCCCGAAGGACGGCGTGGCGGACTTCGTGCACGTGATTCGTGAAGATCCGTCCAACCGCGACCTGCTCTTCGTCGGCACGTCGCTGAGCGTGTACGCCTCCATCGACCGCGGTGCGCATTGGTCGAAGTTCGCGGCGAATCTGCCCTCGGTCGCCGTCTACGACCTCAAGATCCATCCGCGCGATCACGAGCTGATGGCCGCCACGCACGGGCGCAGCCTGTGGGCGGTGGACATCGTCCCGATCGAACAGCTGACGGCGAAGACGCTCGCGGCAACGGCGGCGCTCTTCGAGCCGAAGACCGCCCTGCAGTATGGTGAGGGCCCGACGCTCTCGTCGACCGGCAACGGCAACGCGCAGCAGTACTTCTCGGTGCCGAGCCCGGCGTACGGCGCGGAGATTTCGTATCGCCTCGGCGCGGGTGCGCCGAGCGGACCGGTGCGCATCTATGTCAGCGACGCGCGTGGCGACACGATCGCGACGCTCAACGGTTCGGGGACTCCCGGTGTGCACACGGTCGTCTGGAACTTCCAGGGCATGCGGCGCATGGCGCCGGTCATGGCGACGCTGTCCGCGTCGGAACGCCGCGATAGCATTCTCAAGGCAGTGCGCGCTCCGATGGTGCTGGATTCGCTCAAGAAGGCCGGATTCGATACGGTCGCGATCGCGCGCGTCGGCGTGCTTCTGGCCGGCAGCGGTGCTCCCGCCGGCGGCGGACGTGGCGGCGGCGGTGGCGGCCGCGGTACGATCAACTGCGACCACCCGCTCACGATGTGGGAGCCGTTCTGCCCGCGGCCGGGTGAGGGCGAGGCAGGCGGCGGTGGTGGCGGTGGTGGCGGCCGCGGCGGCGCACCGGAGACGGCCAACGTTCTCAAGGTCTACGCGATCATCGGGCTGAGGGCGCCTGCCGGTGGTGGGCGCGGCGGCGGTGGTGGCGGACGCGGCGGCGCGGGCGGCGGACGCGGCGCGCTCGTCGCGGGCACGGGCGAATACCTCGTTACCATGACGGTCGGCGGGCAGACCTACAAGCAAGTACTGAAAGTCGAGCGCGTGACCGGCGTCGATGATTCTGCGAATCAATTTGGAGGGACGCCCGAGAAGCAGCCGTAAAGAAGCGAACTGAACGACGTCAGACGACAGCGTTCAGTTGATAGCAACGAGACAACGGCCTCTTTACCGATTCGCTCGCAGAACGGTGAAGAGGCCGTTGTCCGATAGCCGATAGCTCCCGTCTGGCGTCTGACGTCGTTTAGTTAAGGGTGTTGTCCTCAGCGCACGCAACCTTCTCTCTCCATCCCCGCAATGTCCCTGCCTAATAAACAGCCTTGGTCGAGCGTCAAGCTCGAAGTTCTCACACCGATGCTTTCCCGCCGCGTCCTCACCGCCGAGAAGGCGATGATCGCGCAGGTTTATCTCAAGAAGGGAGCGATCGTGAAGGCGCACGAACACCACAACGAACAGATCACGTACATCCTCGAAGGTGGCCTGCGCTTCTGGCTCGGCGAGAACGCGGACAAGGCGCCGAACGCCGAGCACGTGGACGTCCTGGCGGGTGAAGTCCTGCTGATCCCCGGCGGCCTGCGCCATCAGGCGGAAGCGCTGTCGGACACGCTCGATCTCGACGTGTTCACGCCGCCGCGCGAAGACTGGCTAAACGGCTCCGACGCCTACATCCGCGAGCAGAAGTAACGTGGACCTCGGACTCTCCAATCGAGTAGCCCTCGTCTGCGGCGCGAGCCGCGGCATCGGCTACGCCGTCGCGGAAGAGCTCGCGCGCGAGGACGCGCAGATCGCGATCTGCGCCCGCGACGCGAACGCGGTCGCCGCTGCCGCCGTGCGCCTCACGAAGACAGGCGCGAAAATCCTGCCCATCATCGCCGATCTCAGCACGGCCGAGGGCACGGCTGCCGCCGCGGCGAAGGCGCTCGAGCACTACGGACGAGTCGACGTGCTCGTCACGAACACCGGCGGCCCCACCCCGGGCCCATCGCTCTCGCACGACTGGGCCGCTTGGACGCGCGCGTCCGAGTTGCTGCTGCGGAGCGCGGTGGAGCTCACTCGGGCGCTCGTCCCGGGAATGCAGCAGCGGAAATGGGGGCGCGTGATCGGCATCACGTCGATCGCGGTGAAGAAGCCGGTGCCGAGCCTGGTGTTATCGAACAGCCTTCGCGCCGCGGTGACGGGATACTATCGCACGCTCGCCGACGAAGTCGGGATCGACGGCGTGACGGTGAATACCGTGCTGCCGGGTTATGTCGCAACCGAGCGGCTCGAGGAACTGGCGGCTGCGACGACGAAGCGGACGGGTGCGACGCGCGAGAGCATCTTCGAGTCCTACCGGACTGGAACGCCGGTCGGCCGCGTGGGCGCACCGGAGGAAATCGCCGCGGTCGTCGCGTTCCTCGCGTCGGAACGGGCGTCGTTCGTTACGGGGCAGGCGATTCTCGTCGATGGGGGACGATCCGGCACGCTGCTCTAAAGACAGAGGGGAGTGGCGAGACCAGCGGGGAGTGGCGAGGGTGAGTGGGGAGTGGGAAGAACCGAGCGGGGAGTGGCGAGTTCAAGTGGGGAGACAAACGCGCCACGTCGTCGCTTCTCCCATCTCGGTCGTTCGTTCGCGGTTCTCGCCCCTCAAACTCCCCGCTCCCCACTCGCTTCTCCCCGCTCCCCACTCACCCTCGCCACTCCCCTCTGGTCTCGCCACTCACCCTCGCCACTCCCCGCTGATCTCGCCACTCCCCTCTGTCTTTCTAGTTAGCTTTCGGACTTACTCTAGTCCGGATCCCCACGTGTCGTTCAGTTCATTACAGCTCCACCCCAGTCTCCAAAAAGCCCTCAAGGAACTCGGCTACACCCGCCCCACCCCGATCCAGGCGGACTCCATTCCGCCCGCGCTCGAGGGGCGTGACGTGCTCGCCTGCGCCATGACCGGCAGCGGCAAGACTGCCGCCTTCGTCCTCCCGATCCTTCACAAGCTCATCGACCGCCCGCGCGGGACCACGCGCGCGCTCGTGATCACGCCCACGCGTGAACTCGCGGCGCAGATCGTCGCGGCCATTGACGAAATGGCGGTGCACACACCGCTCACGGGCGCCGCCGTGTTCGGCGGCGTCGGCATGGGCCCGCAGGAACACGCGTTCCGCAGCGGTGTCGATATCATCGTCGCCACGCCGGGGCGGCTGCTCGACCACTTTCGCTCGCCGTACGCGAAGCTCGCCGGCCTCGAATACCTCGTGCTCGACGAAGCCGATCGCATGCTCGACATGGGTTTTCTTCCGGACATCCGCCGCGTGATCAAGCACCTGCCGCCCAAGCGGCAGACGCTGTTCTTTTCGGCCACGATGCCGCCGGAGATCGCGTCGCTCACGCGCGAGATGCTGCACAATCCGGTCACGCTGAACGTTGAGCGGGAGTCGAAGCCGGCCGTTGGAATTACCCAGGCGGTCTACCCGGTCACCCAGGACCTCAAGTCGGCGTTGCTCCTCGCGCTCCTGACCCGCGGCGACATGAAGGAAGCGCTCGTCTTCACCCGCACCAAGCACCGCGCGAACCGCATCGCCGAGTATCTCGTGCGACATGGGATCAAGGCGGAGCGAATCCACGGCAACCGGTCACAGTCGGCGCGCACTTCGGCGCTCGCCGGATTCAAGGACGGCACGTATCGTGTGCTCGTCGCCACGGACATCGCGGCGCGCGGCATCGACGTCGAGGCACTCGGGCATGTCGTGAACCTCGACGTTCCTGCCGCACCCGACGACTACATCCATCGCGTGGGACGCACGGCGCGCGCCGAGCTCAAGGGCGATGCGTTCACGTTCGTCGCGCCCGATGAGGAAGCGGACCTGCGCAATATCGAGCGGGCGATCGGACGGCGGCTGCCGCGCGTCACGGTGCCGGACTTCAACTACAGCGCGAAGCCGGAGGGAAAGCTCGAGATTCCGCTTGCAGAGCGTCTCGCGAAACATCGCGCCAACAAGTCGGGAGATCGCATGCGCGCCGCGGAGAACGCGAAGCGCCGGGCGAACGCCCCGCCCGCCGGCGGACGCCGCGGGCCGGGTGGTTCGGGATCTGGTTCTGGTTCTGGCGCAGGGCGGGGCGGGCGCGGCGGCGGCAGGTCTCGCTGACCGGATCATCTTTGGGCGCGAGGACATCGCCTATGGCTAGTCGCGTGGCCAATCGCTTCGCGAGGCTCGTGCTGGCGGTCGCGCTCGTGCACTCCACCGTGCGCGCGCAGCAGGCGCCGCCGACTGTTCCCAAGGACTTCGCGTCGCTGATCGGCGTCGTCGACGACAGCATTCGTGGCGGACCGCTCGCCGGCGCGGTCGTGACCGTCGTCGGCACCAAGCGGCAGGGCGTGACGGACGCCAAGGGCATCTTTCGCATCGACAGCATCGTGCCGGGAGAGTACCAGATCGCGGTCACGCACCCGCTGCTCGACACCCTCGGCCTGCAGGTGCTGTCGGCGCCGATCGTGCTCTCGGGCGGAATCCAGCGGCAAGTTGGCGCGCACACCCCGACGTTCGAGGAAATGCGCCTGAAGGTGTGCCCGCGCGGTGGCGTTGCGGGCGGAGGGGCGATTCTCGTCGGCCGCGTGATGCAGGCCGACAGCGATGAACCCGCCGCCGGAGCGACGGTGTCGCTCGTGTTCAAGGACCTCACGATGAGGACGTCGGTCGAAAAGGTGCGCACCGGCCGCGCAGGGCCGACGGGCGCGTTCGCCATTTGCGGATTGCCGGGCACCATCGCCGGCAACCTGCAGGCGTCGCTCGGCGGCGTCACGACGGCAGACCTCCCCATCACGACGAACGACGAATCGATGGCGACGGCGATCCTCTCGATCGGCGGCACGGGGGCGGGGAGCGCGGTGCTCAGGGGAACGGTGAAGTTGAGGGGCGGCGTGCCCGTCGCCGGAGCGCAGGTGACCGTGGTCGGCACGACGACCGTGGTCACGACGGCAGAGGATGGAACGTTTACGCTCGGCGGACTGCCGTCCGGCACGCACGAGGCCGTGATTCGCAAGATCGGATTTGCCAAGGCGTCGCAGATCGTGCATCTCGCGGCGCGCGCGCCGGCCAGCGTGAGCGTCGAGCTCGAACAGGCCACGGTGCTTGGCACCATTCGCGTCGTGGGCAAGATGGATGACGGGCTCAGCAGGATCGGTTTCCTCGCGCGCAAGCAGCAGGGGCTCGGCTCGTATTTCACGCCCGAGCAGATCGCGGAAAAGAATCCGGAAATGCTGACGGACCTGATGCGCATGTCGAACGGGTTGCGCGTGGTCACCTCGACGGGCGGCCGCTTTCTGCAGTCGACCTCGGGCGCCGGATCGACGCAGGACGGCTGCATCAACGTCTTCATCGACCACGCGCGATTCGACCAGTTCCAGCCCGGCGACGTCGACGACGCGGTGCCGGTCGGCGACCTCGGCGCGATCGAGTATTATTCGATGCCGTCCTCGGTTCCTGCGGAGTTCACGGTATCAGGCAAGACGTGCGCGACGCTGGTGATCTGGTCGAAGACGCTGCTCACCACGCTCAAGCCCAAGCCCTGACGACGTTCCGTTGGCTCATGCGCGCCCGTTCGCGTGCAGCGCGAGCAGCGCAGCGGTGAGAAGCAGGACGGCGCCCGCCTGGTGCGCGACGCCAAGTCCGACGGGCACGCCTTTCAGCAGCGTGGCGATGCCGAGCGTCACCTGAAGCAACGCCGCACCGGCCACCAGCCGCGTCGCGCTCACCAATCGTGAGTTGGCCGAATGCCTGGCGCGATACCAGATCCACGCCGCCAGGGCGAACGTCGCCGTCGCGATCACGCGATGATTGAACTGCACCGCGGCTGGGTTCTCGAACAGGTTGTGCCAGAAGGGAACGAGCTGGCCGTACTCCTGTGGGACGACGCCGGCGCCCATGAACGGAAACGTATTGTAGATCTTGCCCGCTCGAAGGCCCGCGACGAACGCGCCGCTCGCGGCGGTGACCGGCACGAGCAGCGCGAGCGTCATCAGGCCCGAGGCCAGTGCGGGGTCCGCACGCGCGGAGCGCACCGCGCGCGGCTCGATGAGCTCCGTCGCCGTCCACACGGTGAACGCGTAGAGCGCGAGCGCCGTCATGAGATGCGCGGCGAGCCGGTACTGGCTCACGCTCGTGCGCTCACTAAGGCCGCTCTTCACCATCCACCAGCCGAGCGCGCCCTGAAGGCCGAGCAGCACGAGCAGGCCGATGAGTCTCGGCCAGATATCGCCCGGAACGCGCCGGCGGATCGCGAACCAGAGCAGCGGGATCGCGAGCGCGATGCCGAGCAGCCGCGCCCAGAGCCGATGCACGTACTCCCAGAGAAAGATCGTCTTGAACTCGGAGAGCGACATGCCGTGGTTCAGCAGCTGGTACTGCGGAATTCGCTGGTACTTCGCGAACTCGGCGGCCCAAGACACCTCGTTCAGCGGGGGGATCACGCCGGACACCGGCTGCCATTCGGTGATCGAGAGCCCGCTTTCGGTGAGGCGCGTCGCTCCGCCGATCAGGACCAGCAGCGCGACCATCACGGCCCACACGGCGAGCCATCGTCCAATCGCCCGCGAGACTGCGTTCGCCGTCATGGAATGTCGCCGGACAGGATGGTCGTGAGTTTCTTCGTGTCGATGTTGCCGCCGGAAACCACGCACACGACCTTCCGCGCGCCGATGTCGTGCGCGAGCGCCGCCGCGACCGGTGCGGCGCCCGCTCCCTCCGCCACGACACGCGTGCGCTCGACGAGGAGCCGCACGGCGTCCGCTATCTGTCGCAGCGACGCGGCGAGTGATCCCGCGAGGACCTGCCTCGCGAGCGGCCAGATCTCATCGAGCACGCTCTTGCCGCCGATTCCGTCGACGAAGCTCGCGGTGTAGTCGATGCTGACCGGGTGGCCGGCAGCGAGCGACGCGGTGAACGGAGCGCGGCCTTCCAACTCAACGGCGTACACTGGAATCCCGGGCTGTACGGCTCGAGCCGCGCACGCGATGCCGCACGCGAGCCCGCCGCTTCCATAGGGAACGAGGATCGCGTCGGCATCGGGAAGATCCTCGAGAATCTCCAACCCGATGGTTCCGTTGCCGGCCATCACCATCGGGTCGGCGCCCGGATGAATGAAGGCGCCGCGCTCGCCGGGCACCTCGTGCTCGAGGATCGCCTGCCACCAGTCCGCGAACGGCACGAGCCGGACGGTGGCACCGAGCCGCTCGATGGCCTCGAGCTTCGTGCGTGGAGCGTGATCCGGCGCGATCACCCGGCACGGCACGCCGAGCTCGCGCGCGGCCCAGGCAAGGCCTTGCGCCATGTTCCCCGCGCTCGCGGTATACACGCCTTCAGCGAGGCGCTCGGGCGGCAGCGCGCGCATGGCGTTGAGCGCGCCGCGGATCTTGAACGAACCGATCGGCTGGAGTGTCTCCAATTTCAGCCAGATCTCGCACGGTGCATCGACCTGCAGGCGTACGAGCGGCGTGCGCAGGGCCGTGCCGGCGATCCGCTCGCGAGCGGCATGAAATTCTGAAAGAGCGATGGGGGCGATCGGTGCGCGCACGGGAGCCTTCGCGGCTGTCAAGAGTCGGGAAACTGAAACGATTCGGCGAGGGCCTCAACAAACAGCCCTCCGGGAGTGTTAATAGATGATGCGGCGGGGGCCACGCACCACCCCCGTCGCTCCCCCAATTTCACCCATGTGATGGCGAACCCGCTCGGCGCCCTGTTCGAGTTCTTCTTCAAATACCGGCCGGCGGTCTTCCAGCAGGGGGACTTCACCTTCGGTGCGCCCGCGCCGATCGTGATCCTGTTGCTCGTCGGCGCCGCGATCGCGGTGCCGGCGGTGCTCAGCTATCAGCGCGTCCGCGGGAAGAGCTCGGTCCGTGACCGGTGGATACTGCGCGGTCTCCGGATCGCGTCGCTCGCGGTGCTTCTCGTGTGCCTCATGCGGCCGATGCTGCTGCTGAACGCGGCGGTGCCGCAACGGAACTTCGTCGGCGTGCTGATCGACGACTCGCGCAGCATGCAGATTGCCGATCGTGGGGGCCGTCGGCGCGCGGACTGGATTCGCGATTCCATCGCCGGCCCGAAGAGCGCACTTCTCTCCGCATTGCGTGAGCGCTTCCAGGTGAAGCTCTTCCACTTCGGCGCGACCGCCGAGCGCATCGACGACGCGACCGGGCTGCTCTTCGACGCGAACGAGACGAAGCTCGGTGGCGCGCTCGAAGCCGCGCGCCGGGAACTGGAGATGGTACCGCTCTCGGGTCTCGTGTTGCTGACGGACGGCGCCGACAACTCGCGCTCGCCCATCGCCGACGAGCTCCTGTCCCTGCGCGCGAAGCAAGTGCCTGTGTTCACGGTCGGCATCGGGTCGGAGCGATTCACGCGCGACATCGAAGTGCGCCGCGTGGAGACCTCGAGCACCGTGCTCAAGGGAAGCACGCTCGTGGCGGATGTCCTCGTGCGGCAGCGCGGCTTCAGCGGCTCGAAGGTGCCGCTGCTGGTCGAGGACGACGGACGCCTGATCGGGCAGTCCGAGATCGCGCTCCCGCCCGACGGCGACGTCGCGCCGGTGCGCGTCGAGGTGAGGATGGCCAGCGCGGGGGCGCGGCTGCTCACCTTCCGCATTCCACTGCAGAGCGGGGAACAGGTGACGCAGAACAACGCGCAGCAGGCGCTGGTGCGCGTGCGGAGTGCGCGCGAGAAGATCCTCTACGTGGAGGGCGAGCCGCGCTACGAAATGCGCTTCGTTCGCGCGGCCGTGGAAGCGGACTCGAATCTCCAGCTGGTGGCGCTGCAGCGGACCGCGGACCGGAAGTTTCTTCGGCTGAACGTCGATGGCCCCGAGGAGCTCGCCAACGGCTTTCCGGTGACGCGCGGCGAACTCTACGCGTATCGCGCGATCGTCCTGGGCAGCATCGAGGCGAGCTTCTTCACGCACGCGCAGCTCGCGATGCTCGCCGATTTCGTGAACGTGCGCGGCGGCGGCCTGCTCCTGCTCGGCGGACGGCGGTCGTTCGCGGAAGGAGGATACGCCGGCACGCCGCTCGCGGAGGTCATGCCCGTCGTCGTCGAGGGAAACGCGACGGGCGACAGCGTGTCGTTCCTCGCGGATCTCACCGCGTCGCTCACGCCGGGCGGGGCGTCGCACGCCGTCACGCAGGTCGCGGGCGATCAGGCGAAATCCGCGGAACGCTGGAGAACGCTGCCGCCGGTGACGTCGGTGAACCGGATTCGCCGTGTGAAGCCGGGCGCGGTCACGCTGATCGAGGGGAAGGTCCCGAAGGCCGGACGCGCCGGCGCGCCGCAGGGCGAACAGCTGCGCGGCTACGAACAGCCGCTCCTCGTCTATCAGCGATACGGTCGTGGGCTTTCGGTCGCCATGCCGATCCAGGATTCGTGGACGTGGGCGTTCGGCGCGGAGATCCCGGTCGGCGATCCGACCTTTCCGACGTTCTGGAGGCAGCTCCTTCGATTCCTCACCTCCGATGTGCCGGGGCGCGTGACGGTGCACGTGCAGTCGGATCAGGTGAACCCGCGCACGCCGGTGGACGTGCGCGCCGAAGTCGTCGACAGCGCATTCCTGAGCGTGAACGACGCGCAGGTGGTGGCGCACGTCGCCGGGCCGGCGGGTCCCGTGCGCGACGTGCCGCTCGAGTGGGCCGTCGACCGCGACGGCGAGTATCGCGCGTCGTTCACGCCTGTTGAACCGGGGACCTACACCGTCCGCGTCGACGCGACGGCGCACGATGGCTCTGTGGCGAGCGACTCGGCTTTCGTGCGCGTGGCCGACCTCAACGCCGAATATGTGGACGCCGAGATGCACGCCTCGCTCCTCCAGCGCCTCGCGCGCGAAACCGGCGGTCGCTTCTACACACCGGCGACCGTCTCCACCCTCGCGGCAGACGTCGCGATGAGCAAGCGCGGCGTCACCGTCGCGAACGAGATGGACCTGTGGGACATGCCGGTGAATTTCCTGCTGCTCGTGACACTGCTCTCCGCGGAATGGGGCTACCGGAAACTCCGAGGCCTCGCATGACCGCCGCACGCTTCGCCCGGCGGTTGCTCGTGGCTCTCTGCCTTCTGCCGTCCGCCATCTGCCGTCTCGAGTCGCAGACTCGCGTGGTGATCGTCAGCGGACTCGGCGGCGAAGCCAAATACAGCGCCGCGTTCGCCGCCCAGGCCGAAGGGCTCGCGGCCGCGTTGCATGACCGCTTCGGCCTCGCCGACTCGAGCATCTTCTGGTTCGGCGAAGACAGCGCCAGCCGCTCGCCCCGCTTTCGCGGCCAGTCCACCAAGCCGAATGTCGAGCGGGCGATCATGGCCATCGCCGCGCGCGCCGAGCCGTCATCCCAGTTCGTGCTCGTGTTGATCGGACACGGCGCGGGCGAGGGTCCGGAGACCCGCATCGACATCCCCGGTCCCGATCTCGACGCGAACGACTTCGCGCGGCTCCTCGCCGCGTTCCCGGTGCAGCGGGTCGCGTTGATCAATCTCACGAGTGCGAGCGGCGACATGATTCCGACGGTCGCCGGTGCGAATCGCGTGATCATCACTGCGGCGAAGACCGCGTACGAGCGCAACGAGTCGCACTTCGGACAGTACTTCGTCGATGCGTTCGCGAAGGACGGCGCCGACATGGACAAGGACGGCCGCGTCTCGCTGCTCGAGGCATTCCGCTACGCGGCGCTCGAGACGAAGCGGTTCTACGACAAGGGCAGCCTCCTGCAGACCGAACACGCCCAGCTCGCCGACGGCGGCGCGAAGGAGGGAAGCGGGGAGCCAACGGGGCGCGCCGGCGACGGCGCGCTCGCGCGGCGGTTCTTCATGGACGGCGGCAAGGTGGCCACGCTCGCGGCCGGCAGCGATCCCCGCCTCTCCGGCTTGTACGCCGAGGAATTCACACTGCAGGAACAGATCGACCAGCTCCGCTCGAAGAAAGGGCAGATGACCGCCGACGCGTACGACGTCGCGCTCGAACCGCTGCTCATCGCGCTCGCTCGCAAGGCGCGTGAGATTCGCGCGCTGGAGGGACGCCAGTGAGGGCCCGCCTGCTCGCGGCCGCTTGCGCGGCGCTCGTCGGCGCGCCCGCGCTTCGTGCGCAGAACGCGCTCGGCGAGGCGCTGATCGGCAGTGGGAGGATCGCCGCGGCGGAGACTGCGTTCGTTCGCGCGGTTGCCGGCCACGCGCCCGACAGCCTGACGGCCTCGGTCAATCTCGCGCGGCTGCACTACAATCGCGGAGAGCGGGATCGCGCGATGGAGGAGTTCGATCGCTTCATCGACGTCTTCAACAACAGCGCCGGAACGCTCACGAGCACGGAACTGACCGCCGTCGGCATCGCATGCCAATATCTCGGGCGCGACCGTCCCGACCTGTTCAAGGACGCGCTCAAGGCGTTCGATCGCGCGATCCTGCGCGACGGAAAGAACATCGATGCCAAGATCGCGGTCGGCGAATTGTTTCTCGAGAAGTACAACAGCGCCGATGCCCAGACCGCGTTCGAGGAGGTGCTCGCCTCGAATCCGTCGGAACCGCGCGCGCTGCTCGGCGAGGCCAAACGGCGCATCTTCGACTCGCAGCCCGGCGTGGACTCGCTGCTGAACCGTGCGCTCGAGCTCAACCCGAACTTCACCGAGGCCCGCGTACAACGGGCGCAGCTGCTGTTGGAGAGCGAGGAATACGTGCTCGCGCAAAAGGAGGTCGAACGCGCCCTCGCCGTGAACCCGTCGTCGTCGGAGGCGCTGGCGGTCCTCGCGGCCATCCGTTACGTGACGGGCGACACGAAGGGATACGAGGAAACCCGGCAGCGCGCGCTCACGCTCAACCCGTCGAACGCCGAGTTCTACGTTACGATGTCGTCGGCGGCGAGCCGGATCCGCCTCTACGCGGTGGCGGCTTCGTTCGCGCTCCAGGGCATCGCCGCGGATCCCAAGAGCTGGGAGGCGCACGGCCTGCTCGGCATGAACATGCTGCGTCTCGGGCAGATCAAGGAAGGACGGCGGAGTCTCGAGGTGTCGTTCACCGGCGACCCGTACAACGTCTGGATCAAGAACACGCTCGACCTGCTCGACACGTTCGGCAACTACGATGAGACAACCGACGGCAAGTTCACGACGATGATCGAGAAGAGCGAATCCTCGCTCTTCTCGATCTACCTGCGCGATCTTGCCGAGCGTGCGTACGCGACGTTCCAGCAACGGTACCAGTTCACGCCCACGCCGCCGATCCGGATCGAGGTCTACAAGAGCCACGCCGATTTCTCCGTGCGCACCGTGGGGCTCGCCGGTCTCGGCGCGCTCGGCGTGAGCTTCGGCACCACGCTCGCGTTCGACTCGCCGGCGGCCAAGGACGCGGGCCCGTTCAACTGGGGCTCGACGGTCTGGCACGAACTCGCGCACACCTTCACGCTCGGCCTGACGGATCAGCACGTACCTCGCTGGCTGTCGGAGGGACTTTCGGTGTACGAGGAGCACCACGCGCGTCCCGGCTGGGGCTCGAACGTCACGGTCGAATTCCTCGATGCATTTGCCGCAGGAAAGCTCGTGCCCGTGAGCCGGATGAACGACGGCTTCATGCGGCCGCTGTATCCGGAGCAGGTGATCCTCTCGTATCACCAGGCATCGGTCGTCTGCGATCTCATCGCGCGCGATTACGGTGAGAAGGCTCTCCTGCAGATGCTGCTCGAGTACAAGGCGGGACGCACGACCACCGAAGTGTTCCAGAGGGTGCTGGGGATGGATCCAAAGGCTTTCGACCGGAAGTTCGAAGCGTACATGCGCGAGCGTTACGCGGGGCCGCTCGCCGCGCTCAAGGACTCGCTGAGGGCGGGAGCCGAGATGGCTCCCGCGGAGCTGCTCGCGGCGGCCAATGCGTCGCCGCGCAGCTATCGCATCCAGATGCTCGCGGCCGTCACACTTGCGAAGGCGGGGCAGACGGACACCGCGATCACCCTGCTCGAACGGGCGCGCGCACTCTTTCCCGAGTACGGCGGCGCCGACGGCCCGTATGCCGGGCTCGCGCAGCTATACGCGTCGAAGGGCGACTCGAAACGAGCCGCCGACGCCCTCTCGCAGTACGTGCTGCACAACGAGACGGACTACGCGTCGCACCTCGAGCTCGCGCGGCTCAGGACGGTGTCGGGCGACAGCACCGGCGCCGCCGACGCGCTTGATCGCGCGCTCTACATCGATCCGTACGACGTCGCGGTCCACCAGCAGCTCGCCGGCCTGTATCACGGGCTGGGCGACAAGGCCAGGACGGTGCGCGAGCGCCGCGCGGTGGTCGCGCTCGCTCCCGCGGACAAGTCGGAAGCGTACTATCAGCTCGCGCTCGCGTACCACGAGGCCGATGACGACCTCAGCGCGCGGAAGGCCCTGCTGCGTTCGCTCGAAGAGGCGCCGAACTATGTGAAGGCTCAGGAACTGCTGCTGACCATCGTCGATGGAAAGAAACCCTAACCGGAAATCCCCGTGGCCGCGAACGTTACGAGCCCAGCTCTCGAGTCCTCCGACGACATTGCACACGCAGACCGGCTCAAGGCCGGATGCGACCAGATTCGTGCGGAGCTGCGCAAGGTGATCGTCGGGCAGGACAGCGTGGTCGAGCTGATCCTGCTCTCGATCCTCACGGGCGGCAACAGTCTCGTGATCGGCGTGCCCGGCCTCGCCAAGACGCTCCTGATCAACACCTTCGCGAAGGCGCTCGACCTGAAGTTCTCGCGCATCCAATTCACGCCCGACCTGATGCCGAGCGACATCACGGGAACCGAGATCATCCAGGACGATCCGGACACCGGGCGACGGCACATGGTGTTCGTGCCCGGTCCGATATTCGCCAACATCGTGCTGGCCGACGAAATCAACAGGACTCCACCGAAGACACAGGCCGCGCTGCTCGAAGCGATGCAGGAACACCGCGTGACCGTGCAGGGGCAGACGTACACGCTGAACGAGCCGTTTTTCGTCTTCGCGACACAGAACCCGATCGAACTCGAGGGTACGTATACACTGCCCGAGGCGCAGCTCGATCGCTTCATGTTCGAGATCGTGATCGACTACCTGAACGAAAATCAGGAAGTGGACGTGGTGCTCTCGACCACGTCCGTGCAGAAGCACGAGTTCCGTCACGCCGTCACCGGCGCGGACATCGTCGGATTCCAGCAGCTCGTTCGGCGCGTGCCGGTCGCCGACGCCGTGGCGCGTTACGCCGTGAACATCGCGCGCACCAGCAGGCCCGGCCCGGGCGCGCCCGACTTCGTGAAGCAGTGGGTGTCGTACGGCGCCAGCGTGCGCGCGCCGCAACACCTGGTGCTCGGCGGGAAGGCGCGCGCCCTGATGCAGGGCCGCTACCACGTGAGCTTCGACGACATTCGAGCGCTGGCGAAGCCCGTGCTGCGCCATCGAGTGCTGCTGAACTTCCATGCCGAGTCGGAGCGCGTGACGTCGGACCAGGTGATCGACAAGCTGCTCGAGGCCGTTCCCGTGCCGCGGTCCGGGATGTGACGGCCGGCACGGCAACGCTGCTCGATCCCGCCGTCCTCGCCAGGATCGGGAACCTGGAGCTGCTGGCGCGCACCGTGGTCGAAGGTTTCGTGAACGGCCTGCATCGTTCCCCGCATCTCGGCTCGTCCACCGACTTCGCCGAGCACCGGTCGTACATGCCCGGCGACGACATCCGCGGCATCGACTGGCGCCTCTTCGCGCGCAGCGACCGCTACTACGTGAAGCAATTCGAGGCGGACACGAACACGAACTTCATGGTCCTGCTCGACGTGTCGCCCTCGATGCGCTATCGCGGCGCGACGGAAGGTACGGGCAGCGTGAGCAAGCTCGACTACGCGTGCTATTTGGCGGCGGCGCTGGCCTACTTTTCGAGCACGCAGCGCGATCGCGTCGGGCTGGCGACCTTCGACGACGACATCGTCGAGTACGTGCCGCCCTCGGCCAAGCACCTGCGGCTCGTGCTGCATGCGCTGGAGCGCACGGTCACGAGTGCCGCCGCCGCAGCGCCCGAGCGCGCGCGCCGAGCCCCGTCGCGCGCCTCGACGCTCGACGCACCGCTGCGCAAGCTGTCGGAGTCGCTGCGCCGCCGCAGCATCGTGCTGCTGATCTCCGATCTCTACGAGGAGCCCGACGCCGTGCTCGCCGCGCTCGCGAACGTTCGCGGCCGCGGCAACGACCTGATCGTCTTCCATCTCCTCGACCGGGTGGAGATCGACTTCCCGTTTGCCGACGCGACGAACTTCGTGGATCTCGAGACCGGCGAGCGGATGCCGGTCATCCCGGATTACCTGCGCGCACAGTACCGCGGCGTGGTCGCGGAGCACACCGCGACGCTCGCGCGCCGCATGCAGGAACAGCGAATCGACTACGCGCTGTTCGACACGTCGAAACCGCTCGACAAGGCGCTCTTCGCCTACCTGCTGGCGCGCGAGCGCTTCAGCACGGCTCGCTGATGGGACTCCTCGCTCCCGCGTTCCTCGCCGGCCTGCTCGCGATCGGGATCCCGATCGCGATCCACCTGATCAACCGCGAGCGGCGGGCGGTCGTGCAGTTCCCGTCGCTGATGTTCCTGCGCAAGATTCCGTACCGGTCGGTCCGGCGGCAGAAGCTGCGGCACCTGCTGCTGCTCGCGATGCGCTGCCTCGCGCTCGCACTGCTCGTGGCCGCGTTCTCGCGCCCGTTTCTCCAGCGCCGGAGCGCCGCGCAGTCGTCGCTGCTCGGCGCGCGCGAGCGCGTGGTGCTCGTGGACCGCTCGTACAGCATGGGGTATGCGGACCACTGGAAGCGCGCGCTCGATGCCGCGCGCGTGGAGACGAGAGATCTCGCCGGCAACGATCGCGCCACGATCATGTTCTTCGCGAACGATCCCGTGGCGGCCACCGAGCCGACCGCCAGTCAGGCGCGTCTCGAGCGAGCGATCGCCGGCGCGAAGCTCAGCTCGGAGGGAACACGGTACGAACCCGCGCTGAAGCTCGCGGCACAGATCCTCTCGGCGTCGAACCTGCCGCGGAAGGAAGTCGTGTTGATCAGCGATTTCCAGCGCATCGCATGGGGACGGCGCGACGATGTGCGGTT
>PMYN01000083.1:0-19090 GCA_003171215.1 Gemmatimonadota bacterium | reverse complement strand
TGGTCCCCGCGTCGGCCACGCGGGGCACGGTGCGCATCACTCGCGATTCTCTCCCAGCGAACGACGCATTCAACTTCACGCTCGCGCCCGGCGAGGCGGTGTCGGTGCTGATCGTGCTGCCGGCGAAGCCGCGCACGAACCAGGGCCTCTACCTGAGCCGCGCGCTGGCGATCGGCGACCGGCCCGCCTTCCACGTCGACGTGAGAGCGGAGGATGCGCTGCGAGCCCAGGATCTCGCGTCGCGGTCGCTCGTCATCCTCGACGAGGTTCCGCCGCCGAACGGAGCGGTTGGCGCGCGTCTGCGCGAATCGATCGTCGCGGGAACCGGTCTGCTGGTGGTGCCCGGCGATCTCGCGGCTGCACGTTGGAGCAACGAGTGGCGCGCACTCATGCCCGCCCGTTTGGGGTCCGTCGTGGATCGCACGCGCGATGCGGGCGGCACCGTGGCGACGGTGGACTACGGCCATCCGGTGTTCGAGCTGTTCTCGGCGCCTCGCAGCGGCGACTTCTCCACCGCGCGTCTGTTCCGGTACCGGCAGCTCGTGGCGCCGGGTGACAGCGGCGTGATTGCCAGGCTCGACGACGGCGCGTCGGCGCTCGTCGAAAAATCAGTCGGCGGCGGCAAGGTGCTGATGTGGGCGTCGTCGCTCGACGAATACTGGACCGACCTCCCGCTGCAGCCCGTGTTTCTCCCGTTCGTGCACGAACTCGCGAAGTATGCCGGCCGCTACGGCGACGCGCGGGCGTGGTTCCAGGCGGGTGACGTTCTCGATCTTTCGCGGCACGGCGAGCTGACGGCGCCTTTCGTCGCGGACGCCGGGGCAGGCGCGGGCGCATCGCCGCTCGTGCTCGAGTCGCCGTCCGGTCGCCGCACGCCGCTGACGGCGTCGGGCGCGGACCACCTGGCGACGCTGAGCGAACAGGGGTTCTACGAGTTGCGCGGTCTCGGGACTGCGGCCGGCAGCGGCCGGCCCATCGCGGTGAACGTGGATCCGAAGGAATCGGACCTGTCCCGGTTCGATCCGAAGGAGCTGGTCGCGGCGGTCATGGCGAACCCCGGCGCGGGGCCGTTGGGTTCCGGCCCGTCCGCGGCGCCCGAGGAATTGGAACGCGGACAGACTATATGGTGGTATCTTCTGGCAGTTGCTCTGCTGCTCATGGCCGCGGAAACGATTCTCTCGAATCGCCTTTCCAGCGCAGAAGGTGGTCTGCGCGAGAACGCAGGCGGGATATGAGCGGCGTGAAAGGGAGGATGTGAGCGATGGACCGCAGCGTACACGGATTCGCGGCCGACCAGGGGCAGCTCGCCGGCGTGGTGAGCGGGGTGCGCAATCGCTGGCGCCTCAAGCGGGCGCTGCGCGGCGCGACCATCACGGTCGCGGTGGGTTTCGTCGTCCTCGCGGCGTCGGCATACGCGACTCGTGCGCTGCACTACAGCGACTCATCCCTGTGGGTTTTCCGNNCGCGCGACGCGCAGGTCGCGCTGTACATCGAGGAGCACGAGCGCTCGCTCGACGGCGCGGTGATCACGGCGGTGGACGTGCACGCATCGGCCGCGGCTGCCGCGCGCTCTCCCGCGCTCGTCGCCAGGCTCCTGCGTTCCGCGCTCGATCGCATGCGCCGGGCCGACGACGGCCGCAGCGTGGACGCGAGCGATCTCCAGCGCACGTCGATCGTGTTCGCGGCCGTGAGCGCCGCCGCGCTCGGCATCGCGCTGTTCGGTCCGACCGTGCTGCGGCACGGACTCGGCCTCATGCTCGTCCCGTGGGGCGACGCGAATCCGGCGGGCGTGTTCGCGATCGCGGTGAAGCCGGGGAATGCGACGATCGCGAAGGGCGGCGACCAGCTCGTGACCGCGACGCTGCGGGGCTTCAACGCGGATCGCGTCGACCTGCTCGTGCGTTCCGCCGATTCTTCGGAGTGGACGCGCGTGACGATGTCCGGCGACAGCGCGGGTCGTTACAACTATCGCCTGTTCGATCTCGCAAAAGTCACGGAGTACTCCGTGGAAGCGAGCGGCGTGCGTTCGCCCGTGTATCGGCTCGACGTCGCCGATCTTGCGTTCGTGAAGCGGCTCGACCTCGAATACCGCTATCCGGCGTACACGCAGCTGCCCAACCGGCACGTGGACAGCACCGGCGACATCGCCGCGCTGAAGGGCACGATGGTCCGTGTGCGCGTGACTCCCACGCGCCCGACCTCGGGCGGCCGGGTGATCGTGCAGGGCGGGGACACGCTGCAGCTCGCGCGCACCGCCGACGGTGCGCTGATCGCGATGATCCGCGTGGAACACGAGGGCTTCTATAAGGTCGAGTTGCAGGGCCCCGATGGAAGGATGGTCACGGGGTCGCTCGATTATACGATCGACGCGCTTCCCGATCGTCCGCCCACGGTGAGTTTCGTGAAGCCGGGACGCGACGTGAAGGTGCTCTCCGTGGACGAAGTGTTCACCGAGGCGCGCGCGACGGACGATTACGGTGTGGCCAAGCTCGAACTCGTGTACTCGGTCAACGGCGCGGCCGAGAAATCGGTGCCGCTGTACTCGGCGTCCGGCAAGATTTCGCGCGACATCTCGGCGGGACACACGTTCATGCTCGAGAACGAGCATCTCGTGGCGGGCGACGTCGTCTCGTATTATGCGCAGGCCACGGACAACAACGCCGTGAGTGGACCGCGAACCGCGACCACCGACATCTACTTTCTGCAGGTTCGTCCGTACGGCCAGGACTACCGGCAGCAGCAGGGCGGCGGGGGCGGCGGTGGTGGAGGCGGTCAGCAGGACAATCCGGGCCCGATGTCGGAGCGGCAGCGTCAGGTGATCGCTGCGTCGTTCAACATCGCGCGCGACAGCGCGACGCTCGACAAGAAGGCGCTCGACGAGAATCTCGCCACGCTCCGGCTTTCCCAGCAGAAGCTGCGGGAGGAAGTGCAGCAGCTCGGCAAGCGGCTGGTGGATCGCGGCATCGCGGCGACCGATTCGGGCTGGAAGAAGATCGCCGCAATATTGCCGAAGGCCGCGGCCGAGATGGACAGCGCCGAGAAACTGCTTGCGAAGGGCACACCGCACGGCGCGCTCCCGGCGGAACAGCGCGCGCTCGTGCAACTGCAGCGGGCCGAGGCAGTATTCCGCGACATTCAGGTCTCGATGGGCGGGGGTGGCGGCGGGGGCGATGGTGGTGGCGGCGGTGCGAGAGCGCAGGATCTCGCCGACATCTTCGAGCTGCAGAAAGACAAGATGCGCAACCAGTATGAGGCGGTGCAGCGAGGACAGGAGCAGCAGGCGCAGGAAAAGAGTACGGCAGCGCAGGTCGACGAGACGCTCGACAAACTGAAGCAGCTCGCCCAGCGCCAGCAGCAAGAAGATGAACGCATGCGCCGCAAGGCCGACAGCCTTCGGCAGCCGGGCGCGAGCGGGTCATCGGGCGGAGAAGGCCAGCGCGATCTTGCCGCGCAGACGGAGCAGGCGGCGCGACAGCTCGAGCGGCTCGCGAGAGAGAGGCAGTCGCAGGCGCTCGCCAACGCGGCGCGCACGCTGCAGGATGCGGCGAACTCGATGAAGCAGGCGGCGGCGAACGGAAAGAACGGCGGAGCCGACGCGCGGAACGCGAACGACCGGCTCGCGGAGGCAAGGCGGCTGCTCGAGCAGGAGAAGACGAGCGGAGCGCAGCGGGGATTGAGCGATGCGCAGAAGACCGCACAGGCGCTCGCGGATCAGGAGCGCCGGGTCGCGAACGACGTGGCGAAGCTCGGCGAACAAGGCGCGAACTCGCAGACGCCCCAAGGGCAGCAGCAAAAGCAGGCGCTGCAGCGTTCGCTCGCGACGGAGAAGGGTGCGATGGCGGATTCATTGCGCGATCTCGCGCGGCGAATCGACCAGCTTGCGGGTGAGGAAAGCAGAACGCAACCGGCGGCCGCGCATGCTCTTGGCGAAGCAGTGGACACACTGCGCGCGCGCCGCATCGAAGACCGCATTCGCGCATCGCAGCAGCAGCTCGGCATGGCGTCGCAGCAATATCTCGACAATCTCGAGCGGTCGATCGGTGAGGGACTGAACGATCTCGGCCAGCGGCTGCAGAAGGCGGGTGAGGCGTCGTCGCAGGCGTCAGCCGGCCAGCGGCAGCAGCAGGCGCTCGACCGGATGCGCGATCTCGTGCGCGGCATGGAAACGCTCGATGACCGTGTGCGGCAGCAACAGCAAGGCCAGCAAGGCCAGCAAGGCCAGCAAGGCCGCGGTGGCCCGCCCGGCAACGGCACGGCCACGCAGGGCGGTCCTGGCGGCAATCGTCTGTCGCCCAACGACGCCCGCCAATTCGCGAACGAGATGCAGCAGCGTCTCCGCGATGCCGAAGCGCTGCGCATCGATCTCGCGAAGCAGGGCGCCGACGTCTCCGCGCTCGATCGCGCGCTGGAAGCCATGCGCACAGCTGCGAATCAGGACAAGCTGCAGGACGAGAAGTCGGGCGGGGAGCTTCGCACGCAGGTCATCGACGGCCTGAAGGCCTACGAGTTCGCGCTGCGGCGTGCACTCGAGGGCAAGGAGAACGGCCAGGTGCTCGCCGGCCGCAACGGTGATGTGCCCGCCGAATTTCGGGCCTACGTCGAGGAGTATTATCGTTCCATAGCGCGGCCCAAGCCGCGCTGAGGACTCTCGGGAGCGCCCGCAAAGGCGCCCCATTGAATACAGTTTGCTTCAGGAGAAGAAAGTGTCCGTCAAGAAACCGGAAAACCCGGAGCTGAAGGCGAAGCTCACACCGCAGCAATACGAAGTCACGCAATGCAGTGCCACCGAGCCGCCGTTCCGGAATGAGTTCTGGGATCACCACGAAGACGGGATCTACGTCGACATCGTTTCCGGCGAGCCGCTCTTTTCCTCGACCGACAAGTTCGACTCCGGAACCGGCTGGCCGAGCTTCGTGCAGCCGATCGAGAAAGCGCACGTCGTCGAGCACGCGGATCACACGTACGGCGCGCGTCGCGTCGAGGTCCGCTCGGCGCAGGGCGATTCGCACCTCGGGCACGTTTTTCCCGACGGACCGGGCCCCGGCGGCCTGCGCTACTGCATCAACTCGGCGTCGCTGCGCTTCATTCCGAAGGCGAAACTGGAGAGCGAGGGATACAAGGATTTCCTGCAGCTCTTCGAGGGAGGCGCGAAATGAGCGCCGTGACGGAGCATGCGACGCTCGCCGGCGGATGCTTCTGGTGCCTCGAAGCCGTGTATCTCGAGCTCAAGGGCGTGCAGGGCGTGCAAAGCGGCTACGCGGGCGGCAAGCGGCCGAGCCCGACGTACGAGCAAGTCTGCAGCGGCGCGACGGGACACGCCGAGGTCGTGCGGGTCGCGTACGATCCCGCGATCGTGAGCTACAAGGAGCTGCTCGATGTCTTCTTCACGATTCACGATCCCACGACGCTGAATCGTCAGGGCGGCGACAAGGGCACGCAGTACCGCTCGGCGGTCTTCTACGAGTCGCCGGAACAGCAGCGCATCGCGCAGGAGACGATCGCGGAGTTCACGGCCGCGAAGGTGTGGGACGATCCGATCGTCACCGAAGTCGCGCCGCTCGAGAAATTCTGGCCCGCCGAGGACTACCACAACGACTACTTCGCGCAGAACCCGCAGAATCCGTACTGCTCCGTCGTGATCGCGCCGAAAGTTTCCAAGGCGAGGAAGCTCTTCCTGGAGAAGCTGGCGAAGTAGGAACGCGACAACTGCAACGGCAACAGCGTCAACGTTGTTGTCCGGCTTTCGTCCGCGTACATCCGTGTCAACGCTGTAGATCCTTCCATCTCGCGGTGCCCGCATGCGACTCCTTGGAAAGCTTTCCGTCAACATCGCGACAATCGCGCTCGCATCCACGATTGCGCTCGCGCAAAAGTCCGTCGACTGGCCCGCCTACGGCAACGACGCCGGCGGCCTGAAGTACTCGCCTCTCGTTGACGTCAATCGCACGAACGTCGCGAAGCTCGCGGTCGCGTTCACCTGGGATGCCAATGAGCAGCCGATCCTTGCGAGCGAGGGCCAGAAGGCGGCGCGCGGGGGGCAGTTCGAGGCGACGCCGCTCGCGATCCACGACACGCTGTTCTTCCCGACGCCGTTCAATCGCGTGATCGCTCTCGACGCGACGAACGGCCGCGAACTCTGGGCGTTCGATCCGCAGGTGTGGAAGACGTACGGCCAGCCCAGCAACGGCACGGGATTCGTGCACCGCGGCGTGGCCACGTGGACCGACGGAAAGTCACGCCGCGTCTTCATCAATTCGCGCTGGCGGCTGATCGCCCTGGACGCCGGCACCGGCAAGCCCATTCCGGGTTTCGGCAAGAACGGCGAAGTCGACGTGACGGAAAATCTCTCGCGCCCGGTGCGGAAGGAGCACTACTCCAACACCTCGCCGCCCGTAGTCTGGGGCAACGTCGTCATCCTCGGCAACGGCGTCGGCGACCGGCTCGTGTACCATGGTGATCCGCCGGGTGACATCCAGGCGTTTGATGTGCACACCGGCAAACGCGTATGGCGCTTCAAGACGGTGCCGGAGGCCGGAGAGTACGGCAACGACACGTGGGAGAACGAGTCCTGGAAGTACGAAGGTCACACGAACGCCTGGGCGCCGTTCACGGTGGATAGCGTGCGCGGGCTCGTGTACCTGCCCATCGGGACGCCGAGCGACGATTGGTACGGTGGTGAGCGGAAGGGAGCGGGACTCTTCGGCGAAACGCTGCTCTGCCTCGATGCGCGAACGGGAAGGCGCGTCTGGCACTTCCAGACCGCGCATCATGGATTGTGGGACTACGACCTTCCCGCCCCGCCGAATCTCGTGACGGTGAATCACGACGGAAAGAAAGTCGATATCGTCGTCGCGCCAACCAAGCAGGGATTCCTGTTCGTCTTCGACCGCGTCACGGGCAAGCCGCTCTGGCCGATCGAGGAGCGCGCGGTGCCGCAGAGCGACGTGCCCGGCGAGGCGAGCTGGCCCACGCAGCCGTTCCCCACGAAGCCCGCGCCCATTTCCAGACAGGGATTCTCGCTAGACGATCTCATCGACTTCACGCCCGCAGTGAAGGAAGCCGCGCTCGCCGCGATCTCCAAGTATCGCGTTGGGCCGGTCTTCTCTCCGCCGTCGCTCCAGGGAACCGTCGTCATGCCGGGAGCCATCGGTGGATCAGGATGGGGAGGCGCGGCCGTTGACCCGGAGACCGGGTGGCTGTTTGCGAAGGCCACGAATTCGCCGGCACTTTTTTCGATTCACAAGAATGACTCGCCAAGTGACACCGTGGATGCGTCGTACATGGTGGATCTGGCGCACTCTTCGCTCGGCGTCTCTCTGGGCGCCGGCACCGGCCGGCTGCCGATCAACAAGCCGCCGTACGGAACGCTCACGGCCGTCGACCTCAACACCGGCGATACGAAGTGGTCGGTGACGCTTGGCGATTCGCCGGAGATCCGCGGGAACGCCGCGCTCAAGGGCGTGTCGCTTCCGGAGAAGCTCGGCGTCGCCGGATCGCCCGGCGCGCTCGTGACGAAGGGCGGGCTCGTCTTCGTGAGCGGCGGCGGGCGCGTGCTCTACGCCATCGACTCGAAAACAGGGAAGACGCTCTGGGAATACGACCTCGGCCGGCAGGCGTACGCGAACCCGATGACGTATCGCACACGCGAGGGCAGGCAGTTCATCCTCATCGCGACCGGGTCGGGCCCGACATCGCGGCTGGTGGCGTTCGCGCTGAAGAACGACTAGCAAGACTTTCTCGTAATCGACGATATCCGACAAATGGCGAAGACGATTCGCGCGGCGGTGATGACCGCGCCGCGCATGCCGATCGAAGTGCGCGAACTGCCCTGGCCCACGCTCGAGCCGGGCGCCGCGATGCTCAAGACGCTCTACTCCGAGGTCTGCGGCACCGACGTGCACCTGCATCACGGCCGCCTCTCGGGCGTGCCGTATCCGATCATCCCGGGTCACGTGTCGATCGGGCATCTCGCGGAGATTCGCGGCACCGTCACCGACATCGAGGGCAAGCCGTTTCACGAGGGCGATCTTGTGACGTTCCTCGACGTGCACGAGACGTGCGGCCGCTGCTACGAGTGTCTCGTCACGAAACAGACCACGCGCTGTCCGTCACGAAAGGTGTATGGGATCACGTACGGCGTGGCCGATGGGCCGCTCGGCGGCTGGGCCGATCATATCTGGATGAAGCCGGGTGTGAAGCTGCTGAGGATTCCGAAGGGTGTCGATCCTGTTTCGTTCATCGCCGGAGGATGCGGGCTGGTGACGGCGGTGCACGCGGTGGAGCGCGGCGATGTGCGGCTCGGCGCATCCGTCGCCGTGCTCGGCGCCGGACCGGTCGGTCAGGCGGCGGTGGCGCTGGCGCATCTCGCCGGGGCGTATCCGGTGATCGCGATCGGCGCGCCGGCATCGCGCCTTGAGTTCGCGAAGCGGATGGGTGCGTCGCACACGATCGACCTCGATGTTCCGGCGGTGGATCGCGCGGCGTGCGTGCGCGAGATCACCGGCGGGCACGGCGCGGATGTGGTGATCGAGGCGGCGGGCGATCCACGCGCGGTGCCCCAGGCGCTCGATCTCGTGCGCGACGGCGGACGGGTCGTGATCGCGGGTCAGTACACCGACGGCGGCGATGTATCCATCAATCCGCACTTGCAGATCAACAGGAAGCACGCGGAGATTCGCGGGTGCTGGGGGTGCGACTACTCGCACGTGCATCGTGCGGTCCAGATTCTGGCGCAGCAGGGGCACTCGCTGCCGTGGGCGGATTCCATCACCGCGCGATTCGGGATCGATGAGGCCAACGAGGCGCTGGCGGCGGTGGAGGGAAGGAAGGTGATCAAGGCGTTGATCGTGCCGTGAGCCACTACGAGGGAATCTGAGGCTTGGCGATTGTCGCACATTGCCACGGTCGGGCGCGTGAGCGATTCTTACTGGCAATGCTATGCCCAAAGTGCGGCAAGGAGAGCAACAACCTCCGGGTTTGCGCCTTCTGCCAGACGCCGTACCCGACCGACGGGTCTGCGCGGACCGCGACACCGCGGATCACTCGCGCGGTTGCGTCACCGCGGACGTCGACGGCGATGCCGTCCGGCGGACTGGCGGCTGATCCGCGCATCGCGACGGCGCGCCGGTCGCGCGCAAGGCGCTGGGGCGCCATTGGACTGCTCGCGGCGTTCACCGGGGGGTACTATTTCATGACGCGTGACCGGGTAATTCCCGTCGGCGTCGCCATCCCGAACCTGATTGCCGGTCCCATGTCGCCGCTCGCCGCCGCCGGGATCCTGACGACGGTCAATGGAACCGCGCAGGAGGAGGTGCGCGACGGTGAACTGACCGTCCGAGTCTCGGCCGCGACGTTTCCGGAGCGGCGGGACGGCCAACTCGCGTTTGCGCAGCAGTACGCGCGCGCCGACGAAATCGTCCAGGGGCGCAAGCGCGCGATCAGCTTCCTCGATCCCGGCGGGAATCGCTTCGCCCGGGCCGACCCCGAAAAGGGCGTGGTGATGACGCGCTGAGTGAACCCGCCGTCCGCTTTCGCGCGCACGATGCGGTCGGACCGTACTTGCGCCGCCAGGGACGATTCCGCAACCTGAGCGAAGAGAACCTTTGCCGAGAACGTACAGTGCGCATGCAACGCTCGATTACCCGTCGCCCCCGGCTCGTCGCTGCGAGTCTCAGCGCGGCCGTCATCGTCAGCCTCATCTCGTGCGGCCGCGGCGGTGCGTCGGCGCTCCGCGGCGACTGGGACTACTACCGCATGCTCGGCGCGAAGCCGAGTGGCGGGTTCGACGCGCTTCGGCGATTCGGCTTTGCGCATTTCGAGAAAGCCGACACGACCGGCGCGTGGATCAATCGGCGCAATGGCGCGCGGATGGAACGGATTCACAACGTCGCCGTCACCGGCGACTCTGTGGTCATGGATCTCGACGCGGGCACGTCGATTCGCGCGCGAATCGCGAACGACACCATTGCCGGGCAGTACTATCGCGGAAAGGAGCCCACGCAACGCGTCTGGTTCGTCCGTCGCACGTCACCGCCCGTGTACGAACCGTTCTACGCGCTCTGGCCCGGTCCCGTCTCGGACTCGAGCAGCGCAGTCGCGATCGACCCAGCCGTTCCGATGAAGGCACGCGACGGCACCGTGCTGATGAACTTCGTCGGCACGCCGTCGGGGAAGGGGCCNNATGAACGCGATGCAGGAGAGCGACGGCTACGACGCGGTCGAGTGGGCCGCGAAACTCCCCGGCGCCAACGGCAAGGTGGGGATGATCGGGCGCTCGAACCCCGGCCTCTACGCCTGGTACGCCGCGATCGCGGCGCCGCCGCACCTCGCGGCAATCGCACCCGCCGTGGCGACCGCGGATCCGCTGCGCATCGTGCCGTACATCGACATGGTGTTCTCGCCCACCATCGTGCCTTGGCTCTGCCTCACGCAGGTGCGCGAGACGATGTCGGACATGAGCAACCTCGACGTCGAGACGGCGTTCAACAGCCTGCCGGTCATCGCGAGCGCGGAGAAGTCCGGATGCGGACGGCCGAAGTACTGGAACGACTGGTTCGATCACCAGAAGCTCGACGACTACTGGCGCGGCCTGAGCATCGAGGCGCGGCTCAACAGGGTGAAGGTGCCCGTGCTCGGCATCGGCGGCTGGTACGACGACGCGCGCGGCACCATTCGAAACTACATGGGCATCGACTCGCTGAAAACGAAACCGTTCCAGCGGCTCTACATGGATGCCGGCGCGCACAAAGGCATCGACTACGTCAACGGCAGTTTCGGCCCACAGGCGCGCGTCGACTCGCGCATGCTCCAGCTCCGCTGGTTCGATCACTACCTGAAAGGCATCGACAACGGCGTGGACCGCGAGCCGCCGGTCGACATCTTCATCACGGGCGACAACAAGTGGCGCAAAGAGCATGAGTTCCCGCTCGCGCGCACCCGCTGGACCGACTTCTACATCCACTCGGGCGGAAAGGCGAATGGCGGCGCGGGAGATGGCACGCTCGACACGATCCCGCCCAAGGCGGAACCGGCTGACACGTTCACGTACGATCCCGGAAAGCCGACGCCTTACCTGATCGACGCGCGCGAGCTCGAGCTGAGCCTGAACGAGGACTACCAGAAGATACACTCGACGCGGAGCGACCTCCTCACGTTCACATCGGCGCCGTTCGCGCGCGAGATGGAGATCACCGGCCCGATGAGCGCCACGCTCTGGGCCGCCAGCGACGCGCGCGACACGGACTGGAACGTGATGCTGCTCGACGTCTATCCGGACGGCCGCGTGATGCGCATTCAGGACGGCGTCGCGCGAGCGAGGTTCCGCGAGGGGTTCGACAAGCCGAAGATGCTTACGCCCGGCACGGTGTACGAATACCACATCGACATGTGGTACACGGGCATCGTTATTCCTGCGGGACACCGGCTGCGTGTGACCGTGGCATCGGCAGCGTTCCCGAAGTACGACCGGAATCTCAACACTGGCGGTGACAACGAGCGCGAGTCGAAGTTCGTGAGCGCGCACCAACGCGTGCTGCATGACTCGCAGCACGCGTCGCGCATTCGACTGCCAGTGATTCCGCGGTAGAGTTTAGTCCTAATAGCGAAGGCCGACCGTGATCGGCACAAGCCATGCCGGCCCGGATGTGGCGCCGAGCAGACCGTGCCAGCGTGCCTCGACCACGCCGCGTAGTCGCGAGCCCATCGGAACCGCGATTCCTGCGCCGGCCGACACTCCGATAAGCCGTTCCGTCGATTGTGTGTGCACGTCGTAGAGACCGGCGCCGCCAATCAAGTAGAGAATCCCTCGCGCATCCACATCCGCGAGAATGTTCGCGGTCACGCCGTTGACGGACTCGGAGTGAAAAGAGAAAACGGGCCCTGAACAGCCGAAGGACTGACACGGCGTGTTGACCATCGCTTTGACGTCGAACTGGCTCGTAAGCACGTCGACCCGCAAGCGGATTTTTGGCTCGACCTTCCACCCGATGGAGGCCTGAAGGTTGGATCCGCTGCCGTAGCTGACGCCGGAAGGAACGGGCGAAATGAAGTTCAAGCCGGCACCGAGCTCGACAAACATTTGTGCGCGGGCTGGAGCTGGGATTACGAACAGGCATCCGAGCGCGACCGCGGCATATCCTGTGGACCAGCGCGAACGAAGCAGATTCATGAGTACCTCCAGAGATTGAGCAGATGTGCGTCCCACGACGTGGGGTGGTCTGCAACGTATGTCCGCGCGAGGCCGGGGCGTGTGAGGGAAACCGGCGCTCGCCACATTGTGACCGTGGGCGCGACGAAGGGGTAGGACCAATTAGGGATTGGCTCGGCCTCCACGAGATCAGGGCGATCATGCGTAATCGTGTTGGAGCGGTCGCCGTCATCACGTATGCCATGACTGCCGCCGGGTGCACTGTCTTCACCGGCCCGAAGAGTCACCCGGTTACCATTTCGGTCACGTCCGATACCATCGTCGCGGGCGTGAGGACGGGTCCGGACATCAGCTGGCTTCAATTCACGATTCCAGTTTCGATCCACAACGGTCAATCAGCACCAGTCAGCATTGATTATTGCCTCGCCTCCGTAAACGAGCCGAGTGGAACCGACTGGACGATGGTGTGGGCACCTGTGTGCTCCGCGATAGCAACCACGGCTCCGACGATCGCGCCCGGAGAGACGAAGACATTCCAGTGGTCGGTCGCTGCCGCCATTCGCGGGCCGGGAGGCCCGAAGTGGGGAGGCACAACGCTCGACGGCACGTATCGATTGAGCCTGGTGATCGGCGCGAACGAAAAGCTTGAATCGAATTCGTTCGTGATCAGCGTGCTGACGACTTCTGCGGTCTCAGCGCGCGATCGATCGACGCGAGGGACGCTTCACTAACGCGCGGATCGGCGGCGCGCCGCGAGGAGGATCCCGACTCCCACGAGATTCATCACCACGATCATCGCCGTGATCTTGAACGCGAACCCCGCCGCGCTCTTCACCTCGATGATCGGCACGACGGACACCACGATGTTGAGCACCGTCATCAACAGCCCCGACATCGACGCCACCTTGAGCCACAGCGGCGGCCTCGGGCTGACGCCCCGCAGCCCCCAGATCGGGATCGCGAACATCACCACGTACGTAAACGCGTAGAGCGTTTGACTCGCGTTGAACAGCAACTGGAACGCTTCCGCCTGGCCGACGCCGATGTTGCCCACCAACGCCATCGTGAACGAGGCAACGCCGACGAGCAGGATCGAATTCACGGGCGTCTTGTACTTCGAGTGCAGCTTGCTGAACCACGCGGGCAGCATGCGGTCCCACCCGGCGACCATCGGCAGGCGTGTCACCGCGGTGAAGCTCACGCTCGCCTGCGCCATGCGCGACGCGAGCGTCATGAGGATCGCGATCGTGACGAGCGGTCCCGCGATGCCGAACGGACCGAAGCCGATGCGCAACACCTGCGGGAGCGGGCCGATCAGGTCCATCTGCTCCGTCGGCACGTACGCGACCATCGTGGCGGTGCCCATCACGAACATGATCGCGATGATGGGCGCCGCGATGAGCACCGATCGTGAAACCGCCCGGGCGGGCGATCGGGTTTCACCCGCGAGGATCGCCATGTACTCGAACCCGCCGAGCGCGCCGAAGCCGATCTTGCCGAGGATGTTCAGGTTGAAGAGCGAGAGCTTCGGGATCTCCGTGCGGAACGGGTGATACTCCTTGAGGTGCCCCGTGGCGAGGCCGAGGAGGGGGAGCAGGATCAGCGCGCCGAAGATCACGAGCATCATGACGCCGCCGGTGTTGTGCACCCACTTGCCCACCGACAATCCGATGGTGGACGCGACGACCATCAGCGAGAGGATTACTCCGGTGCAGAGCATCACGACCCAGGTGCTCGACGTCATCCACGCAGCGCTCGGGCCGATGGCGTACGTGAGGTACGTCACCGCGGTCAGGCCGATCTCCGACGCGAACACGATCACGTACAGCCAGAGATTCCACGCGAGCAGGAACCCGACGGACTGGTTGAAGCCGAGCTTCGCCCACTGGTAGAGGCCGCCCTCGAGCGGCATGAGGCGGTTGAGATACATCACCACCACGGCCGACGGCGCGTAGAAGAGCACGAGCGCGAGCAGCCAGAACACGACATGCGACGGGCCGAGCTTTCCGGCGACGCCGATCCAGCTGAGGCCTACTATGAAAAGGATCTGTGTGAGCGCGAGGTCGCGGACGCCGAGCTCCTTCTTGAGCGACGCGCTATGGGCTTCAACGGACGCTTCGGCCTTCCTGAGCTCGGCGGATTGCGTCACGCGCGCGCCTCGCCGAGGAGCTCCCAATAGCGCGCCCACGCTTCGAGGCCCTCGTGCAGCCGGTGTACGCGAAAGAATTCGTTCGGCGCGTGGTAATCCTCGTCGGCCGTCGAGAAGGAGAAGAAGACCGTGTCGAGCCCCATGTTGCGCTTGAACAGTTCCATGATCGGCACCGTCGCGCCCATGCGGACGATCAGCGGCTGCACACCGTAGACCGCGTGGAGCGCGACTTCCGCGGCTTTGAGTGCTGGGTGATCTATTGCGATGTGGCCCGCGCGCGTGCCGTGATCCCCGGGCGAAACGGAAAGGCGCGTGCCCTGCGGCACGTTTGCTTCGAGATGTCGCGTGATGAGCGCGACGACCTCGCGCGGATCCTGGTTCGGCACGAGCCGGCACGTGATCTTGGCGTGGGCCTCGGACGGGATCACGGTCTTCTGGCCCGGACCTTCATATCCGCCCCACATGCCGTTGATCTCGAGCGTCGGCCGCGTCCACTGGCGCTCG
Source organism: Gemmatimonadota bacterium (assembly GCA_003171215.1). Lineage (GTDB taxonomy): Bacteria > Gemmatimonadota > Gemmatimonadetes > Gemmatimonadales > Gemmatimonadaceae > Fen-1231. Next base: position 4,292 of record PMYN01000083.1, on the reverse strand, counting down.
AGCATCGTGTAGCCGGTCTCGCCAAAACCCGCGGGCGCGCCGATCTGTGCGAGGTACGCCGCTTCGTCGAACGGAAGGGCCGCTAAGCCCAAGCGCTCTTCGGCGCTGAGGTCGCGCACGGAATCGTAGAATCCATCGATGGCGATGCGGCCATCGGGGCGGTGCAGCGACGCGACAAGCTGCGCCATCGCATGCAGCGGGTTGGCGACGCCGCCGCCGTGGCGGCCCGAGTGCAGGTCCTTGGCGGCGCCCGTGAGTGTGAACTCGAGCTCCGCGATGCCGCGAGTCGCCACCGTGAGCGACGGCTCATTGCTCCGCCACATCGCGCCGTCCGCCGAGATCACGACGTCGGCGGCGAGCAAGTCCTTGTGCTCGCGGATGAACGCGTCCAGGCTTGGGCTGCCGATCTCCTCCTCGCCCTCGAACATGAACTTCACGTTGATCGGCAGTGCTCCTTCCACCGCAAAAAAAGCTTCGGCCACTTTTAACGGAATCAACATCGGCCCTTTGTCATCCGACACGCCACGCGCATACAGGCGTCCGTCGCGCACCGTGGGCGTGAACGGAGGCGACTGCCATTTCTCGAGCGGGTCGGGCGGCTGCACGTCGTAGTGGCCGTACATGAGCACCGTGAGCTTCCCCGGCGCGCCGAGCCACTCGCCGTACACCACGGGATTTCCGTGCGTTTCGATAGTCCGCACCGCGATCGGGCCCGACGCGGCGAGCTCGGCGGCGACCCAGCGCGCCGCCGCTTCCATGTCCGTGGCGTGCGCGGGATCGGTGCTCACGCTCGGAATCGACGCAAACTCGACCAGCCGGGCGAGGATCTTGTCGTGACTCTGCTTGAGAACGGCGAACACCTTCTCGTTCGCCGTCACTTGCCGCCGTCGATGGAAATCACCTGCCCGGTGATCCAGTTGGCCTGATCCGAGGCGAAGAAAAGCACGCCGTTGGCGATGTCGTCGGGCGTTCCGAGGCGCTTGAGCGCGATGTGCTCGATGAGCGCTCGCTGTCCCTCGGCGCCGTATGACTCCCACTGGCGCTCGGTCGCCGCATTGGAGCGCACGAATCCGGGCGCGATGTTGTTGACCGTGATGCCCCACGGTCCGAGCTCGTGCGCCAGCTGCCGCGTCAGGCCGATCTGCGCGGCCTTCGCAGAAGCATATGCCTGGATGCCGGTGAGGCTGATGCCGAGTCCTGCGCCGCTCGAGATGTTGACAATGCGGCCGCCACGTGCCGTCTTCATTCCCGGCGAGGCGGCCTGCGAGAAGTAGAACGCGCCGGTCACGTTGACGGCGAAGATATCCTGCCATTGCGCCGGCGTCACTTCCTCGAGCGGACGCCCCACTTGGCCCAGCACGCCGCCGGCATTGTTGACGAGGATGGCGACGTGTCCCGTCGCGGCGGCGGCATCGGCGACGAACCGTTCGACGGCGTCCTTGTCGCGAACGTCCACCGCGCGCGCGGTGCACGTGCCTCCGACCGCGGCACAGAGCTTTTGCGTCTCGAACAGTTCGTCTTCGACGACGTCGCACGCCCATACGCTCGCGCCACGCTGCGCGAATGCGAGACTGATCGCGCGGCCGAAGCCGTGGGCGGCGCCCGTGACGATCGCGGTCTTGCCGCCGAAGTCGAGCTTCATTCGTTGGCCTTGGCTGGAGCGATCGCGGCGAGCGCGTCGAGAGTGGCGATCGACTGGGGGCGAGTGCCCCTTTCGATTTCGTGTATCAGCTCGACGAGACGGCCGGTGAGTGGCGTCGCGACGCCGGACTCGCGCCCGAGGGTCGCGACGATCCCGAGTTGCGCGTCGACTTCGGTGGGCCGCTTCCGGACGGCGAGGTCGCGCCAGATGCCGCTGTGCGTCTTGGCCGAGCGTCGGTTGTGGGCGACGAGATCGTCGAGCGAACGCTCCGCGGCGCCGGGGCCGGAGGCTGGGAGATAGGCCGCGGGATCGAAGCCGTCGAACGCCTCGGGCGTGACGCCGCGCGCCTTCGCCACGGCGAGAATCTCCCGCGCCAGCGCTACATATAGATGGCGATACGCCGGCATCGCGAGCGCGTCGGCGATCGACTCGTTGGTGAGCGCCGTGGCGAATAGCATCGCGCCATAGGCTTCCTTGCCCCACAGGTAGCCCCAGATGTTCGGCGTGACGATCGCGCGGTCGTCGAAGTCGCGCCAGGCGTCCCTGATGGCGATGACTCTCGGCGTGATGCGGCCGTCGATTTCGCCGACGACCACCGCGGCGCGACTGCCGTGGAGGATCACTCCCGGCTCCATGTAGTCGGCGCCGAAATTGACGAAGGCGCCGACCGTCCGCTCGGCGCCGACGATCTCGGCGATCGTGAGCTCGTTGAGCCCGTTCTGCACGGAGATCACGCAACCCGTGGTTGCCAGGTGCGGAAGCAGGGCGCGCGTGGCGGCCTCGGTGTGGTGCGCCTTGGTCGCGAGCATGATCGTGTCCCACTCGCCAACGATCGTCGCGGGCGTGAACGCGGGCACTCGCTGCGTGAACTCGGCGATCGGCCCGGTGATGCGGATACCGCTGCGATTGATGGCCGCCACGTGCTCGTCGACGTTGTCGACCATGGTCACGTCGTGGCCGGCGCGCGCGAGGTACGCGCCCATGGTGCCCCCGATTGCGCCCGCGCCCCAAACGAGACAACGCATTTCTCTCACTCAGCTAGGACGGTTGGCCCCAGGAGCCCGTGAGCAGGGCGCGGGTTTCCTCGACCGCGACCTGCCAGAGCGCGAGCAGATCCTCGTCGGAGCGTTGGTACAGGCCGCCGTAGTTTCCGTCGCCGAGGTATGCGCGCAGCGCGACCGGATCGAGTGAGCGAACGGTCGCGAGCTCGACCATCGGCCGCTGCGTGGAAGGCATCTGGACGCCGGGCAGGCGCGTCCAGGGAAAGTTCTCCATCCACGATCCGTGCGACGCGACAGGATCGATCGCCTGGACCTTCGCCCAGGTGAGCGGCGCGTTCCACCAGTTGTGGAAGAGCACGCGGCAGTTGGCGTGATCGGCGGCCCACTCCTGCGCGAACTGTTGCACGGCGTTGTTGCCGCCGTGGCCGTTGACGATCAGGATGCGGCGGAAGCCGCTGTGCGCCATGCCGTCGAGGATGTCGCTCACCACCCGGAGGTGGGTCTCGACGCGGAGCGAGATGGAGCCCGGGAACTCGCGGAAATAGGGCGTGACGCCGTACGGCACGACGGGAAACACCGGGATGCCGAGCGGTTCGGCGGCATCGGCGGCGACGCGCTCGGGGAGGATGCAATCCACCGTGAGCCGCAAATGGCTGTGCTGCTCCGTGCTGCCGAGCGGCAGCACGGCCCGGTCGTCGCGTTGCAGATACTTTTCCACCTGCATCCAGTTCATGTCGCTGATGCGCACGTCGACTCTCGCTCCGATGGTAGGCTACACGGCAACATACGCGCTCGTCGCGTCGAGGGGGAGGACCGGGGAACGCCGTCCATCCGTTTCGTGGAGCGGGTGAGGCGATCCGCCGCGGTTCGATCCATTATTGGGGGGCGGTCGCGATGGAAGCCACCGCACGGGTCGGCCATTTATTCGGCGCCCTGGCGTGAACTTCATCCGCAGGATGAATGATCTACACAGGAGATTCAATGAAACGACGTGAGTTTGCCGGCTCCATCCTCGCAGCCGCGGCCGCGGCGGTGTTGCCACGGAACGTTCGAGCATCAACCGCCTCGCTCGCGGCGCCGCTGAAGGTCAATGGCGCGCGCCTGAACGCGCACCTCGCCGCGCTCGCGGAGTTCGGAAAGAATCCGCAGGGCGGCGTATCGCGCGTCGCGTATAGTGATGCCGACAAGGCGTCGCGGCCATATATCATGCAACTCATGCGCGACGCGAAGCTCGACGTTTCCGTGGATGCAGCCGGAAACATCCTCGGTCGTCGCGCGGGGAGCGACGCATCGCTCAAGCCGATCCTGTTCGGCTCGCACACCGATTCCGTGCCCGAGGGCGGGATGTACGACGGCGATGTGGGCTCGATGGGGGCGATCGAGGTGGCACAGTCTCTCGCGGAGCAGAACATCACCACGCGGCATCCACTCGAGGTCGTGATCTGGCAGAACGAAGAGGGCGGGCTGTGGGGAAGCCACGCCGCCACCGCGGTGCTGACGCCAGCCGACCTCGCAACGGTGAGCCGCAGTGGCAAGACCATTCGCGAGGGGATCGCATTTCTCGGCGGTGATCCCGATCACCTCGAGCGCACACGGCGCGCCAAGGGAAGCCTCACGGCGTATCTCGAGCTGCACATCGAGCAGGGGCC
>PMYN01000092.1 GCA_003171215.1 Gemmatimonadota bacterium | reverse complement strand
AGTGGGGAGAACCGAGTGGCGAGTGAAGTGCGGAGAGGTGAGACCTGCCGAGAAGTGGTGAGTTCTCACAACTCCTCATCTCTCGGTTGGTCGGTCACCGCTCTCCCCACTCGCCACTCGCCACTCGAATCTCCCCACTCCCCACTCACCCTCGCCCCTCTGATCTGGTCTCGCCACTCGCCCCTGCCTCTCGCGAGTAAGTTTGAAGAGTGAAGGACAAAATCCAGATCCGCGGCGCCCGTCAGCACAACCTCAAGGGCATCGATCTCGACATTCCTCGCCGGGCGGTCACGGTCATCACCGGCCCGTCGGGCTCCGGCAAGTCCTCGCTCGCCTTCGACACGATCTACGCGGAAGGGCAGCGCCGGTACGTGGAGTCGTTGTCGGCCTATGCGCGCCAATTCCTGGAGCGGATGAAAAAGCCCGACGTCGACTTCATCGACGGGCTGTCTCCAGCGGTCGCGATCGAGCAGAAGAACCCGACACGCACGTCACGATCCACGGTCGGCACCGCGACGGAGATCTACGACTATCTGCGGCTCCTCTGGGCGCGCATCGGCCGCACCCTCTGCCCCGTGTGCGGCCGCGATCTGAGGCCCGACACCGCCGAGACCGCCGCGGATGCGACGCTCACGCTGCCCGAGGGAACGCGCGTGCTGATCGCGTTCCCGTTGAAACGTTCCGCCAAGGTCACACACGCGCAGATCGTCGAAAACCTGAAGGCGAAGGGTTTTGTGCGCGTGGTGGCCGACGGCGAATCGCTGCACCTGGACGAGCTCCCGCCGAAAACGAATCTCGCGAAGGCGAAGGAGTTGCTCGTCGTCGCCGACCGGCTCGCGGTTTCTCCCGCCGACCGCACGCGATTCACCGATGCATTCGAGACCGCGTTCATCGAGGGCGACGGCGATGCCGTCGCCCTGACGGCGGACGGCGGACGGCGGACGGCAGACACGAAAACCGGAGACAGCGAGCAGACCGTCGCCGTCCAGCCGCCGCCTGCCGTCCCGCTGCCGTCCGCCGTCCGCCATCCGCCGTCTCTGAAATTCACCACGCGTTTTCAATGTCCCAACGACGGCCACATCGCCCCCGTGCCGTCGCCCCAACTCTTCTCGTTCAACAACCCGAGAGGCGCCTGCCCCACCTGCAACGGATTCGGCGCCACGCTCGAGTACGATCTCGCATTGATTGTGCCTTACCCTGAACGAACCCTATCAGAAGGCACCATCCATCCCTGGACGATGCCGCGCTACGACAACAAGCGCCGCGCCCTCGCGGAGTTCGCCAAGCGCGAGGGCATCCCGATGGACCAGCCATGGTTCGAACTCTCGCCGGTGCAGCACGAGAAACTGCTGCGCGGCAAGGCCAAGGGCTTCCTCGGAATCGTGAAGCATCTGGAATCGCTCGAGCCCAAGAAATACAAGCAGTACATCCGCGTCTTCCTCCGGCAGTACCAGACGGCGCAGACGTGCGCGGTCTGTGGCGGCACGAAACTCCAGCCGGACGCGCTCAACGTGAGGGTCGCCGGGCGCAGCATCGCGGACGTATCGGCGATGCCGGTGGAGCAACTTCGAACGTGGCTCGACGGGGTCGTCCTGACGCCTCACGAACTCGCGATCGCGTCGCACATCGTGCGCGAGGCGCGCGATCGTGTGCGCTTTCTCACCGATGTGGGGCTCACCTATCTCACGCTCGACCGCACGACGCGGACGCTCTCGGGCGGCGAGGCGCAGCGCATCGGCCTGGCGAACTCGCTCGGCGCGCGTCTCGTCGACACGACGTACGTGCTCGACGANNCCGAGCATCGGCCTGCATCCGCGCGACATGGACCGCCTGCTCGCGCTGCTCGTGCGGCTGCGCGACGGCGGGAACACCGTAATCGTCGTGGAGCACGACCTCGAGGCGATCCGCATGGCCGACTGGATGATCGAGCTCGGACCGGAGAGCGGCGAGCGGGGTGGGCGTGTGGTGTTCTCCGGCCCGATTTCGGATGCGGCGAACAGTCCGCTCACGGGACAGTATCTCACCGGAGCGCGCACCATTCCGCTGCCGGAAAAACGCCGCAAGACGGGTCCGCGCTGGATCCGCCTCACCGGCGCGCGCGAGCACAACCTCCGCGGCGTGGACATCAAGGTTCCGATCGGCGCGCTCACGGCGGTCACCGGCGTCTCGGGGAGCGGGAAGAGCACGCTCGTCCACGACATTCTCTTCCGGGCGCTCGAGCAGCGCATCACCGGCGAGCACTCTGCCAAGCAGCACCTCGGCGAACGTGTGGGCGCGTTCGACGAGCTCAGCGGCTACGAGTCGCTCGATGACGTGGTGCTCGTGGACCAGGAGCCGATCGGCCGCACGCCGCGCTCGAACCCCGTCACATACATCAAGGCGTTCGACGAGATCCGGCGAATTTTTGCGGACGTGCCGCTCGCGAAGCAGCGCAAGTACACCGCGAGCACGTTCAGCTTCAACGTGAAGGGCGGACGCTGCGAGAAGTGCGAGGGCGCGGGCTACATCGAAGTCGAGATGGTCTTCATGGCGGACGTGTACGTCCCCTGTGAAGAATGCGACGGCACGAGGTACAAGCCCGAGGTGCTCGACGTGAAGTATCAGGGAAAGAGCGTCGTCGAGGTGCTCGATCTCACGGTGGACCAGGCGATCCGTTTCTTTCCGAAGGAGGAGAAGCTCGGGCAGGCGCTCTGGCAGGTGCAGCAGGTGGGGCTCGGATATCTGCGGCTTGGCCAGCCGGCAACGACACTTTCCGGTGGAGAGGCGCAGCGGATGAAGATCGCGCGCGAGCTCACGTCCTCCGCGAAGACGACGGGCAAGAAGCTGTACGTGATGGACGAGCCGACGACCGGACTGCATCTCGAAGACATTCGCAAGCTGGCGGCGGTGCTCGACCGGCTCGTTGATGCGGGGCACACCGTGGTGCTGATCGAACACAATCTCGACGTGATCAAGCTGGCCGATTGGGTGATCGACATGGGGCCGGATGGCGGCGATGGAGGCGGCAAGGTGGTGGCGATGGGCACGCCGGAGGAGATCATGAAAGTGAAAGGGTCGTTCACGGGCCAATGGCTCTCGAAGACGGCGGACGGCGGACGGCGGACGGCGGAGATCGGGCGTTGAGCTCGCTGCCGCGGCCGATCGCGCGGGTTTATTCGCTGTTGCCGCTCCCGCTGCGCGACCGGGTGCGGAAGATCAAGCGGCCGTGGTGGTCGATATTCAGCGCTGCGCTGCGGCGCGCCGCGGACGGGCGGGCATTCAGCGGCCCGTTTCGCGGGATGATTCTCGGGCCCCTGTACTATCCGCAGACGTTGCTCGGGACGTACGAGCGCGAGTTGCATCCCTGGCTCGAGCGGATTTTTGCAAAGCCCTTCGCGCACGTCGTCGACATCGGAGGAGGCACGGGATATTACGCCGTCGGACTGGCGCTCCGGATGCCGACGGCACGGCTCACGGTGTTCGAACTCGCCGCGGCTGCACGCAAGATCATCGCGAACGTCGCACGGCTCAATGGCGTGACGGACCGCACCACGCTGCTCGGCGAGTGCACGCCGCAGAACCTGGCGACCACGATCGTGCAGGGAGAATCGACGTTCGTGCTCATCGACGTCGAGGGCGCGGAGATCGAGTTGCTCGATCCCTCGACGATCCCGCCGCTTCGCGACGCGACGATCCTCGTCGAGACGCACGACATCCTCGTGCCGGGATGCCGGGACACCGTCGTCCGCCGCTTCGCCGCGACCCACGTCATCGAGGAGGTCACGAATACGGTGCGAACGCTCGACGATTTTCCGCCCGCGCTCGCGCCGCGCTGGCGACGCTGGTTCCCACGGCTGGCTCTCGAGGCCGTCCGCGAACTGCGCGGAGGACCGCAGGTATTCATGCTCCTGACGCCGCGCGGCTCGTAAGGGACATCAGGACGTCCGCTCATGGGTGCGTTGACCCAACCCTGCGCGCCGTCTAGGTTTCCATGTTCTTCCCGAGTAGCTCAGTTGGTAGAGCAGGCGACTGTTAATCGCCGGGTCGGGGGTTCGAGTCCCTCCTCGGGAGCTGGTGCTGGACAACGACATCGCGTGATGTGGGAAGGGCCAGCCTCGCGGCTGGCCCTTTTCGCGTTCCAGCCGCGACCAACCAGGCTCACCCGAGCTCGCGCAGCCGCTCCACCAGTTCGCGCGCCGACTGCAGACGGTCACGCGGCTCGTACCTCAGGAGATTGTCGACGAGTGCCGCGAACGCAGGCGTCACGTCAGGAACCAGACTGTCAATCGAGGTTGGCGGCCCATCCAGCAATCTGGCGACGATTTCGGTTGGCGTGTTCGCATCGAACGGCGGCATGCCCGTCAGGCATTCATAGAGGACGACGCCCACCGCGAACAGGTCGCTTCTTTCATCGACCACATTGCCGAACAACTGCTCCGGGGCCATGTACCGCGGCGTGCCCACCACCGTGCCGTGCTGCGTGAACCCCGTACTCTTGTCGAGGGGGCGCGCGAGCCCGAAGTCCGTCACCTTCAGGACGCCCTCGTCGTCTACGAGCAGGTTGGCGGGCTTGATGTCCCGGTGAATGATCTGTTGCTCGTGGGCCACGGTGAGCGCCTCCGCGAGCTGCGTGCCGATCGCCAGCGTGGACGCGACCGAGAGGCGTCCTTGCGTCTCGATCAGGCTTTCGACCGTGATCCCCTTCACGTATTCCATCGTCAGGAAGTGCATCCCCTGCCACTCCCCGAAGTCGTGCGAGCGCACGACGTTCGGGTGGGTGATCCGGCGCGCGAGACGAATCTCCATCTTGAGGCGCTCGATGAGTCCCGGGTCCGTCTTCAGCAATTCCGCGCGCATCACCTTGACCGCAACCTCCTCTCCCAGTTCGCGGTCGCATGCGCGGTACACCACGCCCATGCCGCCTCTGCCGAGCTCCTCGATGATCTCATAGCGTTCCGCGAACAGATGGCCCGTCGCGAGCGACCCGAAACCCGACAGCAAATGCAGCTCCACGGACGGACGCTGTTTCGATCGCTGGATCTCCTCCCGGAACTGCCGGAGTCGACGCTGCAGGCGCGCCTCCCTCGATTGCCATCCCGACACGACGCGATCGAACACGCGCGCCAGCCGCCCCAGCTCGTCGTCCTGGCCGACGAGGTTTCCGAGCGAGCCCGGCCGGTACGTGGCGTTTTCCACTTCTTCCGCCGCCACCGTCAGCTGCGCCACGCGACGCAGGTAGCCAAGCTCCTGGTCGCGCAGCCGCTTCCGTTCGAGCGATGCGCGCACGCGCGCCTGGAGCAGCAAGCTGTCGAACGGTTTCACCAGATGATCCTCCGCACCCAACTCGATGCAGCGGACGACGCTCGCCGCATCGCCGAGCCCCGACACCACGATCACCGGGATGTCCCGCGTCGCGTCGTTCGCCTTGAGTTTGCCGAGCAGCTCGAAGCCGTCACATTCCGGCATCTCGATGTCGCTGACGATCACGTCGATCCGACCCCGCTCGGCGATGGCCATCGCCTCCAGACCGCCTGCCGCCGCAATGACGTCATAGCCCAGCCGTTCGAGGAGCCGAACCAGCATCTTGCGCGGCGCCTCCGTATCGTCGACCACGAGAAGGCGCGCCGCTGTCCGGCCGGCCGCCGAGCCGTTGTCCCCCTGTGAGTGCCTCCGTTGCGCCGGATCGCTCGGAGTCGCTTCGCGCACTACCGGCATGACCGCGGTGTCGTCGCTCCCGAGCCGCAGTGCGACGTCGCGGATCGCGCGGGCGTCGCCGAGCAGCAGCTCGTCGTCGAGGTCGGTCGGTACGAGGCCCAGTACGCGGGTCATGGCCTGCACGATGCGGTGCTGCGGCTCCCGCAGCTGAGCATTCAGCGCCACGATCTCATCGCGCGACAGCACCACATTCGACGCGTGGAAGCGGCGTTCGACGACCGCGCGCAACTGATGTCCGGCGAGCAGCGCTTCACCGACGGCTTCCCGCCAGAGCCGCCATTCGGGCTGGGCCGTATCGTCGAGCAGCACCTCGCAGTCGGTCACGATGCGATGAGCGGCAGCCCGCACGCGGTGCCGCAGGAGAGTCGTCGACCGGTGCTCTACTTCAGCATCCACTGTGCCGCCCACGCCTCAAGTCCTTCCTCGCTCATGGGTCGTGCGATGAAGAAGCCCTGCATCTTGTCGCAGCCGAGTTCATTGAGAAGGTCCCAGTCGGGCCGCTGCTGGATGCCCACGGCCACGGAGGTCATCTCGAGGCTCCGCGCGAGGGCGATGCTGGCTTCGACCACCGCGCGCTGCTTTGCGGACGCCGAACAGCCGTGCACGAAGCTCCGGTCGATCTTCATCTCGTTGAACGGCAGCTGCTGGAGCTTGGTAAGTCCTGACTGCCCGGTGCCGAACTTGTCGATGGAGAGCTGGAACCCCTTGAGACGCAGACGCGCGGCGACATCGACCATCCTGACCTCGTCGCGCGCAACATCCGTCTCGGTCACCTCGAAGGTGAGGCGTTCGGGCGGCACCCGCGCGTCGAGGGCGAGAGCCGCAATCCTCTCGGGAAGGTCGAGGCGTTCGAAGGCCCGCGCGGAGAGATTGATGGCAATGCCGAGTTCGCGCCCGGCCTGCTGCCACCGTCCGGCACAGGCGATAGTCTCTCGAAGCGTGAAGTCGGTCAGCGCCCCGCTGTATTGCTCGTCTTGCTCCATTGACGGAACGAACGACTCCGGCTGGCGCAGGCCGAACCCGGGCTGCTTCCATCGCACGAGCGCCTCGACGCCGGCGAACTTGCCCGAGCGCATCCAGACCTTGGGCTGATACTGGAAAAAGAGTTCGGCGTTCTTGAACGCAGCCGTAAAATTCTGACCCGGCTCATTAAGATTATCGCCCACCGGCAACGCGGGCACTTCGCGCAGCCGCCTGAGGATCGGATGGAGTTTTTCAGCCGTTAGCGGCTTCGTTATGGTGCCGAACACGCGGAGCCCTTGCGCGCCGGCGAGCATACCGGCCGTCTCGATCACACGCTCTGTCTCGATACTCATGATCACGATGGCGGACTCCAACCCGAGCGCGCCGAAGGAGCGGATCGTCTCGATGCCGTCCCGCTCCGGCATCTGCAGGTCGCAGAGGATCAGGTCGAACCACGCGCCGGGCTGCGTGACCGCCGCGAGTGCGTCGCGGCCGTCGGCGGCCTCGGTGACGTTGGTGATGCCCATGGTCAGCAGCACTTTGCGAGCAAAGGTTCGCACGTGCGACTGGTCGTCGACGACCAGGACACGAATGAGGGAGAAATCTTCAGGCGTCGTCGGCATGCATGCCCCCGTATGGAAACAGACCTTCATTTGGCATCCAGCACCTCCCGCACCGTGCGGTTCAGCGATTCCGCCGTGAACGGTTTCTGCACCAGCGTGACGCCCTGTTCCAGCAAGCCGTGCAGGATGGTCACGTCACTCGTGTAGCCCGACACAAACAGCACCTTGAGCTCCGGTCTCAGGGCGCGGACCCGCTCCGCGAGCACGCGCCCGCTCATGCCGCCCGCGAGGATGACGTCCGTCAGGAGGAGGTGTATGGGTTCGCGACCATCCTCGACTACCCGCAGTGCCTCCTCGCCGCTGCTCGCGAGGAGCACGCGGTATCCCTGCCCTTCGAGCATGCGCGCGCTCACGCGGCGCACGGCCGGCTCATCCTCCACCAGGAGTATCGTTTCCACGCCGCGCACCGATGCGCGCTCGAGATGGCGGGAGGCTGCCGCTGCGACGTCACGGCGCCGCGGCAGGTACACCTTCATCGTGGTGCCGACGCCTTCCTCGCTGTACACCCCGATGTGGCCCCCGGCCTGCTGGGCGATCCCAAAGCACGTGGCGAGTCCCAGCCCCGTTCCTTTCCCACTCTCCTTCGTCGTGAAGAAGGGCTCGAAGAGTCGGGTCTTGACCTCCTCGCTCATGCCGACGCCCGAATCGCTCACGGCGAGCATCACGTACTCGCCGGGCGTCACGCCGGCGTGATGCCGTGGATACTCGGCATCCAGCGTCACGTTCGAGGTCTCGATCGTGATCTTTCCACCCTCGGGCATTGCGTCGCGCGCATTGACCACGAGGTTCATGAGCACTTGCTCGAGTTGTCCCCGATCCATTTTGACTGTGCCGAGGTCCGGCTCGGAGCGGGTCGCGAACTGGATGTCCTCGCCGATCAGCCGGCGGAACAGCTTGTCCATCTCGACGACCAGGTCCGTGAGGCAGAAGAGTGTGGGCTCCACCACTTGCTGCCTGGAAAATGCCAGCAGTTGCCGCGTGAGCCCGGCGGCTCCCTCCCCGGCCTTGAGCACCTCTTCCAACGACGGCCGGATCGCATGATCGGCGGGCAACTCCTCCAATGCCATTGCCGTCCAGCCGAGGATCACGGAAAGCAGGTTGTTGAAATCATGCGCCACGCCACCCGCGAGCCGGCCTACCGACTCCATTCTCTGCGCCTGGAGCAACTGTGCCTGCAGTTGCAGGCGCTCGGTGATGTCTTCTTTGATCGCGACGAAGTGCGCGATTGCGCCGGACTCACCGAGGACCGGCGTGATGGTCAGGTACTCGGTATACAGGCTGCCATCCTTGCGGCGGTTGGTGGTGTCGGCGCGCCACGTCCGTCCGGACAGGATCGTCTCCCACAGCGACTGGTAGAATGCCGGATCGTGCTTGCCGGACTTGAGGAGCCGGGGGTTCTTGCCCAGGACATCATCCGCGGGGTAGCCGGTAAGCACCGTGAAGGCGTGATTCACCCACTCGATCGTGCCAGACGGGTCGGTGATGACGATGGCATTGGCAGCGGCATTCAGGGCGGCGCTTTGTACGTGCCGGGATTCGTCCGCCTTGAGGTGATCGAGCGCGAACGAAATATTCCCGGCAATCTCGGTGAGCAGCCTCATCTCCTCCGTGTCGAAGAAATCCTTCTCCGATGCGTAGAACAGGAGGATGCCCAACACCTTGCCGGCCGATTGCAGCGGGAACACGACCACCGACCGATAGCCGCGCCGCAGCGCTTCGTCGCGCCAGCGCGCCATCTGCGGATCGGTATCGATATCGTTGCACACCACGGCCGTTTTTTCCCGCAACGCCCGCGCCACCAACTCGCAGCGGTCGGGCGCGTCATCCCTGGCCGTCAGATGGATATTGTCGAGGTAGCCTTCGTCGACGCCCGCCCTGGTCACGGGCGTCACGTCCAGCCCATTGGCGTCGAGCAGGCCGATCCAGGTCAGCGCGAACGTGCCCTGTTTGACCGCGATGCGGCAGGCCTCCTCGAACAGCTCCTGTCGATCCCGGATGTGAACGATGGCGGTGTTGATGCCGCTCAGCACCGCGTACATCCGGTTGAGCCGCGTGATTCGTTTTTCATGCGCCTTGTGCACGCTGATATCGCGCGCGATGGTGGACAGGTACTCGACCGATCCATCGCCCCCTCGGTGCGCGATGATGACCTGCGACACCGGAATCTCCGGCCCGTCGCGTCGCAGGAACGCGGTTTCTCCACTCCACGACCCATGCTCGACGGCATGGGGAATGCCCTGCTCCGCTATCAGTTTCGCCGCCCAGTCGGGATGGGATTTCCCGATACGCAGGGCGGGCATACCCTCACTCGCGTCATACCCGAGCATGCCCAGGCCCGCTTTGTTCACGAAACGAACACGGCCGTCCGGGTCACTGGTTGCAATGAAATCGGAGGTGGCCTCGATGATCGCCACCAGCCGCGCCTGTTCTCTTTCGATTCGCTTCCTCTCCACGATCTCCGCTTCGAGCGCCGCGGTTCTCTCCTGCACCATCCGCTCCAGATGTTCGCGCAGGTACGTCCGCTCCAGCGCCACCGCCACCTGATTGCCCACGCCGTACAGGACCCGCAATTCATCGTCGTTGAACAGTCCTTTCTCCGGGCCGACGAGGTTCATCACGCCCAGTGTCCGGTCGCCGAGCCACAACGGAACGCTGGCGTGGTAGCTCAGCCCGCGTGTGTCCCCGACCGCCTTCGCCAAGCGTTCGCATTCCAGAATGTTGGTGACCGAGTCGAGCTCGCCGGAGATGAGGCGGCGGCGACAGGTGCAACTGCCCTGCAGAGCGCAGGGCTCCTCGAGTGCCGGCGGCAAATTGCGCGCGGCGACCAGTCGGAAGCCGGACTCACCTTCCCGCAGAGAAATCCAGCCGGCCTGGATCCCGGGCAGTTCCATGGCCCGCTCCAGCACCGTTTCCGCCACCTCCCGTTCACTGCCCGCGTGATTGAGGCCTTCCGCAATTCGGTACAGGGCGTTGAGCACTTCGCTGGAATGTGCCAGCTCCTTTTCCCGCTGCGTGAGCTCACTGTTGATCTCGACCGCCTGCTCGTAGGTCGAGATCAACAGGTCCAGGATCTGCTGCCGGTCGGAACTGATGAAATGCCTCTGACCTCCCAGGTCGATTTCCATGCCCATCTGCATTTTCTGGTTCTTGCGCAGCTCGAGGTTCATCAGCAGGTAGTCGATGCGCGACAGCAGGTAGCGCTCGTCGTACGGCTTGCGCAGGAAATTGTCCGCGCCGCACTCCAGCCCGCGGATGACGTCCTGCGGATTGGAGAGCGTGGTCAGCAGCATGACCGGGATGCCCTTCAGTTTCTTGTCGGCCTTGATTGCCTTGCACAGGCCGTAGCCGTCCAGCTCCGGCATCACGATGTCGGTGATCACCAGGGTGGGCGTGCGCCGCTCGAGCAGCGCGAGTGCCTCGCGGCCGTCGGCGGCGGTCGTCACCAAGTAGCCGTGCTGCTCGAGCAGGTGCGCCAGTTGCGCCGCCTGCGTGGGACTGTCCTCGGCAATCAGAATCTCCACCTTGCCGTTTGTTTTCTGGCCGGTTTTCATGGGCCGCTCCGTACTGCTTGTCCGCACTGCTTGTCCGCACTGCTTGTCCGCGGTTTCATTCGTCTCGGACGAGGGCATCGGGCCGAGTGGTCTATTTCGCATCGAGCACTTCCCGAACCTTCCCGCCCAACGATTCCGCAGTGAATGGCTTCTGCACCAGTGTGATTCCCTTCTCCAGCAACCCGTGCAAGATTGTTACGTCACTCGTATAGCCTGAAACAAAGAGCACCTTGAAGCCCGGCCTCAGGTCGCGAACTCGCTCCGCCAATACGCGCCCACTCATGCCGCCCGCGAGGACGACATCAGTCAGCAGGAGATGCACAGGCTCGCGAGCAGCCTCGAGCAGCCGCAGCGCCTCCTCGCCGGTGTTCGCAAGAAGCACGCGGTAGCCCTGCGTCTCGAGCATGCGGGCGCTCACGAGCCGCACGGCCGGTTCGTCTTCCACGAGGAGAATCGTCTCCGCACCGCGATTCGATGAGCGCTCGACGCGGGCCGAGGTGATCGCTGCCGCTTCGTCCCGCCGCGGCAGGTACACTTTCATCGTCGTGCCCACCCCCGGCTCGCTGTACACGCCGATGTGGCCTCCGGCCTGTTGCGCGATCCCGTACGACGTGGCGAGCCCGAGCCCCGTTCCCTTCCCACTCTCCTTTGTCGTGAAGAAGGGCTCGAACAGCCGGGTCTTGACCTCGTCGCTCATGCCTACCCCTGAGTCGCTCACCGCGATCATCACATACTCGCCGGGTGTCACGCCCTGGTGCGTCCGGGGATAGTCCGCATCCAGCGTTACGTTCGCAGTCTCGATTGCGATCTTGCCGCCTTCAGGCATCGCGTCGCGTGCGTTGACCACGAGGTTCATGAGCACCTGCTCGAGCTGTCCTCGGTCCATTCTCACCGCACCGAGTTCCGGTTCGGTGCGCGTCACGAGCTGGATGTCCTCGCCGATCAGCCGGCGAAACATCTTGTCCAGCTCGAGTACAAGCGCGTTGGGGTTGAAGAATGTCGGCTCGACCAGTTGTTGCCGCGAAAACGCCAGCAACTGCCGCGTGAGTCCGGCAGCGCCTTCACCGGCCCTGAGCACCTCTTCGAGCGACGGCCGGGCCGCATGATCAGCCGGCAACTCCTCTAATACCATTCCCGTCCAGCCGAGGATCACGGACAGCAAGTTGTTGAAATCATGCGCGACGCCGCCTGCGAGCCGGCCCACGCTCTCCATCTTCTGCGCTTGCAGCAGCTGCGCCTCCAACTGCTTTCGCTCCGTGATGTCACGCACGGCGGAGGCCGTGAGCAGTTCTCCATCGGACTCCAGCGGGCTCAGACTGATCTCGACGGGAAACTCTTTTCCGTTCTTGCGAACGCCGCGAAGATTCTGACTCCCGGCGCCCATCGTGCGCGCCACGGCGTCCCGCTGATAGCCCTCGCGCAGCGCGAGGTGAGCATGCCGGTTCCCCGCCGGCATCAGCATCTCCACCGGCTGGCCCACCAGTTCCTGCCGGGTCCAACCGAACGTTCGTTCCGCCTGCTCGTTCGCCAGGACGATGGTTCCCCGTGGGTCGGTGATGATGAGCGCCTCCGGTGCGGATTCGAAGAGACCCTGGAACCGTCGCTCGCTCGTGCGCAGCCGATTCTCGAGTCGCTTTGCCGCCGTGACGTCGCGCGCGATGCCGTCGATCTGAACGACCTGACCGCGCGGGTTCAACACGGCGACGAAGGTGGCTTGGATCCACCGATCCTCTCCGTCTCGGTGCCTCATCCGGAACTGTTCGTTCGCCACCGCGCCGCCTCGCACCCGCAGAAGGGCGGCCTCGAGCGCCGGCCGATCTTCCTCGTGCACGATCCGCATCCACAAGTCGCCATCGTTCGTGAATTCCTCCGGTGTATGACCGGTCACGCGCACGGAAGCCGGCGACACGTACTGCACGCTGAACCGCTCGCCCCCCATGCTGAACAGGACGTCCGGCACCGAACGCAGGACGCTCTCGAGCCGCGCTTCCAGGGTGTCGGCGTGCCGGG
This sequence comes from Gemmatimonadota bacterium, assembly GCA_003171215.1. Taxonomy (GTDB): domain Bacteria; phylum Gemmatimonadota; class Gemmatimonadetes; order Gemmatimonadales; family Gemmatimonadaceae; genus Fen-1231. The sequence goes on along the minus strand of PMYN01000092.1, from coordinate 3,923 downwards.
CCAACTGGGCCCTCGCCTCCGACAGCTCCTGCTCGCGCTCCCGCAGCGCGTGGTTCTGCCGCACCGCGTCCTCAAACGTCGAGATGAGGAGATCGAGGATCTGCTCGCGATCGGACGTGATGTTGAACGTCTGCCCCATGAAGTACACTTCCACGCCCACACGGGGCTTGTGGCTCGCCCGCGCTTCACGCGTCCGGAGCAGGACCTGCACACGCTCAACCAGATGGGCGGCGTCGTATGGCTTCGTGAGGAAGTTGTCGGCGCCCGCCGCGAGGCCGCTGATGATGTCCATCGGCGAGGAGAGGCTCGTCAGGAGCATGACAGGCGTTGCGCGTCCCGACTCGCTGCCCTTGATGCGGCGGCAGAGCTCGTACCCGTCGATGGCGCCGGGCATCACTACGTCGCTGATCACGGCGTCGCACCGTTCAGCGTCGAACAGGGCCAGCCCCTCTTCGCCGCTGCGGGCGAGCTCGATTTCGTAGCCGGCCGATTCGAGCACGCGCTGCACGACCCGGGCCTGAGTCGCGCTGTCTTCAACGACGAGAATGTGGGGTGGCATATCGTTCCTCATCTCCGTTCGGTCAGTGTCACCAGCGCGGACGCGATCTTGTCGGCCGGGAGGACCTGCGTGGCGGCGTCGAGCCGCACCGCCTCGCCCGGCATTCCGTGCACCACGGAACTCTCGCGGTCCTGCGCGATGGTGACGGCACCTGCGTCGCGCATCAGCTTGAGCTCCGCGGCGCCGTCCTTTCCCATCCCGGTGAGCAGCACGCCCATCGCGCGCGGGCCGAACCGCTCGGCGAGCGAGCGAAACAGATAGGAAACGGCGGGGCGCAACCCGCCCTCCGCCGCACCTTTCGTCAGAACAATCTCTCCGTGGGCGCCGACGCCCATCTGGAAATCATCGGGCGCCAGATACACGTGCCCCGGCATCGGCGACGCGCCGTGCGATGCGATGTGCACTTGAAAGCCCGTCGTCTGGCTCAGCCATTCGGCGAGTCCGGGGAGGAAGCCGGGCGCGATGTGCTGCACAATGAGGATGGGCACGGGGAACTCCTTCGGCAGCGCCCCGATGATCGTCTGCAACACCGGCGGACCGCCGGTGGAGGTGCCGATGCCGATGAGCGCGATGCCGCTGGGGCGCCGCCCCGCCACAGTCTCGAGCGACGCCGCTGGCGCGGATGCCAGCGTGCTTCGCGTACGCACCCAGCGTCTGACGACCTTCACTTCGGACATCAGCTTGACCGTCTGCAGGAGGTTCGTCACCAGCGCCTCGAAGTCGGCGTGGTCGCGAGCGACCGGCTTCTCGACACAAGCCACGGCGCCGACCTCCATCATGCGGAACGTGGTGGCGACGAGCCTCGTGTCCGAGGTGGCGGAGCAGATGACGATCGGTACCGGATGGGTTTCCATGATGCGGCGCGTCGTCTCGAAGCCATCCAGGCCTGGCATGTGGATGTCCATCAGGATGACGTCCGGCGTGTCCCGTTTGACGAACGCCAGCGCGGCGTGACCGTCGTTCACGGCGCCGACCACACGGATCTCCGGGTCCGACTCCAGCAGGTGCACGAGCAGCATCCGCAGCACCGTCGAATCATCCACGACGAGGACGCTGATCCGGCGCGCGTTCGCGAGAGGTTCCATGGCTGCCTGCATCGGTCAGACCAGACGCCGGACGGCGTCGAGCAGGTCGTCCTGGTCAAAGCTGCTCTTGACCAGGTAGGCATTGGCGCCCACGTCGATACCGCGCTCGCGATCTTCCCTCGTTTCCAGCGCCGTCACCAAGACGATCGGTAGGTCGGACAGCTTTTTGTCAGCGCGAATCCTCGCCGTGAGATCGAACCCGTTGAGGCGAGGCATTTCCACGTCGGACACCACCAGGTCGAATCGCCCGGCGCGCACCTGCGTGAACGCGTCCATCCCATCGACCGCCGTCTGCACGCGGTAGCCGGCCGATTCCAGGATGCTCTTGATCATCATCCGCGAGGTGATCGAGTCCTCGGCCACGAGAATCATCTTCGTCGCCAGGTCAGGAGACCGTACCGGCGCGGCCGCTCGAGCCGGCGCGCCGCCGCCACGCCGGGCAGACTTGAGCAGATCGAGGGCGTTGAGGATCGGCACCACCTGACCGGAGGCAAGCACCGTGGCGCCCGACACGTTGCGCACGCGCAACAGCGGCCGGCCGAGTCGCTTGACGAGGACTTCCTGTTCGTCGAGCACGGCGTCCACGGCGAACGCGACGCGCTGGTCTCCGGCGAACATGACGACCACCGGCACGATCGCGGTCGTGGCATCGCTGCCTTCCACCACCGGAAGCTCGAGCACGTCGGCCAGCCGCACCCGGGCGACGGCACGCCCATCGAGCGCGATGGTCTCGCGGCCTTCCACGGTCCGCACCTCGTCTGCCTTCACGCGCGCCACGCGCTCGACGTGGGCCGTCGGCACGACAAATCGCCGACCCGCCACCTCGATGAGAATCCCGCGAAACGTGGCCAGTATCGACGGCACAACGATGCGAAAGCTCGTTCCGCGGCCAAGCTCGCTCTCCACCGATACCGTGCCCCCAAGTTTTTCGGCCCGCTCACTCACGATCGCGAGGCCGAGGCCCCGGCCGGAGACTTTGGTGATCATCGGACTCGTAGAGACGTCGGCGTGGAGCGTTAGCGCACGTGCCTCGGCGTCGCTTATCGCGAGCGCATCGTCCGGCGAGAGAAGCCCGTGCCTGACTGCCGACGCCTTGACTTTCTCAACATCGATCCCTGCCCCGTCGTCCGACACCGTGAACTCCACCTTGCGGCCATCCATGGGCGTCACGGCGATCGTGATCGTGGCGCGCGGCGGCTTGCCGGCGGCGGTGCGCCGGTCGGGCGGCTCGACGCCGTGATCGACGGCATTCCGCAGCAGATGGATGAGTGGATCCTTGAGATCCTCGAGGATGCGCTTGTCGATCGTGACGTCCTCGCCCCGGATCACCAGCTCCGCCTCCTTGCCCTGATCGCGGCAGAGATCCCGCACCAGCTTGGGAAACGGGGCCGCGCAGGTGGCGAACGGAAGCAACAGCAGCTTCTTGGAGTCCTCCAGCAGGTCGTCGACGAGCCTCTCGATCACGTGGCGGTCCTGTTGTGCGGTCCGCGCGAGCCCTGCCACATGTCGTTCGAGCGACTTGACGTGGTCGGCACTCCAATCGGCGAAGTCGAGCAGCCGCGCCAGCGCCGGACCGTTCACGTGCCCGACATCGCCGGGCGCGGGGCGGACGGTCGCCTGGCGGAGCGTGCGCGACTCCGATTCCACTGCCGCCCACTCGTGTTTCCACGCCTCGAATCGGTGCGCAAGCTCACGCATGTCCTCTGCCCGCTGCGTCGCGGCGAGCTTGGCCGCGAAAAGCTCCTCAGCCTGCACGAGCATCGCGTCGAGCTTCGCGACCCCGATGCGCACGGTGTCGCCCGATGTGGGGCCGCCGTGTTCCGCGGCGAGCGCCGGCGGGGCCGACTGCTGCGCGACCGTCGCGACGGCCGGCGCACCCAAGGCAGCGGAGACCGTGCTGAGTGCCCGATGCGCCGCGTCGGTCGCAACGGCAGTCAGGAGACCCCCCTGCCGCTTCCAGCCGGCGAAGAGATCTTCGAGAAGGTGGCACTGCGACTCGACGTCGGCGAGGCCAACCGCGCGCGCCGCGCCCTTGAGACTGTGCGCGGCGCGGAATACCACCGCGGCCCGTTCCCGCTGCGCAGTGGGCGTGGATAGTTGTTCCATCTCCATCAAGCCCGTCACCATCGCCTGCAGGTGCTCGGCGGCTTCGACGTTGAAGGTCGCCCGGAGCTGCGCGAGGAACTCCTCATCCCTGGAACTCATGCCGTGCCACCCGACTCCAGTTTGTAGCGCTGGACCATCTGTTTGAGCCGTTGGCCGAGGTCGTTGAGGCTGCG
>PMYN01000161.1 GCA_003171215.1 Gemmatimonadota bacterium | reverse complement strand
GTTGAGCGATACCTACGGCCCGGGAGACATTCGCCGGAAGCTGATGCCGATGATGCTCGAGGCGGAGCAGATGAAGCGCGAGCTGTCGATGGTGCGCGGCGAGTTGCCGCTCAACTTCGTGCACGTCGACGATGCGGTGAGCGCGTTCATCGTGGCGGCGAAACGATTGCTCGCGAACCAGGTGGCGGGTCACGAGGTGTACGCCGTTCGTTCGAACGAGCCGGTGGTGGTGAAGGAGCTGTTCGCGATCTGGGAGGCGGCACGGGGAACTGCACTCGCGGCGCGGTGGGGCGAGCGGCCGTACCGGGCTCGCGAAGTGCTCGAGCATTGGACGCAGGGCGCGCCGTTGCCCGGATGGAATCCGCGCGTGTCGTTGGCCGAGGGCCTGCGCGGCCTGTGATGCGACCGCTGAATCCGCCCGAGGCCGTGAAGGAAATTGTCGCCCGCCTCGAGCGCGCCGGCTTCGAGACGTGGTGCGTGGGCGGCGCGGTGCGCGACGCCCTGCTCGGTCATCCGCATCTCGACTGGGATTTCGCCACCGCCGCGACGCCGGCGCAGGTCATGGGCGTGTTCAAGCGCACCGTTCCGGTGGGCGTCGANNACCGACGGAAGGCATGCCGTGGTCGAGTTCGGCGCCTCGCTCGACGACGACCTCGCCCGCCGTGATTTCACGGTGAACGCCATCGCCTACCATCCGAAGTCCGAAGAACTCCGGGACCCGTTCGAGGGACAGCTCGACCTCAGGCGCGGCCTGATCCGCGCCGTGGGAACCGCGAGCGAGAGGATGCGCGAGGACCGCCTGCGCGCCCTCCGCGGAATCCGTTTCGCGTCGCGATTCAAGTTTCACATCGAGCCCGCGACCTGGGTCGCGATCAGGGACTCCGCGTCGCACATGAGCCGCCTCTCGCCCGAGCGGGTGAAGCAGGAGCTCCAGAAGACGATGGAGCAGGTGGAGCACCCGTCCGTCGCGCTCGAGTGGTGGCGCGAAGCGGGATTCCTCAAGGAACTCGTCCCCTCGATCGCCGCGGCACCGGCCGTGCGATTCGCCGCGCTCGACTATCTGCCGCGACTCGAAGGCGACGCGGGCACNNNCTGGATCGCGAGCCTTGCCGGTGCCCGCGCCGAGCTTGGGCCGAAGATCGATGCCGCGATCCGCACGGGCCCGGTGAAGGCGGTCGACGTGCGACGTTGGGTTGCCCGCATCGGCCGCATGCGCGCCGAAACGTTTTTCACACTGAACGCCGCGCTCTGGCGGGCGCTGCTCGCGTTAGACGAGGACGCCGCGGCCGAGTCGCGGCTCGATCCCCTGACCAAGCTCGCCGTGATCATCGCCTTTCGGGACCCCATCGAGATCGCCGACCTCGCCGTCGACGGCGAAGATCTCAAGAAGGCCGGCGTCGAGAACGGCCCGCGGATGGGGAAGGTCCTGCACGCGCTGCTCGATCGCGTGATCGACGATCCCGCACTGAACACCAACGCGAAACTGATGGAGCTGGCAAGGACGCTGTGAAGTTCTTCAAGACCCGGCCGGTGAAGGAAGTCCTCGGCGCTCGCTTCCGTCCGTTCGCGGATGTCTTCGCCCTGCGAAAGGAAGGCGACGTGTTCGTGGCCGACGTGCGCACGAGCCCCGAGCGCGCGGTGGACCTGTTTCACGATCTCACCGAGGCGATGCCCGATGTGGTGGACCTCGCGCTCGACTGCCTGCGCACCGGGCGCAAGTACGTCGGTGAGGGTTTGAATCTCTCCGAGGTCACCGATACCGTCGCGCGTNNCTGCTCGGCCGCGGCCTCGAGGAGCGCGCCGATTTGCCGCCGCGGGAATGGAGCGTGGGGCCGACGGAATTCACGGGCGCACCCGAGCTCGTCGACGCGGTTACGGCGACCGCGGAGAGGCTCACGTTGAAGCTGCTCTAATGGAAATGACGTCCGCCGCCGTCCGCCGTCCGCCCTCCGCCGTCTGTTAATGAACGCCCTCGTTTACGCGCTCATCGCCGCAGCCGCGAACGTCGCCGGTGCCGCCGCCGTCACCACGCGGCGCGCGTGGAGCACGCGCACCCTCGAGCTGCTCATCGCCCTCGCGGCGGGGTTCATGCTGAGCGTGGCGCTCGCCGATCTCATTCCCGAGGCCATCACACGCGACGGAGAACGCGGCGCGCTGTTCATCCTCGCGGGATTCCTGCTCGTGCACCTCACGCAGCACGCGCTCGTTGGACACTTCCATTTCGGCGAGGAAACGCATGCGGTCTCGCGCCGGGTGAGCGTGTCCGCGCTCGCGGGCCTGCTGCTGCACACCTTCGGCGACGGCGTCGCGATCGCGAGCGGTTTCATCGTGAGCCCCCAGCTCGGGGTGCTCGTGTTCGGCGCGATCTTCCTGCACAAGCTGCCCGAGGGGCTGGCGATCTCGTCGCTCATGCTCGCCGCCGGCCGCACGCGCGCCGCGGCGCTCGCTGCGGCGGCGCTGCTCGGCGCGGCGACGATCGCGGGCGTCCTGCTCACGAACTCGTTCGGCCCGCTGGCGCACTACGGGCTCGCGCTGTCCGGCGGAGTCACGCTGTACGTGGGTGCGTCCAACCTGATCCCCGAGTTTCAGGGGAAGGCCGGGTGGTGGCACAACTTCGCCTTCTTCGGAGGCGTCGTGATCTACTTCGCGGCCCGTGCGGCGACGATCGGCTAGATCAAACAAACGGCGACGGGTGAGGGGACGAACGGCGACGGGTGACGGGTGAGCGGCAATTTGGTGAAGGGCGACGCGTGAGGAGCGCGGAGACGGACTTCTCCTCACTCCGGGCACGTCGCCCTTCGCTAAATCGCCGCTCACCCGTCACCCGTCGCCGCTGTTTCCCTCACCCGTCACCCGTCGCCGTTCGTCCCCGTCACCCGTCGCCGTTGGTCCCCTCACTCGTCGCCGCTTGTGAGCCCGTCATATCTTTCCACCCATGGCCCGCCCCAAGAAGCCCGACAACAGCCCGTCAATATTCGAGGAAGCCACCGGCCGCGCCCCGCTCGCCGCGCGCATGCGTCCCCGCTCGCTCGACGAAGTCGCGGGCCAGCGCCATCTCCTCGATCGCGGACGCGCCCTGCGCGAGTCGATCGAGCGGGGTGACACCGGATCGATCCTGTTTTGGGGCCCGCCGGGAACGGGGAAGACCACGCTCGCCCGCCTGATCGCGCGCTACGCGAAGGGCGAGTTCACCCAGTTCTCGGCGGTGACCGAGGGCATCCCGCGCATACGGGAGATCGTCGCGGACGCCGAGCGGCGCCTCGTGACCGGCGTGCGCACGGTGCTGTTCATCGACGAGATCCACCGGTTCAATCGCGGACAGCAGGACGCGCTCCTGCCGCACGTCGAAGCCGGCACCGTCACGCTGATCGGCGCGACCACGGAGAACCCGAGCTTCGAGCTGAACGGGGCGCTGCTCTCGCGACTCCGCGTCTACGTGCTCGAGCCGCTCACGCCCGACGACATCAAGTCGGTGATCGAGCGCGCGCTCATCGACAAGGACCACGGACTCGGCGACGAACACGTCGCGCTCGACGACGACGCGATGGCCATCCTCACCGTCGAGAGCGATGGCGACGCGCGGCGCGCGCTCACGATCCTGGAAGCGGCGGTCTCGCTCGCGAAGAGCACGCGCCGGAAGCCGGAAGCCCCGAAGCCGGAAGCCGGAAGCCGGAAGCCGGAAGAAGCGGCACACGGTTCCGACCTCAAGCTTCCGGCTTCCGCGCTTCCGGCTTCCGGCCTCGTGTTGTCCGCTGCGATCGTCCGCGAAGCCTTGCAATGGCGAAGCGCACATTACGATAAGTCTGGAGAGGAGCACTACAATCTCATCAGCGCGTATCACAAGGCGCTGCGCGGGAGCGATCCGCAGGGCGCGCTCTACTGGCTCGCGCGCATGATCGACGGCGGTGAGGATCCCATGTACATCGCGCGGCGCACCGTGCGATTCGCGAGCGAGGACGTGGGGCTCGCGGACCCGCGCGCGCTGGAGATCGCCATCGCCGCCCGCGACGCGTATCACTTTCTCGGCACGCCCGAGGGCGAGCTGGCCCTCGCCGAGGCCGCGGTGTACCTCGCGACCGCGCCGAAGTCGAATCGCGTGTACACGGCATGGGGCGCCGCCCTCGCCGCCGCCCGCGACACGCCCGCCGCGCAGGTTCCCAAGCACATCCGCAACGCGCCCACCAAGCTCATGAAGGAACTGGGATACGGGGCGGGGTACCAGTATGCGCACAGCGTGCCGGAGGGATATCTGCCGCAGGACTATCTTCCGGACGAAATCGGCGACGCGAAGTTCTACGAGCCCACCGCGTTCGGATTCGAGAAGGAAATCGCGAAGCGCATCGAGTGGTGGCAAAACCTCAGACGCCAAGCTGGAGAATCGAAGGATGAGAAGTAGTCCGTTCGCCGCCGTCCGCCGTCTGCCGTCTGCCGTCTTCGTCTTGATCGCGCTGTCATCAGCATGCGCTTCAATGGGCCGTTCGATGTTCGCGACGCCGATCGTCGAGTTGCGTGATGTCCGCATGAAGGCCATCGGATTCCAGGGCGGCTCGATGGAAATCATTCTCGACGTCACGAATCCCAACGACTACCGGCTCGACGCGACACGACTGACGTACAACCTGTTCGTCGACACGATGCGGGTCGCGTTCGGCGAGATCAAACAGACCGCCACACTCGAGGCGCACAAGAAGAGCGAGGTCGTCGTGCCCGTTTCGTTCAGCATCCAGGAGCTGATCAGGGCGACGCAACTGATGTCCAAGACGGGCGGGGTGGATTATCACGTGACGGGCGAGGTCACCGCGGCGACGCCCGGCGGCAGCTTCACGCGGCCTTACAAAGGGGATGGGCACTTCGACAACATCGCCTCGATAAGGCCGAGGTGAGTGGTCCGAAATGCGGGATGAGGGGTCCGAAATGCGGGATGTGGGGTCCGAAATGCGGGATGCGGGGTCGGGATGCAGGAATCGGGAAAGGGCGGATGCAAGATGCGGAAGGGGTGCGGGATGCGGGTACTTCTCGAACGGTACGCGCATACAGCATCCCTTCCGCATTCCGCATCCGCGCTTTCCCGGATCCGGGATCCCACCCCCGCATCCCGCATCGGTCAGTTCGGCAGCCGCTCCACGAGCACCCGCTCCGACACGTGATGCGCCCCGGGGTATCCAAGCACCGTCAGCCTCCGGTGCGCCGGCACGCCCGGCAGTGTGTCGACACGAAAGCCCCGGCACGTCGCGCCGTCGCGCGGTCGCCGCTGGAAGCAGATCGCGCGTGCCACGGTATCGCGCATGTCTCCCGACAGATACCACGAGCCGTAACGCTTCTTGCTGTGCTCGATCCTCGTCATGCCTGCGTTGTCGCTGAGCACCTTGAAGTGGAGCGTGATGTCGTCTCCTCCGGTTCCCAGTGACCAGGCCACCGTATCTGCCGCGGTGGTCTTCTCCACATCGATCCAGATTCCGGTCAACTCGGGTGGACGCGGACCCGAGTGAAACCACAGGCTGTTCGATGCACATCCCATGAGGAAGAGCGTGAGCGCCCATGCGGAACGTCCGATATTTGTCGTTTTCAACGATGCTCCTCCTCGTTCGTCAGCGCGCAGTCGTGATGTACACGCTCAACGGCCCAAACAACGTTGCCGTCGGCCCATGGAGCGATCCTGAAAACGCCGCGCCCGTGTAGAGGTCCGGCACCGCCCGCCCGCTGAACCAGACGGAATCCGCGTCCGTATCTCCCGGCGCTCCGACGAGCCGGAGCGAGAGCAGTCCGCTCACGAACGTTCCGCGCAACGTGTGCTGCACCGTGGCCGTCATGCCGGTCGCGAGAAACGACCCGTTGCCGCTCACCGTCTGTGCGGATTGAGCGATCGTCCACCGCAGGCCACCGGCCGAATCCGTTCCGCTGTACGTCCCGGGCGTGATCTGAGTGATCGGAGCGAGCTGCGATCCTGGCGCGCCGCACGCGGCCGCAAGCAGCACCATGAGGAGCGAGATGCACTTCGTGTCCTCGCTCCTCACACGTCGCCCTTCGCCAAGTCGCCGCTCACCCGTCGCCCGTCGCCGTTGTCTTCCATCACCGTGCGATCTCCTCGCGCGGCACTTCGTGGAACATCAGGTAGAGGATCGGCAGCAACAGCAGCGTGAGAAACGTCGACGTCGCCAGCCCGCCGACGATCACCGTCGCGAACGGGCGCGTCGTCTCCGCGCCGATTCCATGCGAGAGCGCCGCCGGCAACAGGCCGAGTGCCGCCATCAGCGCGATCATCAGCACCGGGCGCAACCGGTGAAGCGTCCCGCGCCGCACCGCCTCGATCAGCGGCAGCCCTCCCTCCTCGCGCAACCGGTTGAACTTCGTCACGAGGATCACGCCGTTCTGCACTGAAATGCCGAACAGCGCGATGAAGCCCACCGCCGCGGAGACGCTCAGGTTGATGTCGCGCAGCCAGAGCGCCGCCACGCCGCCGATGAGCGCGAACGGGAGATTCGCCAGGATCAGCGCCGCGTACTTCACCGACTGGAACGCGCTGAACAGCAGAACGAAAATCAGCACGATGCTCGCCGGCACGATGATGGCGAGCCGCGCCGTCGCACGCCGCTGGTTCTCGAACTGCCCGCCCCACACCGCGCGATAGCCCGCCGGCAGCGTGACGTTCTTCGCCACCAGCCGCTGCGCCTCCGCAACGAAACCGCCCTCGTCGCGCCCGCGCACCGAGCACTTCACGGCGATGCGCCGCTCGTTCGACTCGCGCGAAATCCTCGACGCGCCCTCCGACGTGACCACGCGTGCGATACTCGCAAGCGGGACGCCGTGCCCGTCCGCACCGTACACGAGGAGATGCTTCAGCGCCTGCGCGTTGTTCCGCGCGAGCGAGTCGTAGCGCACGCTCACGTCGAACACGCGGTCGCCCTCGAGGAACTGCGTCACGGCGCGCCCGCCCACCGCGGTCTCGACAGCATCGTGCGCGTCGGCCACCGTGATCCCGTTGCTCGCGAGCGCCGCGCGATCGAACTCGAACCGCAGCTGCGGCTGCCCGAACTGCTGCTCCACGCCGAGGTCGGCCACGCCGCGGACGCGGGACATCACGCGAGAGATCTCCTCCGCCTTGCGCTGCAGCACCTCGAGATCCGGCCCGAAGAGCTTCACCACCAGCTCGCCCTGCACGCCGGACAGCGCCTCGTCCACGTTGTCCTTGATGTACTGTGAGAAATTCATCTCGGTGCCCGGGATCGCGTCGAGGCGCGCAGCCATGAGCGAAATCAGCGTCTCCTTGTCCTTCGCGCTCTTCCACTCGCGGCGCGGAATGAGGTCGGCATACACCTCGAGATTGTTCGTTCCCTTCGTGTCGGTGCCGTCGTCCGGACGGCCAAGCTGTGTGACCACCTGCGCGACTTCCGGATAACTGCGGAGCACGGTGCGCACCTGCCGCTCGATGTCCTTCGCCGCCTCCACCGAGATCCCCACCGGCATCGTGATCTTGAGCCAGATGTTCCCCTCGTCGAGGGCCGGAAGGAACTCGGTGCCGAGTCGCGACGCGACGATTCCGGTGGCCGCGAGCGCAAGCAAGGCCATGACGACCACGCGTCGTTGATGGGTGAGCACCCAGCCGAGGAGCGGTTCGAACACGCGCTGGAGCCAGCGCGCCGCGGGCGGATCCACCTGGCCCGGCTTCACCTTCATCCACATGCTCGCGAGCACCGGCACGAGCGTGATGCAGAGGAGCAGCGATCCCGCCAGCGCAAAGGAGAGCGTGAACGCCATCGGCGAGAAGATGCGCTTCTCCACCCGCTGGAACGTGAAGATCGGCAGGAATGCCGTGATGACGATCGCCTTCGAAAAGACGATCGGCCGTCCCATGGATTCGGCAACGCGCGCGAACACCTCGCGGCGCCCGATGTCGGCGCGCATCGCGAAGTCCGTGTGCTCGATCTGCCTTGCCGTGGCGTGTTCGCCCGTGAGCTCCATGTGCACGGTGTCCGCCGCCGCCTCGTGCGAGGGCTCCGACGCGACGAGTGTCGCGTGCCGCTGCCTGAGCTGCTCCTCTGTGGGCGGCGGCGCCAGCGCCAGGCGCACGAGGAACGCCTCGACCATCACCACCGCCGCGTCCACGATGAGCCCGAAGTCCACCGCGCCGAGCGAAATGAGGTTGGCCGACACGTGCCACAAATCCATCAGGATGAACGCGCCCAGCAGCGCCAGCGGGATCACGACCCCGACGATCACGGCGCTCCGCCAGTCGCCGAGAAACACGACGAGGATCACGAGCACCAGCGTCGCGCCGAGCAGGAGGTTCTCCTCCACGGTGTTCACCGTGTGGTGCACGAGGTTCGCGCGGTCGTAGAACGGCAGGAGGTGCACGTCGTGCGGCAGGATCGTGGCGTTGAGCTCTGCCGCCTTTGCGCGCACGCCCTTCAGGATCTCCAGCGCGTTTTCGCCCTTGCGCATGAGCACGATCCCTTCGATCACGTCGTCTGCGGAATCCTTCGCGACGATCCCTTCGCGCGGCGCGGCGCCCACGTGCACCGTGCCGAGGTCGCCGACGGTCACCACCGCGCCGTTGCGCGTGCTGACCGCGACCTTCGCGATGTCGTCCACCGACGTGAAGTTCCCCACGCCGCGCACGACCTGCTTCTCGTAGCCGTGCTCGATGTAGCCGCCGCCCGCGTTCTGGTTCGCGTTCGCGATCGCGTTCTCGATGGTCGCGAGCGGGAGACCGTAGCCCGCCAGCTTGGCCGGGTCGAGATCCACCTGGTACTGTTTCACCTCGCCGCCGAACCCGACGACGTCGGCAATCCCCGGCACGGTGCGGAATCCGGGCTCCACCACCCAGTCCTGCAGCGCCTTCATGTCGTAGAGCGGGCGCTTCCCGGCGAGCGTGTAGCGGAAGATCTCGCCCGTGGAGTTCGACAGCGACGACAGCCCGGGCTGGACACCAGCCGGCACCGTCACATCCTGCAGGCGCTCGATGACCTGCTGCCGCGCGAAATAGTCCGTCGTCCCGTCCTGGAACGTCATCGAGACGGAGGAGAGACCGAACATCGACGTCGAGCGCAGGTTCGTGAGTCCGGGGAGCCCGTTCATCTGCCTCTCGACCGGCAGGGTCACGAGCTTCTCGATCTCTTCCGCCGCATGCCCCTTCCAGATGGAGATCACCTGCACCCGCACGTCTTCCACATCCGGGAACGCCTCGACCGGCAGGTCGATGAACGCTCGGATCCCCACCGCCGCCACCAGCAGCGTGGCGCCGATGATCAGGAGGCGCTGGCGAAGCGCGAATCGAATCAGTGAGCGAAGCATCAGATATTCCCGCCGCGGCTAGTGAAGGATCAACACAGCACTACGGCAACCGCTCCGCTTCGGCCGAGAGCAGGATGCTGCCGCGCGTCACGACGCGCTCGCCGGGCTTGAGTCCCTCGCGAATCGTCGCGGTGGTGCCGTCGTCGTCGTCCACGATCACCGGCCGGCGCTCGAAATGTCCGCGCGATTTCTCGACGAACACCACGACCTCGGTGCCGCGCGTGACCAGCGCGCGCGTCGGCACTACCACGTGAGACGACTCGTCGGCCGCCATGAGCCGCGCGACGCCCACGACCATCGCCCGCAGTCCGCGGTCGCGATTGGCAATGGCTGCACGCACGAGTGTCGTCCGCGTGACGGGATCGAGTTGGTCGCCCACGTACGTCACGCGCGCATCGAACGTGTGGCCCGGCGCCGCGTCGGTGGTGAACGCGAGATGCGCGCCCGTGTGCAGCTTTCCCAGGTCTCGCTGTGGCGCAGATGCGACCAGCCACAGTGTGTCGAGGGACGACACCGTAAAGAGCGGCACGGTCGCATCGGGACGAACCTCGGCTCCCGCATTCGCCGTCCGGTCGATGACCAACCCGTCGATCGGCGACCGCAGCACGAAATCGCCCTGCACGCCGCCAGCGGCATCAGGGCGGCCGGAGCCGCCCACGGCCTCCGAGCGACCGGAGCCGCCCGTGCCGCCCGCGCCGCCCAGCTGGGCCATGCGCTGCCGCGCCCGGTCGGCCTCTGCACGCGCCTGCGCGGCGTCACTGCGCGCCTGCTCGAGATCCTTCATGGCGATCACCTTGTGCGAGTACAGATCCTCGGCGCGGGTCAGCGCCGCAGCCATCTGCGCCATCGTCGCCTCCGCCTTCAGCTGGTCGCTCGTGGCCTGCGACATGTCGGCCGACGCAATCCGCGCGAGCGCGGTCCCGGCGGCCACGTGAGCCCCGGGCTCTGCCAGCAGCGACCGCACGCGTCCCGTGACGGGAGAGAACACGCGCACCGTGTGGTTCTCGTCCAGCGCGAGTTGGGCGGCGAGCATGGCCACGGCGCGCTCATGTGTGACGCGCACGGTGTCGACCGAGATCGCGGCGAGCTTGGGCGATGCCGAATCGAGCACGATCTCGCCGTCCTGTCGTGGCGGGGCATCGGTTGTCTCGGCCGCCGGCTTTCGTCCGCACGCCGAGCTCGCGCTCACTGCGGCAACGCAGGCGATCAACGCAGCCGACCGCCGCGCGATGAGGGAACGCGGAACGCGCATCATGGCTGCGAAACCTCCTGGTCGAGGGCGCGCGCCACCGCGTACGCGCTCACCCAGTAGTCGTGCCCAGCCGTTGCCGCATCGGCGCGGATCTCACCGTACGTCCGCACCGCGTCGAGAAGCTCGACGTACGAGATCGCGCCGGCCGAGTAGGCGAAGCGCGCTGTCTCGAGCGCGGTGCGCGCCTTCTCGAGCAATCCGGCGTCGAGCTTGCGCGCGAGCTGTTCCGCCGCGCGGAACTGATCGAGCGCCGCGGTCACCTCGGCAAACGCCTGCACGCGCACCCGCTCCTCCGAAACGCGCGATTGCTTCACCCCCGCGTCCGCGCGCTCGCGCTCGCCCGAGAACCAGTTCCAGACGGGGAGCTGTGCGCTGATGCCGAGCGCGTAGTGCTGTCCGTTGGGGAAAGGCTCGTCGCGCTGCTGCACGAGCACCAGCCCCGGCACGGGGACGAGCAGGGAAGTCGCAAAGCGCCGCGAATCTTCACTCGCCTGCGTGCGCACCTGCGCGGCGCGCACGTCCGGGCGGCGAGCGATGGCCGAATCGTCGAGAGAGGCGGCAATCGCCGGGAGCGAGGCCAGCGCGGCGAGGGGTCGCACGGCCAGCGATCCGGCAACGCGAAAACCCGTGTCGGCGCGCGCGATTCCCATCGCCGCCTGCAGCGCGAGCCGAGCCGCGCGCACGGCGGCGCCGGCGCGCGAGAGATCTGCGTCGGCCTTGGCGAGCTCGAGTTCGCTCTTCACGAGGTTGCGCTCCGGCATGGCGCCGGCATGCACTCGCGAGGAATCGGCCGCCAGCAGGTCGCGGAAGATGTCGTGCTGCTCGCGGGTGATGGCCCGCATGGTATCGGCGAGGATGAGGTCATAGAACGACGCGCGAACGGCGAACCGCACGAGGCGCTCGGCGTCGCGAACGTCGTGCACTGCGGCGAGCGCGCCGTCGTTCGCAGTGCGCACGCGATAGGTGCGTTGCGGCCCCACATCGAGTGGGGCGGCCACGGAATACTGCCACGGGTTGTTCGGCGAGATCGCGAGATCGGGGTTTGCGTACGAGCGGGCGATGCGCACTTCGGCGCGCGAAGAATCGGCGCGCAATCGCGCCAGGCGAATGTCGGGGTTGCCGTGCAGCGCCTGCGCGAGAACCTGCTCGAGCGTCAGCGCGGCGCGCGAGTCAACCTGCGCAGCGAGTGGCTGCGCAACGAGGGGGAACAGCGTGATGAGTGCGCGGAACTGGCGGATGAAACGCATCCAGCCAGCATATCAGGACCAGCTGTTAAGCGGCCGGACCGAAAACGGGGAAAGGCGTCAAGAAGATGCTAAGATTGCTTCGGTGATGCGGGAGGCGGGGTCCCTGATGCCGGATGCGGGGTTGGAGGGCGGGAATCGGGAAAGGGCGGATTCCGGATTCGGGAGGGATGCGGAATCCGGGATCCAACAGGGATGCGGGATGCGGGATCCAAGAGGGATGCGGGATGCGGGATCCAAGAGGGATGCGGGATGCGG